>JBAVRG010000192.1:0-3682 GCA_049694795.1 Mycobacteriales bacterium
TCATCGTGGCCGGGCTGCTCCCGTGGACGGCCTTCTCCGGGGCCGTCACCGCGGGTGCGAGCTCGGTGGTGGGCAACTCGGGCCTGGTCAAGAAGGTCCGCTTCCCCCTGCAGGTGCTGCCGCTGTCGGCAGTGGGCTACGCGATGGTGCACTTCGCGCTGCAGCTCGGCGCCGTGCTGGTCCTGACCGCGGCGGTCCGGCACGTCTACAGCGTGGCGTTCCTGCTCATCGTCCCCGCCATCGGCCTCCTCGTGCTGTTCGCCACCTCGTTGAGCTACTTCGCTGCCGCCCTGAACGTCCGCTACCGCGACACCGCGCACGTCGTCGAGATCGCGCTGCTCGTGTGGTTCTGGCTGAACCCCATCGTCTATCCCGCCATCCTGGTCCGTCAGCAGCTGCACAGCTGGTTCTGGGTGTACTTCCTCAACCCCATGGCGACGGTCGTCTCGACCTTCCAGCGCGCGATCTTCGTCAACGACCGGTACGTCGACAAGAACAGCCACCTGCCGGGGCACGCCCTGGCCGACGGCGGGTACGCGTTCTACTTCCGCAACCTGGCCATCGGCTTCGCGGTGTCACTGGTGCTGATGCTGCTCGCCCGCCGGCTGTTCCGCCGGATGCAGGCCGACTTCGCGGAAGAGCTGTGAACGCACCCGTCATCGTCGCCCGCGGCGTCTCCAAGCGCTTCGTCCACAGCAGCGGCCGGGCCACCTCGCTGAAGGAGCGCCTGCTCGGCAGCCCCAAGGCCCCGGGCGGCGAGTTCTGGGCGCTCAAGGACATCGACCTCACGATCGGCCAGGGCGAGACGGTGGGCCTGATCGGGCCCAACGGCGCCGGCAAGTCGACCACCCTCAAGGTCCTGGCCGGGATCCTGCGCCCCACCAGCGGCAGCGTGGAGGTCATCGGGCGGGTCGCCAGCCTGCTCGAGCTCGGGGCCGGCTTCAACGGCGAGCTCAGCGGGCGGGAGAACATCTACCTCAACGCCGCGCTGCTCGGCCTCAGCCGGCGCGAGGTCGACGACATGCTCGAGTCGATCATCGACTTCTCCGAGCAGGGCGCCCGCATCGACGACCCCGTCAAGCACTACTCCAGTGGTGAGTACGTCAAGCTCGGCTTCTCCATAGCCGTCCACGTCGACCCCGACGTGCTGCTCGTCGACGAGGTCCTGGCCGTCGGCGACGAGGCCTTCCAGCGCAAGTGCCTGGCCAAGATCGCGGAGTTCCAGCGCGCCGGGCGCACCATCCTGCTCGTCACGCACTCGCTGAACCTGGTGGAGGAGCTCTGCACCAGGGCCGTCGTAGTCGCCGACGGGCAGGTGCAGTTCGACGGCGACCCGGAGTTCGCCGTCGGGACGCTCCGCAAGATCCTCGGTACGGACGAGCCTGCGCCGCCCGCGGACCTCACGCCGAAGCAGGGCATGACCATCGCCGACGCGGTCGTGAGCGACTCCCCGGACGGCCCGGCTGCGGAGGTCCTGCGGCCCGGCCGACCGGCGCACGTGCGGGTCGACGTCGACGTCGCGGACGACACCGACTACCTCGGTGACGTCATGGTCGTCGTCATGGGCGTGGGCAACATCCCGATCTGGTCGATGCGGAGCGCCGCGCAGCTCGGTGATCGTCCCGGCCGCTTCCGGGTGCGCTTCGCGGTTCCGAGCCTGCCGCAGCTGAACGGCGCCTTCCGCCTGGCCGTCAGCCTGCACGACGGGACGACCGGCGCGCCCACGTCGGCGCGCGCCTTCAACGAGGTCTTCAGGGTGCAGAGCAGCGAGCTGCCGGGCCTCGTGTCGGTGCCGTTCGAGTCCGACAGCGACGAGCTGCCCTCCGTCTCGGCCTGAGACCCCTCAGGTCGCGGGCACTGCCTGCAGGTCGGCGTCGACCATCCGGCCGACCAGCTCCTCGAAGCCCACCGTGGGCTGCCAGCCGAGCTGCGCCCTGGCCCGACTGGCGTCGCCCACCTGCAGGGACGCGTCGGCAGGTCGGACGAACGCCTGGTCGACCCGGACGAAGCGCTCCCAGTCGGTGATCCCGGCACGGGCGAAGGCTGCGGCGACGAAGTCGCGCACCGAGTGCGCCTCGCCGGTCGCCACGACGTAGTCCGCGGCCTCGGCGTGCCGGGCTGCGCGGACCATCGCGTCGACGTAGTCGGGGGCCCAGCCCCAGTCGCGGCGCGCGTCGAGGTTGCCGAGCACCAGCTCGTGGTCGAGCCCCTGCGCGATGCGGGCCGCAGCCCGGGTGATCTTGCGTGTGACGAAGGTGGGCGGTCGACGGGGCGACTCGTGGTTGTAGAGGATGGCGCTCACGGCGTGCAGCCCGCGGCCGCGGTAGACCCCGACGAGCTGGTGCGCGAACGCCTTGGCTGCGCCGTAGGGACTCGTCGGGCGCAGCGGGGTCGACTCGTCCTGAGGCGCCACCTCCGCCTCACCGAAGACCTCCGCGCTCGACGCCTGCACGAAGCGCACCGGCCGGCCGGTGCGCTCCTGCTGCTGCCAGACCTGCTCGAGCAGCCGCGCGGCACCGAGCGCGGTGACGTCCGCGGTGAGCACCGGCCGCTCCCAGGAGAACGCCACCGAGCTGATGCCCGCGAGGTTGTAGACCTCACCCGGGTCCGCCGCGGCGACGACCGCGGCGAGCGACGCCTCGTCGGTGAGGTCTCCCCGGTGCAGGGTCACCGTCGGGCACCGCGCCTGCAGGTCCTCCAGGTGCGGGTCGCCGTCGTGGACGAGCCCGTGCACCGCGCAGCCCTCGGCCAGCAGGCGCTCGGCGAGGTAGCCGCCGTCCTGCCCGGTGATCCCGGTGATGAGCGCGGTGGTCATCCGCTAGAGGCCGGCGAGCTTCTTCTGCTGCGCGAGATCGCTGTCGACCATCATGTTGACCAGCTCGGCGAAGCCGACCGTGGGCTTCCAGCCGAGCTTGTCCGCGGCCTTCGACGCATCGCCGATGAGCAGGTCGACCTCGGCCGGCCGCATGAAGCGCGGGTCCTGGAGAACGTACTTCGACCAGTCGTCGATGCCGACCCGGGCGAAGGCCACGTCCAGCAGCTCACGGATGGTGTGGGTCTCGCCCGTCGCGACGACGTAGTCGTCGGCCTCGTCCTGCTGCAGCATCCGCCACATCGCGTCGACGTAGTCGCCGGCGAAGCCCCAGTCGCGCTTGGCGTCGAGGTTGCCCATCGACAGTGAGTCCTGCAGGCCGAGGGAGATGCGCGCCACCGCCTGCGAGACCTTGCGGGTCACGAACTCAGGGCCGCGGCGCGGGGACTCGTGGTTGAACAGGATGCCGCTCGAGGCGTGCATGCCGTAGGACTCGCGGTAGTTGATGGTCATGTAGTGACCGAAGACCTTGGCGACGCCGTACGGCGAACGCGGCCACAGCAGCGTCGACTCGCACTGCGGGACCTGCTGGACCTTGCCGAACATCTCCGAGCTGGACGCCTGGTAGAAGCGCACCTTCGACAGGTCGCTGCCGGCCCAGAGCCGGGTCGCCTCGAGGATGTTGAGAACGCCGTGGCCGGTCACGTCCGACGTGACGTGGGCGTTCTCCCAGGAGTAGGCGACGAAGGAGATGGCGCCCAGGTTGTAGACCTCGGCCGGCTGCGAGGACTCCAGCGCGCGCAGCAGGCTCGAGAAGTCCGTCAGGTCGCCCGTGAGCAGCGTCACGTCGGGGACGGTCTCGCGGACCAG
>JBAVRG010000193.1:0-5244 GCA_049694795.1 Mycobacteriales bacterium
GTGCTGGTGCTCGCGGGGTGCGCGCAGCCGACGCCGCGCCCGCAGGCGGTGCCGAGCAGCCCGGCCGCGACCACCAGCACCGGCGCAGCTGCGCTGTCCAGCACGTCGCCCACCACGCGGCCCATCACGCGGCCCACCAAGCTGCTGGTGATCGTCGAGGAGAACCACGGGCAGTCCCAGGCGCTCCGGTCCATGCCGTACCTCGCGTCGCTCGGTCGCCGCTACGGCCGGACCACCGGCTACCGGGCCGTGGCGCACCCGTCGCTGCCGAACTACCTCGCGCTGGCCGGCGGGTCGACGTTCGGGGTCGTCGACGACCGCGGTCCGAGCGCGCACCCGCTGGCCGGTGCCAGCGTGTTCGGGCAGGCGCTCGCCCGGCACCGCACCGCGAAGTCGTACGTGGAGTCGATGCCGAGCCCGTGCTCCACCAGCACCACCAGCCGCTACGCGGTCAAGCACAACCCCTGGGCGTACTTCGCTGCCGAGCGGGCGGCCTGCCGTCGGTTCGACGTGCCGGCAGGCACCCCCGCCGGTGGTGCGCTGCGCGCGGACGTCGACGCGGGCCGGCTGCCGACCGTCGGGATGGTGGTGCCGGACATCTGCGACGACGGGCACAGCTGCTCGCTCGAGACCGCCGACGCGTGGCTGCGCGGGTGGCTGCCGGTGCTGATGGAGGGCCCCGACTTCCGGGCCGGACGGCTCGCTGTCGTGGTGACGTTCGACGAGGACGACCACGGCGAGCACAACACCGTCCTGACGGTCGTGCTCGCGCCGGGCCTGCACGGCAGCACGGTCGGGACCTCGCTGTCGCACCGGTCGCTGTCGCGCTGGGCCTCCGAGCTGAGCGGGGCTCCGCCGCTGCGCGACGCCGTCACCGCGACGTCGCTGGGCCGCGCGTTCGGGCTGCAGCGTTGAGCCGGCTCCGCCGGGTCAGCGACGTCTGGCGGGCCGACCACCCGTGGGCTGCGGTCTACGACTTCGTGGTCGAGCGCGAGCTGCTCGCGCGGGCGGCCTGGCAGGTGGGGATGGGCAGCGACGTGCGGCTGCTCCACTCCGCAGCCGCCGAGATCGGTCGCCTGCCCGACGGCGCGACGGTGCTCGACGTGCCGTGCGGCGGCGGCGTCGCCCTGCGTGGCCTGCGGGACCACCAGCGCGTGCGCTACCTCGCAACCGACATCTCCGCGGCGATGCTCGCGCGCACCGCTGCCCGGCACCCGCGTCCCGGAGTCGCCTACGTCCAGGCCGACGTCGAGCACCTCCCCGTCCGCGACGGCGCGGTCGACCTGTGCGTCTCCTTCACCGGCCTGCACTGCTTCCCCGACCCGGAGGCGGCCGTGCACGAGATCGCCCGGGTGCTGCGGCCCGGCGGCGTGCTGACGGGCAGCGCCTTCCTCAACGACACCGGTCGCCGGTACGACGTCCTGCGCCGCGTGGGCCGGGTCGGCGGTCTGCTCGGTCGCAGTGCCACGCGCGCGGAGCTGACGCAGTGGTTGGCCGCAGCAGGTCTGGAGGACGTCTCGCTGCGCACGTCGGGTGCCCTCGGCTACTTCCGCGGGCGGCGCGCGGGGAGCTAGCCGGATGTCCTGGCTTCAGCGCTTTTGCTCCCGTGCAGGGACTTCCGGCCCAGCGGGGCCGTACCTCCGGCTCTGCACAAGCCCTGCCGCACAAGGCAGGATCATGGTGACGCGACAGCAGTCGGGGGGCGGTCATGACCTGGCAGTGGTCGCCCGGTGGGGTGCTCACGCTGGTCGCGGCTGTCGGCTTCGTGCTGCTCGCGGCCGTCGTGTGGCGACGTCGTGCCGACGAGCGCTTCGACAGCAGCGCGGCCTGGCTGATGCTCGTCCTGCTCGCCACCGGTGCGTGGGCAGCCGCCTACTCGCTCGAGCTGGCGTCCTCCGCCTCGTCCGACCGGCAGGCCTGGGGCGACCTGAAGTACGTCGGCATCTGCGCGCTGCCGCCCGCGTGGGTGGCGTTCGTGGCGACCTACACCGGTCGCACCTGGCTGCGGCGACGGGTCCTGCTGCTCCTCGCTGTGGAGCCGCTGCTCGTCCTGCTGCTCCTCGTGAACGAGGGCACCCATGACCTGATCCGGGTCTACCCCTCGGGCTCGTCGCGGGTCGCCGGCACGGGCGTGCTGTTCTGGCCGCACAGCGTCTACACCTACCTCGTGCTGTGGGCAGCGACCGCCATGCTCGTGGTCCGGCTCGGCCGGATGTCGCCGATCTACCGGCGGCAGTCGACCGTGCTCGTGGCCAGCCTCGCCGTACCGTTCGTCTGCAACCTGCTGTTCAACGCCGGTGTCGCACCCTTCGACACCGTCGACCTGACGCCGTTCGCGTTTCTCGGGTCAGGGGTCGTCCTGGTCTGGGGCGTGATGCGGTTCCGGCTGGTCGGGGCGCGCCCGGTCGCCCGCAGCCAGGCGTTCACGGTGACCGACGACCTCGTGGTCACGCTCGACCCCGAGCACCGGGTGATCGACCTGAACCCCGCGGCCGTCGCGTCGTTCGGCCTGCCCGCCGACCGGCTCGTCGGCCTGCCCGTCGGCACGCTCCTGCCGCACGCCGAGGAGGCGATCGGGTTGGTCGGCACCGACCAGCCGGTGGAGGAGAGGGTCGCGGGCCGCATCTACGAGCTGCACGCCTCGCCCCTGATCGACCGTCGGTCGCGACGCCTCGGGACGCTGCTGTCGGCGCACGACGTCACGGGGCGCAAGGACGTCGAGCAGCGGCTCGCCCACCAGGCGCTGCACGACCCGCTCACCGGGGTCGCCAACCGGACGCTCTACTTCGACCGGCTGACGCACGCGCTCGACCACGCGTCGCGCACCCGTCTGCCGGTCGCCGTGCTGTTCGTCGACCTGGACTCCTTCAAGAAGGTGAACGACGAGCTCGGGCACGCTGCGGGCAACGACGTGCTGGTCGCTGTCGCGCGCAGGCTGCGCGCGAGCGTGCGCAAGGGGGACACCATCGCCCGGATGGGCGGGGACGAGTTCGCGGTCCTCCTGGAGGACGTCACGGACGAGAGCCACCCTGCCGAGGTGGCCGAGCACATCCGCAGGAGCCTGCGCCGGCCCGTCCTCACGAGCGGGAAGCGCCTCACCGTGACGGCCAGTGTCGGCGTCGCCACTGGCTGCGACCTCGCGGCGGACGAGATCGTCCGGCTCGCCGACGAGGCGATGTACGCCCAGAAGAAGCAGCGCTCGTAGCGGCCGGCACCGAGACGGTGCCCTTCTCGGCGCGCCCGCTGCGTCGTACATTGGCGCGGCACGAGGGCAGGGGGGCGCGTGTGGGGGGTGCAGTGCGGAGCGAGTCGGGAGGGCTGCGCCTCCGCGTGCTCGGCGAGCTCACGGCCACCCTCGGCGGCGCGCCCGTCGACCTCGGTGGCCGGCGCCAGCGCGCCGTCCTCGCGCAGCTGCTGATCGCCCGCTCCGAGGTCGTCCCCGCCGACAAGATCGCGGACGGCGTCTGGGGCGAGGACCTGCCCGGCAACGTGAGCGGCGCGCTGCAGTCCTACGTCTCGCACCTGCGCCGACGGCTCGAGCCGAGCGCCACCGCCCGCGCCCGGGCCGGCGTCATCGTCAGCGAGGGCCCGGGCTACGCGATCCGGCTCCCGAAGGAGGCGGTCGATGCCTGGGAGTTCGAGGATCTCGTCACGCAGGCGGCCGCCGACCCCGCTGTGGCGGCCGACCTGCTGTCCAGGGCACTGAACCTGTGGAACGGCCCGGCGCTGCTCGACTACGCGGACGAGCCGTGGGCGGCGGCCGAGATCGCCCGGCTCACCGAGCTCAAGAACGTCGCCCGCGAGCAGCTGCTCGAGGCCAGGCTGCGCTCCGGCCAGGCGGCGATGTGCGTGCCGGACCTCGAGAGCCTCGTGGCCGAGGAGCCGCTGCGCGAGGAGCGCTGGCGGCTGCTCGTCCTGGCGCTGTACCGCTCGGGGCGGCAGGCCGACGCCCTCGCCGCTCTCAGACGGGCCAAGGAGACGCTGGCCGAGGAGCTCGGCGTCGACCCCGGACCGGCGCTCAGGCAGCTGGAGCGGGAGGTCCTCGACCAGTCGCCGACCCTGGACGTCCCCGCGCAGCGGGTGGCGACCGGGCCGACCACGAGCCTCACCACGGCAGCCTCCTCAGGAGAGGACCTGGTCGACCGCGACCGCGAGCTGCACGCGCTGCAGGCCGCTTTCGACGAGGTGTCGCGCGGCTGCTCGCAGGTGCTGCTCATCGACGGGCCCGCCGGCATCGGCAAGAGCCGGCTGCTGGTCGAGGCACGCAGGCTCGCCGCCGAGCGCAGCCTGCCGGTGCTGCTCGCCCGGGGCAGCCAGCTGGAGAAGTCCTTCGGCTTCGGTGCGGTCCGACAGCTGCTCGAGCCGCTGCTCGCCGACCCCGCCCGGCGCGAGCAGCTGCTCGGTGGGGCGGCGGCGAGCGCGCGGGGGGTCTTCGACGAGGTCGACACCAGAGCGGACGGCTCCTTCGCCGTGCTGCACGGGCTGTTCTGGCTGACCGTCAACCTCGCCGCGGACGGGCCGCTGGTGGTCATGGTCGACGACCTGCAGTGGTGCGACAGCGGGTCGCTGCGCTTCCTCACCTACCTGGCACGCCGGCTCGACACCCTGCCGGTCCTGCTGGTCGGCACCATCCGCACGGGCGAGAAGCCGGACGACGAGCTGCTGCTCGCCGACCTGTACGACGTCGCGGCGCCGCCGCTGCGGCCCGAGCCGCTGTCCGCCGAGGCGACCGCCCGCATGGTGCGCGACCGGCTCGGTGAGCAGGCCGCGCCCAGCTTCGTCGCCGCGTGCCACCAGACGACCAGGGGCAACCCGCTGCTGCTGCGGCAGCTGCTGCGGGCGCTGGAGGTCGAGAGCGTGCCGCCGGACGCCTCGCACGCCGACACGGTGATGGCGGTCGGGTCGCGAGCGGTCTCGAGCATGGTGCTCATGCGGCTGCGCAGGATGCCGCCCGAGCTCACGGCGGTCGCGCGCGCTGTCGCCGTACTGGGGGAGGGGGCGCAGCTGCCGACGGTTGCCGCCCTGGCCGACCTGCCCGAGGCCGACGCCGCAGCTGCGCTGGCGGACCTGGCCCGGGCCGAGGTGGTACGGCGCGAGACGCCGCTCGGGTTCGTGCACCCGCTGGTGCGGGACGCGGTCTACCGCGACCTGCCGGCAGGGCAGCGCGAGCTGGAGCACCAGCGCGCGGCGACGGTGCTGCAGGCCGCGGGGGCCGCGGACGAGCAGGTCGCCGCGCACCTGCTC
>JBAVRG010000194.1:0-13736 GCA_049694795.1 Mycobacteriales bacterium
CAGATGGTCCCCCAGCAGCACCTCGACTTCGCCCGCAAGCTGCTCAGCGACCACGGGGTCCCGCTGCCCGCTGAGGGCGAGGACAACTCGCTGCAGCTGCTGGGCTGGACCGAGGCGACCGCGACCCCGCAGGTCGACATCGCGCTGCGGCACCCGAAGATGACCCTGATCGCCAACGCGCTCGGCACCCCGCCGGCCGACATGATCGAGCACATCCACGCCGAAGGCCGCAAGGTCGCGGCGCTGTGCGGCTCGCCGTACCAGGCAAAGAAGCACGCCGACGCGGGCGTGGACATCATCATCGCCCAGGGCGGCGAGGGCGGCGGCCACTGCGGGGAGGTCGGGTCGATCGTGCTGTGGCCGCAGGTCGTCAAGGAGGTCGCGCCCGTCCCCGTGCTCGCGGCCGGCGGCATCGGCAGCGGCCAGCAGATCGCCGCTGCGCTCGCGCTCGGCTGCCAGGGCGCCTGGTCGGGGTCGCAGTGGCTGATGGTCGAGGAGGCCGAGAACACCCCCGTCCAGCAGGAGACCTACATCAAGGCCAGCAGCCGCGACACGGTGCGCAGCCGGTCGTTCACGGGCAAGCCCTGCCGCATGCTCAAGAACGACTGGACCGAGGCCTGGGAGACGCCGGGCAACCCCGAGCCGCTGGGCATGCCCCTGCAGTACATGGTGTCGGGCATGGCCGTCGCGGCCACCCACCGCTCCCCGGACGAGAGCATCGACGTGGCCTTCAACCCGGTCGGCCAGGTCGTCGGGCAGTTCGAGAAGGTCGAGAAGACCGCGGCCGTCATCGAGCGCTGGGTCGGGGAGTACATCGAGGCGACCAGCACCCTCAACACGCTCAACGCCGCGGCCGGCGTCTGAGCGGGGGCCTCGCCACGAGGTGACCTTCAGCCCTGGCAACCGGCGGGGACAGCGATCAGGCTTCAGCAGTAAGGCAGCACGCAGCTGAGGTGAGGCTCATGACCCGCACTGACCGTTGGATGGTGACCGAGAGCGCGCACGACGGCGACGGCTCGGCGACGCTGCCGCAGGCGCGGTTCGAGAGCATCGGCCTGCAACTGCCGGAGACCCGGCTGTCGACCACAGACCTGCTGTCGCGCACCAGGCACCGCACGGGCATCCAGCTCGAGCGCCTCACCGGGATCCACGAGCGCCGGGTCACCGTCGACGGTGAGGACTCGCTGACGCTTGCGGTCGGGGCCGCACGCGACTGCCTCGCCCGCTCGCGGCACGGGCCGGGCGACCTCGACATGGTGATCAGCTGCAGCATCAGCAAGTACCGCGGGCGCTTCGAGCAGCAGCTCGACCCGCCGCTGAGCCTGTACGTGAAGAACGCGATCGGTGCGCCGCAGGCCATGAGCTTCGACGTGTCGAACGCGTGTGCCGGGATGCTGACCGGCGTGTTCATCCTCAACGACTTCATCCGTCGGGGCGAGATCCGGCGCGGCATGGTCGTCAGCGGGGAGTGCATCTCGCAGCTGGGCACCAACGCCAGCCAGCAGGTGCGCAACGTCCTCAGCCGCCAGCTCGCGTCCCTGACGCTCGGGGATGCCGGAGCCGCGGCCATCGTCGAGCGGGCCCCCGAGGGCCGGCCGGGCATCGACGTGGCCGCCTTCACCACGCTGTCGCAGCACAGCCGGTTGTGCCTCGCCTACCCGAGCCGGGTCGGCCCCGCCGCGTCGATGTACACGCGCTCTCGGGCGATCCACAAGGCCGCCATCGCCGAGGGGCTGCCGCTCGTCGAGGAGGCGTTGCGCGAGGTCGGGATCGAGCTCGGTGACATCGACTTCTTCATCCCCCACCAGACGTCCGCCCGCGCGATCCGCAAGGGTGTCGAGGAGTTCGGGCGGATGTTCGGCACGGCCCCGAAGCACACCGTCGTCAACGTCGAGGAGTACGGCAACACCTCGTCCACGACGCACTTCGTCGCGCTGTACCGCTACCTGCAGGAAGGCCGGTTCCGTCCGGGTGACAAGGTGCTGCTGATGGCACTCGCGTCCGGTCTGGAGATCGGCCTCGTCTTCTTCACGATGGATGAGCTGGTGAACGGCTATGGGAGCAGTCATCCAGGCAGCAGCAACGGCGCGTCCGAGCCACTGGCCGCTGACGCACGGCGCCCGGCGCCTCGCTGACGCGGCGGTCGCCTCGTGCCTCCAGCAGGCCGGTGTCGCATCCGACGACCTCGACCTGCTGGTCAACGTCGGCGTCTTCCGCGAACGCGGGCTCGGCGAGCCGGCCCTTGCCGCCCTGATCCAGGAGGACATCGGCGCCAACCTCGAGCACCCACCCACCGGCGGGCACGGCACGTTCTCGTTCGACCTCGACAACGGGGCCTGCGGAGTGCTCACCGGAGCGCACCTCGTGCGCGGGTTCCTCGAGTCGGGTGCTGTCCACCAGGGGGTCGTGGTCGCCAGCGACTCCGGGCCGGGCCCGGTGCACGCCGATCACATGCCCTACGCCGAAGCCGGTGGTGCCCTCCTGCTCGGGTGGGCAGCGCAGACCTCCGGGCTGGTCGCCCACCGCGCGGAGACGTTCCCCGAGTTCGAGGGCCTCGCCCAGAGCCACTGGTCCTGGCAGCCGGCGCCCCACCGCGTCCCGCACACCCGGGACGGTCACAACACCCTCGTCGTCACGGAGCGGCCCGGCTACCACGAACGCGCAGCCGACTGCGCCGCTGAGGTCGCCCGCAGGTTCCTCGGCGACCACGACGTCACGGCAGGTGCAGTCGACCTGCTCATCGCCACGCACGCGCCCGGCTTCGCCGATGCCCTCGCCGACCGCCTCGGCATCCGCCACTCACGGGTGCTGCACGTGGGAGAGGACATGAGCACCGCCTACACCGCCGCACCGGTGGCGGCGATCGAGACGGCGATGCGCCAAGGCAGGTGGGCCGACGCGCACACCGTGCTCCTCGTCGCAGCGGGCGCCGGGATCAGCGTGGCGGTCAGCCTCTACCGGCAGTGAGGCCTGTCGGCAGCCAGCGCGAGACAGCCGAGCCCTGCCTCAGCCAGCGCAGCGGCCCCGGCGAGGGCGGCGGCCCGGCGAGAGAGGTCCCCGTCGCGGCCGGCAGCAGCCGCGGCCGCTGCGTCGACGAGGTCAACGGCCACGCCCCACCGGAGCTGCCGGGCGCGATCGTCGGAGCCGGCGGTGCCGAGCAGGGCGACCTGGAGGAGCGCTCGCACCCCGAACAGGCGACCGACGTACGACACCGCGGGGTTGTGCTCGGCCTCGACGCCGAAGACCGCACCCATCCGTCTCGGCGCGACAAGGGTGCCCCCGCCGACCACGACACGGCCCGCCATCAACGCGGCCCGGGCCGTCCCCGCGACGTCCATGCGCCGACTGTAGGGCCCCGCCCACCGATGACGGCAAGCGCCCGGAAGGACATCGGAGGTCCCACGCAACAGCAGACAAACCCGTCTTGTCATGCTCAACCGGATGCTGCGCAACACACACCCGAAGGTGATTGCGCAACAGCTCTCGGCGCGCGACAGTCACCGATTGTGGCCCCTGGTGACACACCGAACCTGAACCACGCCGTCGAGATCATGACGGCCTGGTTGGGAGATCCCGACGGCAACACGATGATGCTGAAGGTGCTCGGCAGTCACCTCGACGAAGGCGGTGACGAGGCTCTCGTGGGCGTCGTGTCCGGCCTGATCAGCCTTGCGGGCCGCCTGCTCGTGCGGCTCGAGCAGGCTGGTGTGAGCCCCTCCGAGGCGCTGCAGGAGCTGGCTCTCAGCAGCTGGGCGTAGCAGCGGGGCGCCACGCGTCCGCCAACGCGGCGACCCGCTCGATCTCCTCCATGAGCGGGTGCAGCGCCACCTCCCGGTCGAGGACCGACAGCAGCAGCGCCGGGCCGCTGTCGAGATGCCGCAGGCAGACCACGGGCGGGGCCACCGCACTTCGCGGTCCGATCTCGAGGTCGGCCGCGACGTCGGACCGCGTCCCGTCGGCGACCCCGAGCAGGTAGGCGTCGACGTACTCGTCGAAGCGCTCCAGCGCGCCCCTTGCACCGCGCAGGCCCAGTGCCGAGGACTGCTCGTCGATCGGACCGACGACCCTCCGTAGCGACTGCGCACGGTCCGACGTCCACTGCCGTCGCCGCTCCTGAGCCGTGGACAGCGGTCGGCCGTCGGGGCGCACGGCGGCGGGGTGCGGCCAGAGCAGGCGCGTGACCTGCAGCGCGGCGCCGACGAGACCTTGCGCGGCGGCGAGGACGGGCACGGCTGCTGGGTCCGCGCCGGCCAGGGCCTCCCCCAGCGCCGACGCGGACAGCCGGGCCACAGCCGCCTGCGCGCCGATCTCGCGGACGTAGTGCTCCAGGAAGCGGTCCTCCATCATCCGAGGGTCGCAGCGCCGAGGGGACCCGTCACCGCTCAGCGCAGGCCGCCCGTCGTGGCCGCGGCGAGCGCCGCCACGAACTCGCCCGCGGTCAACGCCTGCTCGAACATGCGCCGCTGGCGCTCGGCACCGCCGCCGCCGCTTTGCACGAGGCAGAGCGTCCTCCGTACGTGGTCCGCGTCGCCGTACCTGTCCAGGAAGGGAAGGACGTGCGTCACCAGCGCGTCGACGTGGTCCCACGCACCAGCCCCGTCCGTGAGGCGGCCCGCCAGTCCGACGTGCGCGGCGTGCCGGCAGGCGGCGGTCAGCTCGTCCTGTGAGGCAGGTGCAGGCGGCTGCTTCGCGGGGCCGGCCATTGCCTGCGCCACCAGGGCCCGCACGAGCACGGCGTAGGCGGCAGCCTCCTCAGCGCTCAGGCAGACGTCGGCGATCCGCACCTCGACCGTGGGGTAGCGGGGAGACAGCCGGGCCAGGAAGTAGACGCTGCGGCTGTCGAGCGCCTCCCCCGCTGCGACCACCGCGCGCACGGCGTCGTCGTACCCGGCCTCCGAGCCGACCAGCAGCGGCGGGACGGCCGTGGGCCAGCGCGAGGCGAAGACGTGGCGGGTGCTGGCCCAGCCGGCGTCGCGCCCCCACCAGATCGGCGAGTTCGACGTCAGGGCCGCGAGCACGGGGAGCCACGGTCGCAGCCGGAGCAGCACCTCGACCCCCACCGCGCGGCTCGGTACCGCCACGTGCACGTGGCACGCGCAGGTCCCGGTGGTGCGCATGGCGAACGGGAAGCGCGCGAGAAGGGCGGCGTAGCGCTGGTCTTCCGTCACCGGCGGGGGGTCGGGTACGCCGAACGGAGCCACCCCCGAGGCGACGGCGACGGCGCCGCAGCCGTGAGCCTGCGTCGCCAGCTGCTCCCGGTGCGTGCGGAGCGACCACAGCACCTCGTCCAGGGACCGGCAGATCGGGGTCCGGGTCTCGACCATGTACGTCATCGACTCGGCGACCACGCCGTCCGGCTCGTGACAGGCGCGGATCACGTCCGGCGCGGCGAGAGCCACCTGCCCCGACGTGGGGTCGAGCAGCACGAACTCCTCCTCCACCCCGACGGTGGGGGGCCCCGCACTCACCCGACGTGCTCCCCCACCCTCGGCGCGAAGGCGCGCAGCTCCTCGTGGCCACCCCGCGCGACGACGCAGGTCGACTCGGGCACCTCGCGCCACGCTCCGCGCAGGTCGCCCAACGGCTCGGACACGACCAGTCGCGAGTCCACCGACAACCGGTGCAGCACGGGGTTGTCCGGGTACTGGT
The DNA here is from genome assembly GCA_049694795.1 of Mycobacteriales bacterium. Lineage (GTDB taxonomy): Bacteria > Actinomycetota > Actinomycetes > Mycobacteriales > SCTD01 > RYN-111. The sequence goes on from JBAVRG010000194.1 coordinate 5,650, forward strand.
GGCGCAGCGTGGCGACGTCCGTGCTGTGGAACAGCGACCGCGACCGTCCTTCGCTGGAGTAGCGAAAGGCGTACAGCGACTCGCCGTCGGTGGTGGCGACGGTCATCTGCACGGGAAAGGCCTCGCCGTGACGCCGCCCGACGTCCTCGACGAGCCCGACGGCACGTGCGACCGCGGCGACCGGGTCGTCCTCGAGCCCGAAGGTGAGCGCCAGGAAGAAGAGCACCTCAGAGTCGGTCGAGCCCTCGATCTCGGGGAAGAGCGAGGGGTCCACGGTCATCGCCAGGTCCCGTTTGACCTCGGGGAAGCCGCTGATCAGCCCGTTGTGCATCCACAGCCAGCGGCCGCGCCGGAAGGGATGGCAGTTGGTCAGCTGCACCGGGGACCCGGTCGACGCGCGGATGTGGGCGAAGACGCACGGGGAGCTGATGTGGGCGGCCAGGTCACGCAGGTTGCGGTCGTTCCAGGCCGGCTCCGTGCTGCGGAAAAGACCCGGCGTCGGCTGCCCGCCGTACCAGCCCACACCGAAGCCGTCGCCGTTCGTGGCCTCGACGCCGAGGCGGGAGTGCATGCTCTGCATCACCAGGGAGTGCTCCGGCTTGTAGATCAGCTCGTCGAGGAGCACCGGTGACCCGGTGTAGGCAAGCCAGCGGCACATCGCCCTCGTCCCTTCCCTGGCGGTGACCGCCATTGGACGTCGCCGTCGGCCCGCGGACATCATCCGCAACGGACGAGCCCGCCGGTCAGGGCTCGTCGTCACCGTGCAGGGCGCCTTGAGCGGCCGGCCCCCAGTCGTAGATCACGGAGGTCCGGAGCAGCACGTCCTGCACTGAGCGGTTGGCCCTGCTGACCAGGACGTACAGCACCCCGATGGGGAACACGACGCACAGCGCGGCCCGCGCAGCCGCTCCGGACAGGTGCATCCGCTCGCCCCGGAAGTTCACGACGCGCAGCCCCAGCAGGTGGTCGCCGTAGCTCCTCCCGGTCGTGGCCCACGACAGCGTCAGGTAGACGAAGAGCACGACGGCACCGCTCACCAGCAGCAGGGCGCTCGAGGGCTGCGGGAACGTGAACCCCGACGGCGACCACAGGAACATCGCGGCGCTGACCGCGGCGTAGCCCCCTGCCACGACGAGCACGACCACGACGAAGTCGACCGTGTTGGCGACCAGGCGGCTCACGACGCCGGCCCGCCGACCCTGGTAGGGCCGCCCCTCGCGCGGCACCGGCGACACCGCGGGCTGCCGCCCACGACGGCTCTCCCCACCGACCGCGGCGCTCACGGTGCCCCCTGGTCGTCCGGTGCCTCACCCGTCACCCCGGTACGGCGTCCCTGTCGCCGCAGGAGGACCCGGTCGACGAGTCGGTTGATGCGCTCGTCGGCGTCGATCGTCTGCATCCGGACACCGCGGAGCCCTTCGGACGCCATCGAGCCGGTGGATTCGCGGATGATCTCGGGGAGGTCGACCCCGTCGATCACGTAACGGGCGAGGCCGATCAGGTCGACCCGGTCCACGATCGCATCCACGTCGAGCGTCGCGGCGACCTCGTCCAGATCGATCCGGGCGAGCACCTGGTCGATGGGGAGCCTGTCGATGATCCTCCCCAGGTCGACCCTCGCCACGACGGCGTCGACGTCGACGCGGGCCACTGCGGTGTCCAGGTCGATCCGACCCGCGAGCACGTCGAGGTCCACCCGGTCAGCGACCAGCTGCGTTAGGTCGACCTCGTCGAGGACGGCATCGAGGACCCTGGGGACGAGCGCGCGGGCCAGCGGCAGCAGCGCCTGGGTCGTGGTGAACCGCTGCCGCTCCCCCAGACCGGCGACCCGGCGCAGGACGCTCTCGGGCCAGTACCGCTCAGCCACCAAGGAAGGTCTCAGAGCACGTCGCGCGAGTGGCGTCACCGGTGCCAGCAGGCGGCTGCCTGTCCGCACGGACCGCCGCACGACGCGCCCTCCGGTGACGCCCAGGCCGAAGGCCAGGTCGACGGCCACCAACAGCTCCGTCGGGACCGGGCGCGGATCCGGGGTCGTGGTCACCTGGCGGCGCCCGACCGCAGCGGAGCGTCCCGGCTCCCGTCGCTCCCACGACCCTCCGGAGGGCGGCGGCTCTGCCAGGTGGCCGCGTTCAGAGCCGCGGCGCCGGTGACGAGCAGCCCCATGAGGTAGGCCCACAGCAGGATCGTCAGCGCCGCACCGATGGCGCCGTACGCCTCGGACTTGGACTCGATCGACCGAGCGACCCAGAAGACGGTCACCAGGTGCAGGGCCTGCACCCCCAACCCGAACACGACTGCGCCGGGAAGGACGTGCCGCCACGTCACGCCCGGGCGTCTCGGGAACAGCCTCGCCGAGCAGGCGAGCCAGAGCGCCGCCGGGACGAGCGTGTAGAGCGCCAGCGCCAGCACCCAGCCCACCAGGGAGATGCTCCTGATCCCGTTGGCCACCCGGAGCAGCAGGGAGGCGGCGAGGAAGCCGCCGATCAGCATCAGGCCCGTGCGCATCGGGTGCCGCGGCTTGCCGGCAGGAACCCGCCAGAGGAGCGCGTGCGCGACCCACAGGGCCTTGACAAGGTTGCGGGCACCGGTGAGCAGCGCGACGAAGGCGACGCCCAGCGTGACCCACTGCGTGACGGTGGAGGCGTCCGCGCTCGACGTGATGGCGGTCGCGGCGACCCCGGCGATGCCCGCGCGTCGTGCCACGTCCTGCACGTCCGCACCCGCGGCGTCGGCCCCCAGCCCCAGCCCCATGACCAGCACGAACACGCACGGAACCAGGAACAGGAAGAACCGGAACGCGATCGCGCCGGCGAGCAGCCCGCCGCCCGCGTCGCCGAAGATCTGGATCGAGCGGAGGGCGTTGTCGACCAGCGGCTTGCGGGAGCGCTGCTCCTCCAGCCGCTGACGCGCCTCGTGGAGCGTGGGGAGCTGCCGGCCGGTCATGGGCCTCCTCGGATGCGCGACACCGGAAGCGAGCCTCCCGGCAGGCATGAGTCGGCCTGCCACGCCACCGACGGTGGGGAACCGACCAGGAGCGGCGCATCATCCGGACCGGATGACGCGCCGCTGCCGCCCTCGGGCAGATGCTGGGAGACCGCAGTGGTGCACGCCCGAGAGCAGGAGAGTGCCGTGGTGTCTGGCGAAGTCCGTGAGCTCGACGAGATGGGTCCCGTCGACTACCTGGTGATCGAGTTCCCCCAGTTCCGGATGACCGGCGAGGGCCTGGCCGCGCTGGTCGACCTGGTCGACCGCGGCATCATCCGGGTCCTCGACCTGGTCTTCGTCCGCAAGGACCTGGACGGGACGGTCTCCGTCGTCGTGGTGAGCGACCTCGACGGGGACGGAACGCTCGACCTTGCCCAGTTCGAAGGCGCGTCGTCGGGGGTCCTCGGCGAGGACGACCTCCGGGAGGCAAGTCAGGCGCTGCAGCCGGGCAGTGCCGGCGGGGTCCTGCTCTACGAGAACCTGTGGGCTGCTCCCCTGGCCCGCGCGCTTCGGCGCAACGGGGCACAGCTGGTGGCGAGCGGACGCATTCCGGTGCAGGCCCTGCTCGCCTCCCTGGACGCGATGGAGTCGGTGGAGGCCTGACCGCCTCCCCGCGCGAGAGAGGACGAGGACGTCATGCCAGGACTTGTACGCGGTGTCGCACGCACCGCAGTGGTCGCCGGTACTGCCACCGCGGTGTCCAACCGGGTGTCACGCCGGCAGGCCGGCCGCTGGGCCGCGCAGGAGGACCAGGCCTACGCGCAGCAGCAGCAGTCCGCGCCGCCGCCGCAGTACGCCGCGCCCGCCCCCGAGCCGCCTGCAGTCACCAGCGCCATGACGGCCCAGCTGAGGGAGCTCGCCGAGCTGAAGGAGCAGGGCATCCTCACCGAGGCCGAGTTCCAGACCCAGAAGGCGCGCCTGCTCGGCAGCTGAGCGCTGTCAGGCCGCGTTGGCAGCGCGCTGGACGGCCTGGTCGACGACGTGGTCGATCCGGCGACTGGTCCAGCGCGCGACGAGCATGGTCCTGCCGTTGCGCTCCTCGGCGGCCACCTGGGCGTGCGAGCGCGCGACGGCGATGCCGGAGCCGTGGAGCAGCGCAGCGCTGAACGCGGGCCAGGCGCAGGCTGCGAGCCGGCGGCCCACCCAGCTGACGCCGAAGGCACGCATGAACGGCCGGCGCATCCCGTCGACGGCCTGGGCCAACGTCACCGCCTGTACGTCGAGGCTCAGCTCCACGATCGGGCCCTCTCTGATCAAGCTCCGCTGACCCAAGGGTACGCCACGGAGCCGGCCGGTCACCCCCCGTGCACACCACGAGATGTCCTCGCCCACAGGAACTTCGGACGCTTTGAGGCAAGAGCGAGGTTCGCGACGTGCGGTGCCAGGTTCACCCGCGAGGGATGATGCCGAATGGAGCAGAGGGCCTGGACGCTGCAGCGCATGGAACCCTTCCTTCGCCCCAGCGTGCTGGCCTCAGGTCTTGCCGTCACCGCTCTGCTCGCCGGCTGCGGGAGCGACGCGAAGCCCGCGGTCTGCAAGGACGTCGAGGGCCTGCAGAAGACGGTGGCGGGCATCCGCGACGTCCCGCTCACCCAGGGTGCCGGGGCCGCCCTCAAGCAGTACGCCACCGAGCTGCGCTCGCAGCTCACGGCGCTCAAGAGCGATGCGAAGGCGCAGTACGCCAGCGAGCTCGCGCAGCTCGACGCCTCCGTGAGCGCCCTGTCCTCGAGCGTCGACACCGCCCAGGCAACGCCCGGCGCGGCGTCGCTGGCGGGCTTGGCGACGTCCACCAAAGCCGTGGGCAGCGCGACGAAGGCACTGGCTTCCGCCGTCTCCAGCACCTGCTGACAAAGCCGTGCCCGTGCCACCGCCTCGGCTGAGCGAGGGGCTCGCCCCCGTCGCCTCCGGGCGCCGGCACCCGGCTGCGGCGACCTTCCTGCGCGCCGCCCTGACGGCGACCTCGCTGGTGTGCCTGTACTTCCTCGTGCCCATCAGCGGGACCCCCGACGTGGGGGGAGGCGTCCTGCTGGTCCTCGGGCTGGTCGCCTTCACCCTGCTCCTGGCGTGGCAGATCCGCTCCATCACGCTGTCGGCCTCGCCGCGGCTGAGGGCGCTGGAGGTCGTGGCGACCGCTGCCCCGCTCTTCCTGCTCCTGTTCGCGACGTCGTACTTCGTCATGGAGCGCCAGGACACGGGCGAGTTCTCCCAGGCGCTGTCACGGGTGGACGCGCTCTACTTCGCCGTCACGGTCTTCGCCACGGTGGGGTTCGGCGACATCGTCGCGCAGTCCCAGGCGGCGCGCGTCGCCGTGACCATCCAGATGATCGGGGACCTGGTCTTCATCGGCCTGGGCCTGCGACTGCTGCTCGGCGCCGTGCAGGAGGGGCTGGCCCGTCAGGCAGCCCCTGTCGCCGAACCTGAGCAGCCGCGGTCGACCGATCCTGGGTGACCTCAGCCCGTCCGGACACCCAACCGTGCCAGGAAGGCGAGCATCCGGGTGGCCAGCTCGACGTCCCCGTGCAGCCTCGCCCTCCCGGACATCAGCGTCGTGGTCGGGCTGCGCTCACCGCGCAGGAGCTCGCCCAGCGTCGCCTCGTCGGTGCTGAGGACGCAGTCGGCGGCCGCGGCGTGGCTGTCCAGCGACACCCTCCCGTTGTCACCGACCACCCGGTAGCTGCCGGCGTCCCCCAGGTCGAACCCGATCGACACCCTGCGCCCACGCGTCGCGTCCACGGGCATCTGCTTCGCAGCCTCGATGAGGGCCTCGAGCACCGGGCTGGGCTCTCGCGTCGCCGCCTCGTCCAGCCGCAGGACCTGCCCGGTCAGGTCCACACCGACATCGGTCGCCCCCCAGCGCCCGGGTACGCGGAACAGCCGCAGCTCGCGGATCTGCTCCGGGAGCGCCGCGCGCGACCGGAGGATCGCACCGTCCGGCTCCAACCCGAGCAGCGCCCGGATGAGCAGCAGCGGGGCGCCGGAGGCCCACGCCTGCGGGCTGCACGCGGTCGGGTACTCGGCAGGGAACGCCGTCTCCTGGCGGGCGAAGCCGGCGAACGCCTCGGGCAGCCGGCCCCCGAGCAGCTCCGCTGCCTCGAGCAGGCTCATGGCGACCTGCGCAGCCTCGGCGGTGTAGCCGTGCTGCGCCAGGCCCAGTACGGCGAACGCGGTGTCGTGCGGCCACACCGTGCCGAGGTGGTAGCCGATCGGGTTGTAGCCGGTCTGCTCGGTGGCGAACGTGCGGATCCCCCAGCCCGAGTAGAGCCGCTCCCCCATCAGGAGCTCGACCACCCGCTCCACCCGGTCCTCGTCGACGATCCCGCTCCAGAGCAGGTGGCCGAGGTTCGAGCTGAGGCTGTCGACCGGCCGCTTCTCCCCGTCCAGCGCCAGCGCGTAGTAACCGCGGTCGGCCAGCCAGAAGTCCCGGTTGAAGCGCGTCTTCAGGTCGGCAGCCTGCTCCTCGAGCTGGTCCGCGAAGCCAGGGTCGTCCCACACCTCGCGCGCGAGCCGGGCGGCGCGCCGCTTTGCGTCGTACACGTAGCCCTGGAGCTCGCAGGTCGCCCGCGGCAGGGACGCGAGGGTCCCGTCGGCGTACTGGATGGAGTCCCAGGAGTCGCGCCAGCACTGGTTCTCCAGGCCGGTGTCGGTGTTGCGCCGCTCGTACTCGACGTACCCGTCACCGTCCCGGTCGCCGTGCTCGTCGATCCACCTCAGCGCCGCGCGGGCCGGTCCCTCCAGCGCGTGGACGACGTCGTCACGGCCGGTCCAGCGCTCGTACTCGTCGAGCAGGATCAGCCACAGCTGGGTGCCGTCCGCGCTGCCGTAGTAGGGCGAGTGCGGCCGCTCCTCGAACGCCGTGAGCTCACCGAAGCGCAGCTCGTGCAGCATCTTCCCGGGCTCGGCGTCCCGGAAGTCGTCGCGCTTGACGGCCTGCAGGTCCGCCAGCGTGACCAGCGCGGTGTGCGCCAGCTCGGGCATGAACGGCAGCGCCTGGAAGCTGGTGATGAGGCTGTCCCGTCCGAAGGCGGCCATGAACCAGGGCAGGCCGGCTGCCGGCAGGTAGCGCCCCGGGCTGATCGGCAGGTCGAAGCGGAGCGCGGCCAGGTCGCTCATGGTCTTCTCGTAGATCCGCTCGAGCGGCTGCCAGCTGCAGATGAGCACCGGGACGCTCTGCCGGAGCAGCTGCAGCCCCAGCCGGCTCTCGGGGTCGTCCCACACCGAGCTGTCGGGGAACGCTGGCTCCTGGTCGCTCCCCCGCACCGCCAGCACGTCGATGTCGGTGCTCCAGGACTCCTGAGGCGCCAACGTGAGGGTGAACCTCAACCCGGTTTGCTCGTAGGTGGGGTCTCCGCTCGCGCGGATCCAGGTCTCGCGGCGGAACGCCTCGCGCTCGTAGCCGAGGACCAGCCGGTCGCCCTCGGCCCGCTGGTAGGGACGGCCGCGCTTCTGCGCGACGGTCGCGTCCTTGACCTCGAAGAGGTCGGCGAAGTCGGCCTCCGCAGTGAGCGCCACCTCGAAGGTCGCCGGCGCCGAGTCGTGGTTGGTCACCGAGATGGTCTCGTGGAAGCCGTTCAGGACGGTGCGCTGCCGGATCACCGCCACCTTGGCGTTGATGTAGGCCGAGGCGACCCCGGGGGCGAGGAAGAACTGCGCCGCGTAGTAGCGGGTGGTGTCGACCGACAGCGTCGCCGGACGCTCGCCGTCGAGAGTGAGGACCCATCGCGACAGGTAGCGGGTGTCCCGGTCGAACAGGCCATGGGCCTCCACCGGCGAGCCGTCGATGTCGCCGCGCTCGTCGCTGACGACGAAGGTGTTGCCCTCGAGGATGTCCACAGTCTTGGTCATCGGCCGATCGTGGGGAGATCCGGCTCGTCGAGCATCATCCGACCTGGGTGATGCCCGGCCAGGTTCACCCGTCGCGGATGAGGCAGCGCTGGACTCGCCCGTGCAGGCTCGGAGCTCGTGCCCACCCTGCAACGGCTGACCAGCCGCGTCCTGCGCTTCGAGAGAGCCGGCGACGGCCCGGGCGTGGCACACCACCTGTACGGCGCCATCATCGTCCTGGCGGTGCTGATCACGGCCGACGACCACGAGGCGCACCCCCT
>JBAVRG010000195.1:0-1781 GCA_049694795.1 Mycobacteriales bacterium
AGCGCCCGGCCGGCGGCGCCGCGGGCCACCGCCTCCTGCAGCTCGGCGACGCGCACGAGGGCGGCGAGGCGGGAGCGGCTCACGCGAGCACCTGCGAGAGCAGCTGCCAGGACCGCTCGGTGTCGGCGACCTCGTCAACCGGCTGGCGCAGGAACGACGAGATGAGCTCCCGTCGGGCGAGGGCCTCGTCGACGTCCGGGTCGCTGCCCGGCTGGTAGGCCCCGATCTCGACCAGGTCCTTGGCCTCGTCGGCCGCCGCGAGCAGCCGGCGCAGCCGGGCGGCGAGCTGCAGCCGCGGCTTCGGGGTGACCTTCGCGGCGACCCGCGAGACCGACTCGAGCACGTCGACGGTGGGGAAGTGCCCGGCCGCAGCCAGGCGGCGCGACAGCACCACGTGACCGTCGAGGATCGAGCGGGCGTGGTCGGCGACGGGGTCGTTCATGTCGTCGCCCTCGACGAGCACCGTGTAGAGCGCGGTGATCGTGCCGTGCTCGCCCGGTCCCGCCCGCTCGAGCAGCCGCGGCAGCTCGGCGAACACCGAGGGCGGGTACCCCCGCGTCGCCGGTGGTTCGCCTGCGGCCAGGCCGATCTCGCGGCGGGCCATGGCGAAGCGGGTGAGGGAGTCGACGAGCAGCAGCACGTCCAGGCCCTGGTCGCGGTAGTGCTCGGCGATGCGGGTCGCTGTGTACGCCGCCCGCAGCCGCATGAGCGGCGGCTCGTCGGAGGTGGCCACCACGCAGACGACCCGCTCACGGCCCTTGTCGCCGAGGTCGTCCTCGAGGAACTCGCGCACCTCCCGGCCGCGCTCGCCGACCAGGCCGACGACGATGACGTCGGCCCGGGTGCCGCGGGCCATCATGCCGAGCAGCGTCGACTTGCCCACGCCCGAGCCCGCGAAGATGCCGACGCGCTGCCCCCGGCCGCACGGCGTCATCGTGTCGAGGCAGCGCACGCCCAGGGGGAGCTGCTCGGTGATGCGCTGGCGCTTGAGGGGGTGCGGCACCGGCGACTCCAGGCCGGTCAGCTCACCGGTCAGCGCCGGTCCGCCGTCGATCGGCCGGCCGAGCGCGTCCAGGACCCGCCCGGCGAGGTCCGGACCGACGCGCATGCGCAGACCGGTCCCGGTCGGCTCCACCGTCGCGCCGGGCGCCACGCCGTCGAGCTCGCCGTACGGCGCGAGCAGCAGGGCGTCCTCACGGACCGCCACGACCTGCGCCGGCACCCGCCGGTCCCCGACCGTGATCGCGACGACGTCGCCGAGCGAGCCGCGCAGCCCCTTGCACTCGGCCTCCAGGCCCACCACCCGGCTGACTCGCCCGAACGCGCGGATCGGCAGCAGCGGCCGCAGGGTCTCGGCCGCCGTCACCGCACCCCCCGGGCCGGGTCCACGCCGAGCGACTCCGCGGCGATCCTGAGCGCCGCGGCGACGGTGACGTCGACCGAGCCGGTGCCGTTCTCGAAGTGCGCGTCGCCCGCCGGCAGGTGCGGGTCGGCGACCACCTCGATGCCGCGCCCGTCCGCCCACCGCCGTACGGCGTCCTCGTCGTGCACGGAGACGATGGCCCGAGCCGTGGGGCTGGGCAGCAGCGCCTGCGCTGCGTCACCGAGTCGTGCCAGCACGCTGCGGCTGTCGGCGGCGAGCTCGTGCCGGAGCACCCACTCCGCGATGTCGATGGCCGAGGCCAGCACGGCGCGGCTGCTCACGTCGACCGCGGCGGCCTGCTGCGCAGCTGCGGTGAGGGCGAGCGCCTCGAGCGCGGCGGCGATCCGCGGTCCCGCGG
>JBAVRG010000196.1:0-2567 GCA_049694795.1 Mycobacteriales bacterium
CACCAGCAGCGCGCCCAGCGGCGCCGGACCCGCCGTGACGGTCGCGACCGCGACCGGCTCCTCCCGCTCCAGCAGGTCGAGCACGCCCTCGAGCAGCACCGCCTGCTCCGGGCCGACCTGCTGCACCAGCACGTCCAGGATGCCGCCGCAGGTCAGCCCGACGCTGAACGCGGTCTCGTCGCTGATGCCGTAGGTGTGCAGCACGTTCGGACCGCCGGCGAGGACCTCGGCCGCCGCCTCGTAGACCGCGCCCTCGACGCACCCGCCGGACACGCTGCCCAGCGCCTCGCCGTCGGCGTCCACGGCCATGCACGCGCCCGCGGGGCGCGGGGCGCTGCCGCGGATGCTCACCACGGTGGCCAGCCCGAAGGGCTGCCCCGTCTGCAGCAGGGCGCGCAGCCCGTCCGCGATGTCACGCACGTGCGGCTCCTCTCACGACATGTGCCAGGTGCTCGAGAGCCGCCAGGCTGTGACCCTCCACGAAGTCGTCAACGTGCGGGAGGGCCGCGGCCATGCCCGCTGCCACCGGGGCGTAGCCCGGCGCAGCCTTGCGGGGGTTGGCCCAGACCAGGCGGTGGCACAGCCGGTGCAGCCGGACGACCTGCTCCTCCAACAGCGTGACGTCCCCGCGCTCCCACCCGTCCGACAGGACCACCACGACGGCCCCGCGTGCAGTGCCGCGCTGGCCCCAGCGGTCGAGGAACTCCTTGAGGAGCAAGCCCAGGCGGGTGCCACCTCCGGCATCCGGCACCGCCTCGGTCACGGCCGCCATCGCGGCCTCGGGGTCGCGGTGCGCCATCTCGCGGGTCAGCCGGGTCAGCCGGGTGCCCAGCGCGAAGACCTCCGTCGGTGCGCTGCCCCTGCGGGCGGCAGCGTGCGCGAAGCGCAGCAGCGCCCCGGCGTAGCGCTCCATCGACCCGCTCACGTCGACCAGCAGCACGACCCGGCGCGGGCGGGTGCGCGGCCGCTGGTGGTGCAGGACCGCCGGTTCCCCACCCGCCCGCATCCAGGCCCGGAGGCTGCGCCGGGTGTCGACCGCACCGCGCGCCGACGGGGCCCGTCGCCGGGTGCGGCGCGCCTCGCCGGGCATCCGCATGAGCGCAAGCAGCCGGTGCAGCTCCTCGCGCTCGGCCGGCGTCATCCGCGCGACGTCCCGGTGCCGCAGCTGCTCCTCGCGGCTCGCCGCCGCGACGGCGCTGCCGGTGACGGGCTCGTCCTCACCGGTCGGGCGCTCGTCGACCACCAGCACGGTGCGGGGCACCAGCACCCGCTGCCTGCGACTGAGCGCAGCGGGCCGGTCACCGAAGTAGGCGTCGAACACGACGTCGTACCGGCGTTCGTCGTCGGGGCTGCCGCAGAGCGTCAGCCGCCCTGCCCAGTAGACGTCCTCGCGCCGGGACGGGTCGAGCAGCGCGAGCGCCTCGACCGCAGCGTGCACCCGGTCCGGGGTGGCGGGCACCCCGGCGGCGCGCAGCGTCCGGCCCAGCCCCACCATGCTGTCGGTCGCGTCCCGCTCCCTCATGTCGTGAGCGCCCGGTCGAGCAGGGCGGTGACGTCCAGGCGCTTGGCGTGCTCGAGGTCCTCGCGGTACTTCAGGACCGCACCGAGCGTCGCGGTGGCCGTGTCGACGTCCAGCGACGTGGCCCCGAGCGCGACCAGCGCCTGCGTCCAGTCGATCGACTCGGCCACGCCGGGCGGCTTGAGCAGGTCCTCCGCCCGCAGCGCCTGAACGGCAGCGGCGACCTGCGTGGCCAGGTGCTCGGAGGCCTCGGGCACGCGGCGGCGCACGATCGCGACCTCGCGGTCGAACGCCGGGTGCTCGACCCAGTGGTAGAGGCAGCGGCGCTTCAGGGCGTCGTGCACCTCGCGGGTGCGGTTGCTGGTCACGACCACGACCGGCGGCACGGCCGCGGTGATCGTGCCCAGCTCCGGGACGGTCACGGTGTAGTCCGAGAGGACCTCGAGGAGGAAGGCCTCGAACTCGTCGTCGGCCCGGTCGACCTCGTCGACGAGCAGCACGCTCGGGGTCGTCTCCAGCGCGGCGAGCAGCGGTCGCGCCAGCAGGAAGCGGCGGCTGTAGACCTCGTCCTCGAGGGCGGCTGCGTCGACCGCGCCGACGGTCTCGGCAGCGCGCAGGTGCAGCAGCTGACGCGGGAAGTCCCAGTCGTAGAGGGCCTGGGAGGCGTCGATGCCCTCGTAGCACTGCAGCCGCAGCAGCGGCGCCCCCAGCACCGCAGCCAGCGCCCGGGCCAGCGACGTCTTGCCGACGCCCGCCTCGCCCTCCAGGAACAGCGGGCGCGGCAGGGCCAGGGCCAGGTAGGCCGCGGTCGCGACCCCGGTGTCGGCGAGGTAGTCGACCTCGCCGAGCAGGCGGGCGAGGTCGGCGGGGGAACCCGCCCCAGGGGGCAGCAGCCCCCGCCGACCCTCCACCTAGAGCCCTGCGGCCTTCGTCACGGCCCGCCGGGTGAGGACCCGCGCCAGGTGCTCGCGGTAGTCGCTCTGCCCGGACAGGTCGCTGGGCGCATCCGTGCCCTCGGCCGCGTGCTCGGCGGCGGCGGCGACCGCAC
>JBAVRG010000197.1:0-5142 GCA_049694795.1 Mycobacteriales bacterium
GGCTGGTCCCCGTCAACGCCACCGTGCCGGCGGTGCCCGCCACCGACGTGGCCGCGGTGCTCGCCCGGTTCCCGGGCTGCACGACCGCGAAGGTGAAGGTCGCCCAGGCAGGGCAGTCGCTCGCGGACGACCTCGACCGGGTCGCAGCCGTGCGGGAGCTGCTCGGTGCCGACGGCCGGGTGCGGGTCGACGCCAACGCCGCCTGGTCGCTCGACGACGCCCTGCGCGCGGTCACCGCGCTGTCCACCTACGACCTCGAGTACGTCGAGCAGCCCTGTGCCTCGGTGGCCGACCTCGCGGCGCTGCGCCGGGCCCTCGCGCGCGCCGGCGTGGAGGTGCGGGTCGCGGCCGACGAGAGCGTGCGCAAGGCCGAGGACCCGCTGCAGGTCGCGCTGGCCGGGGCCGCCGACGTGGTGGTGCTCAAGGTCGCACCGCTGGGCGGTGTGGCCCGGGCGCTCGAGGTGGCGCAGGCGTGCGGGCTGCCCGTCGTGGTGTCCAGCGCGCTCGACACCTCCGTCGGGATCAGCGCCGGCGTGGCGCTCGCCGCCGCGCTGCCCGAGCTGCCCTTCGCCTGCGGCCTCGCCACCACCTCGCTGATGGCGGCCGACGTGGTGCGCCGCTCCCTCGACGGCCACGGCGGTGCGATCGCCGTGGGCACGGTCGAGCCGGACCCGGCGCTGCTGGCGGAGCTGGCCGCGCCGCCGGACCGCCAGCAGTGGTGGCACGCCCGGCTGTCCCGTTGCGCCGTCCTCTTGTGACGCCTCCTATGACGCCTGCTGTGACGGTGTCCGGGTCGGGTGCTTGGATCGCGGGCGTGAACCCCTCGACCGCGCTGGCCCGCGTCCTCGTCGACGAGCTGGTCCGCGGCGGCGTGACCGAGGCCGTGCTGTCACCGGGGTCTCGCTCGGCCCCGCTCGCCTTCGCCCTGTACGACGCCGACCGCGAGGGCCGGCTGCGCCTGCACGTGCAGATCGACGAGCGGTCGGCGGCCTTCCTGGCCCTCGGCCTGGCCAAGGCCTCCGGCCGACCGGTGCCGGTGGTGACGACGTCGGGTACGGCCGCCGCGAACCTGCACCCGGCGGTCCTCGAGGCGTCGTACGCCCACGTGCCGCTGATGGCCCTCACCGCGGACCGGCCGCCGGAGCTGCGCGGCACCGGCGCCAACCAGACCGTGGACCAGGTCAAGCTGTTCGGCGACGCCGTACGGCTGTTCGTGGAGGTCGGGGCACCGGAGGCGGGGCAGGAGGGCTACTGGCGCGGCATGACCTGCCGGGCGCTGTCGGCCGCGCTCGGCGACCTCGGCACCGCCGCCGGGCCGGTGCACCTCAACCTCGCCCTCCGTGAGCCGCTCGTCCCGGACGCGGTGCCAGGGGAGGACCTCGGCGGCCGGCCGGCCGGTGCCCCCTGGACCGCTCGCGTCCCGCTGCCGGCGGTGGGCGTCGACGACGACCTGCCGGACCGCACGGTGGTGGTGCTCGGTGACACCGACGCCGTGACGGCCGCCGCTGCGCTGCGGCTGGCGCAGGCGCGCGGCTGGCCGGTCGTCGCCGAGCCGTCCGCAGGTGCCTCCGGTGCGAGCGTCGTCGCGGCCGCGGAGCTGGTCGTCGGGACGCCGGGGTGGGTCGAGCGGCACCGTCCGGACCGGGTCCTGGTCGTCGGTCGCCCGACCCTGAGCCGGGCGGTGGGCCGGCTGGTCGCGTCCGCGCCGTCCGACGTGGTCGCGACGGTCGGTTCGTGGTCGGACCCGGCCCGCCGTGCGAGCCGGGTGCTGCCCGCCGTGCCGTGCCCCGGGACGGGTGCCGACCCGAGCTGGCTGGAGCCGTGGCTCGCCGCCGGGCGCGCGGCCCGGGCGGTGGTCGACGAGCAGCTGACCGGCCTGTCCGAGCCCGTGGTCGCCGCCGAGGTGATGGCCGCCGCCGCGGAGCTGGTCGTGGTGGGGTCCTCCAAGCCGGTGCGCGACCTGTTCCTCGCCGGCGGGCGCGAAGGCGTCCGGGTGCTGGCCAACCGGGGCGCCGCCGGCATCGACGGGACCGTCTCGACGGCGATGGGCGCGGCGCTGGCGCACGGCGGCCAGACCTACGCGCTGCTCGGCGACCTGACCTTCCTGCACGACGCGAACGGCCTGGTCGTCGGGCCGGACGAGCCGCGGCCGGACCTCACCGTCGTGGTCGTCAACAACGACGGCGGCGCGATCTTCGGCCTGCTCGAGCAAGGGGCCCCCGAGCACGCCGGGGCCTTCGAGCGCGTCTTCGGCACGCCGCACGGCGTCGACCTGGGAGCCCTGTGCCAGGCGACCGCGACGCCGTACACGAGGGCGGAGAGCCGGGAGGCGCTCAGGTCGGCACTGGCCGTGACCGGGGCTGTGCGGGTGGTGGAGGTGCGCACCGACCGGCACGCGGCGGTCGAGCTCGACCGCCGGCTGCGGGCCGCGGTCGCTGCCCTGCTCTGACCCGTTTCGCCGTCACGCAGCACGCCCCCTCGATCACCGGGCGTCACACGCCTTGACCGACGTTTCGCGCGGGCGTAGACCGCGCCGAGGTGCCGGGCGTCCGCCCGGTCCTGGTCGGGGGGAGAAGACCATGCAGGTCAAGGGTCGAACGCAGCGCACGAGACCGCAGCCCTGGCGCGGCCGTGCCGCGGCCGTCGGGGTGGGTGTGCTCCTCAGCGGCGGCCTCGCCACCGTCCCCGCGCACGCCGGGTCCGAGGTCAGCGACGTCCACGGCACAGCGCGCGTGCTGGACGTCACCGCCGACAACACCGCCGACGGGAGCAGCGACACCTACCGGCTGGGCACCGACCGGCTCCGGGCCGGGCTGGTGGACGTCCGGCTGCACAACGCCGGCACCGTCGACCACCAGGTGCAGCTGGTGCGGCTGCACGACGGCGTCACGGCCGACGCCTACCGCCGGGCGCTGATCGCCTCGCAGGGCGGGGCGGCCCTGCAGCTCGGGGACGCGATGGGTGGTTCGAACGCCATCGCACCCGGCGGCTTCCAGGAGACCTGGGTCGACCTGCCCGCCGGCAGCTACGTCGCGATGTGCTTCCTGGACGGGGGCGGCGGCGTGCCCCACTTCGTCAAGGGCATGCTGGCGGCGTTCACCGTCGTGGGGCAGGGGAACAGCGCGCACCCGCCCGGCCACGTGCTGGCGACGATCTCGGCCTTCTCCTTCGGCTTCCAGATGCCCGCCGTGGTGGACGGCCACGGGCTCTACCGCTTCACCAACACCGCGCCGTCCGACACCCACGAGCTCACGCTGATCAAGCTGGTGCCCGGCGCGACGGCCGACCAGGCGAAGGCCTGGATCGAGAACCCGTCGGGGCCGCCGCCGTTCGCGGAGTCGGCCGGCGGTGCGGGGGCGCTCGCACCCGGCGGCGAGGCGTGGCTGGCCATGAACCTCACGCCGGGCAGCTACGTGGCGGTGTGCTTCGTCCCCGACGACGAGCCCCCGCACGCACCGCACGCCGCACTCGGCATGGTGCAGGGCTTCACCGTCAGCGGGTAGCGCTGCCGCCCTGCAGCGCGTCCCGCATCGGGACGAGCTTGGCGTTGCTCTCGGCGAGCTCGCGCACCGGCTCCGAGCCGGCCACGATCCCGCAGCCGGCGAAGATCCGGATGCGGTGCGGGTCGGCCGCGTCGAGCTCGCCGCAGCGCAGCGCGATGCCCCACTCGCCGTCACCGGACGCGTCCATCCAGCCGACCGGACCGGCGTAGCGGCCGCGCACCAAGCCCTCGCGCTCGCGGATGAACTCCAGCGCCACGGCGGTCGGGGTGCCGCACACCGCGGCCGAGGGGTGCAGGGAGGCGACCAGCTGCAGAGAGGTGGCGCCGTCGGCGACCGTGCCCGTCACGTCGCTGGCCAGGTGCATGACGTTGGGGAGCTCGAGCACGAAGGGCGCGACAGGGACGTCGACCGCGGTGCAGTGCGGGGCCAGCGCCTCGGCCACGGAGCGGACGCCGTAGCCGTGCTCCTCGATGTCCTTGATGGAGCGGCTCAGGCTCTCGCTCTGCCGCAGGTCCTGGTTGGCGTCGCCGCTGCGGCGCAGCGTGCCGGCCAGCACCCGCGAGGTCGCGACCCCGTCGCGCAGCCGCACCAGCATCTCGGGTGTCGCGCCGAGCAGCCCGTCGACGGCGAAGGTCCAGCAGCCGGGGTAGCCCGCTGCCAGTCGCTGCAGCGGCCAGCGCACGTCGAACGGCGTGGCGCTGCGGGCCTCGACGTCGCGGGCCAGCACGACCTTGTCGACGGCCCCGGCCTCGATGTGGCGCACCGCGTCGGCGACGACGCTCATCCAGTCGGTGCTGGTGCGCGAGCCGTCCGCGAACACGACGTCACGCGGGGCTGCCGGCGGGCCCTGCGGGGCCAGCTGCGCGACGCTGCCCCCGACGGTGGTGACCCACCAGGTGCCGTCACGGTGCCCCACCAGGACCTCGGGGACGACCAGGACCGAGCTGGCCGCGTCGCCGTCGAAGGCGAAGGAGCCGAAGGCGACCAGGCCGGTGCCGGGCAGCCCGACCTCGTCGTGCACCGACGCCCTCGCCACGAGCGCGTCCCACCAGCGCTGCGCGTCGGCGAAGCGGTCCGGCCCGGTCAGCTCCACGCGGGCTGCCTCGCCCCAGCCCACCAGGCCCTCGCGGCCCAGCGTCCAGGCGAGGGCGCCCCGCTCGGGGAGCAGGTCGAGCAGCGCGCCGGGGTCGTCGGTGGCCACCGTGCTCACCCGGAGCAGGTCGACGGACGGCGCGGTGAGCACGTCAGCATCGTAGGCGCGCGCCGCCCATGCGGCTGCCCGACGGCGGTGAAGTGTGACGGACGGGCAGCGTCGCGGTCACGATGGCGTCACACCTCTTGTGCGGACGCTTGCCACTGGCAAGGGTCGGGCGTCCGACCGATGGGGGAGATCGGATGCTTCTGCTCCGCGCACTTCGCTGGCGCGCTGCGACGTCGGTGGCCACGGTGCTGCTCGCAGCTGCGACGGTGCTGGGTGCCGTGGTCGGTCCGCTGTGGACCCGAGCCGGCAGCGAGTCGGTGCTGCACGACGCGCTGACGAGCGTCCCGCCGGCACAGACCGCCGCGCTGGCCTCGGCGCACGGGGTGCCCACCCCGGCGGCGCTGCGGGACCTCGACGGCGTCCTGGCCGGGGTCGCGC
>JBAVRG010000198.1:0-2661 GCA_049694795.1 Mycobacteriales bacterium
CCGATCAGTCGAGCTGCTCGGCGGCTGCGGTCTCGGAGGTGGCGCCGTCGGCCTCGCGCGCGAACGCCTCCTCCACGGCCAGGTCGCCCGACGTCTGCTGGGCGACCTGCGCGGCCATCTCCTCGTCGGAGAGGCCCTCGCCGGCGGGTCGGCTCTGGGCGGGTTCGGTCATGATCGCTCCCTCTGCGGTGGGGTCAGGACAGCCATCCCCTACCCCGCGGCCACCGGTCTGCACGCCCGGTGCCGCCACGGGTACCGCGGCCGGTGCCGTACGGTGCGACAATCGTGTGCAGCACCGCACCGGTCGCCCTGTTGGGCTCGCCCTTAGGAGATCTCCCGAGCATGAGCGCTGCCCTTCCTGAGCAGCCCACGGCCACGCGCGCGCGCACGGCCAAGAAGGCCGCAGCTCCCGCCGACGAGGCCGTAGCGGCCGCAGCGGCCGTGAAGTCGCCTGCCAAGAAGGCAGCTGCGAAGGGCGTCTCGGCCAAGAGCGCCACGAGCAAGCCTGCCAAGAAGGCGACGAAGGCCGGGGAGCCGGTGGTGGTCGGCGACGAGGTCGTCGACGCGCTCGACGACGTCGTGGTGCTCGAGGGCGCCGACGTCACGGAGGTGGCCACCGACGAGCCCACGCCCGAGGAGCTCGCCGCGGAGGCCGAGGCCGAGGAGCAGGCCGAGATCGAGGCCGGGGCGACGCTCAGCGTCGACGTGCTGCGGCTCTACCTCAACCAGATCGGCCGCGTCCCGCTGCTCACCGCCGAGCAGGAGGTGGAGCTCGCGCGCGCGATGGAGGCCGGTCTGTTCGCCGCCGAGCGGCTCGCGCAGGGCGGCAAGCTGAGCCCGCAGATGCGCGCCGACCTGCAGTACATCGTCCGTGAGGGCGAGCGGGCCAAGCAGCACATGCTCGAGGCCAACCTGCGCCTGGTCGTCAGCGTGGCCAAGAAGTACGCCGGCCGCGGCATGGGTCTCACCGACCTGATCCAGGAGGGCAACCTGGGTCTGATCCGCGCCGTCGAGAAGTTCGACTACACCAAGGGCTTCAAGTTCTCGACGTACGCCACCTGGTGGATCCGGCAGGCCCTCACCCGAGCCATGGCCGACCAGGCGCGCACCATCCGCCTGCCCGTGCACATGGTCGAGCAGGTCAACAAGATCCGTCGCGTCGAGCGCGACCTGGTCGTGCAGCTGGGGCGCAAGCCCACCGCTGCCGAGATCGCCGTCGAGGTCGACCTCACCCCTGAGCGGGTCGAGGAGATCCGGTCCTACAACCGCGACCCCGCGTCGCTGGACGCCCTGATCGGTGAGGACAGCGACGCCAGCCTGGGTGACTTCATCGAGGACGAGCACGCCGTCATGCCGGGGGAGGCAGCCGCCTTCCTGCTCATGCGCGAGGAGCTCTCGGCGGTGCTGGCGAGCCTCACCGACCGCGAGCGCCGGGTCATGGAGATGCGCTACGGCCTGGTCGACGGCCAGCCGCGCACCCTCGACGACATCGGCAAGGACTTCAACCTCACCCGCGAGCGGATCCGGCAGATCGAGGGCAAGACGCTGTCCAAGCTGCGTCACCCGAGCCGCTCCGCGTCGCTGCGGGACTACCTCGACGACTAACCTGGGGGCGTGCTCCGGTTGCTCGTCTCGCCTCGCTGGCTGATCAGGCACGTCCTGCTCGTCGCCGCCGTGGCCACCTGCTACGGCTTCGGGCGCTGGCAGTTCCACCGGGCGGTCGAGCGGCACTCGGTCCTGAACTGGTCCTACACGCTCGAGTGGACGCTGTTCGGGGCCTTCGCGGTCCTGTGCTGGGGCTGGTTCCTGCGCGACGAGCTGCGCGGCCCGTCCGAGCAGGAGCAGGAGCCGGAGGCGTCGCCGCGGGTCTACCAGCCGGTCGCCCCACCGGTCACCGACGACGAGGACCCCGAGCTCGCCGCCTACAACCGCTACCTGGCCGAGCTCCACGCCAAGAACCAGTGAGGGACAACCTGTGAACGCGACCGAGTCGACGGCTGTGCCTCGCCCCAGCACCGACGGCGCCCTGCTGCGCTACCGCGTGATGGCCTACCTCGTCGGCACGCTGCTGGTGATCCTGGTGCTCGGGGTCATCGTCGACAACCGCACCATCGAGGTCGTCCTCGGGACCGCGCACGGCTACCTCTACATGGTGCTGCTGCTCACCATCGCCGATCTCTGGCGCCGTCGCCGGTTCCCGGTGCGGACCGTGCTGCTGGTGGCGCTCGCCGGCACCGTCCCGTTCCTGTCGTTCGTCGCCGAGCGGATGGTCACCGAGCGGGTTCGGGACGGCCGCTACTAGCGAGCTCGACGGCCCGCCGGATGGCGCGCGCCGCCACCCCGGGCGCCTCGAGCTGCACCAGGTGTCCGCCCTCGTGCTCGAGCACCTCCGCGCCGAGCAACCGGGCAAGGTCGCGCTGGGCCCGCGGAGCCACCACCACGTCCCGCGTCCCGATGGCCACGACAGCCGGTACGGCGACCTCCCGCAGCTGGCGCGCGAGCGCCGGGGCCTCCTGCACGAAGGCCCGCTGCTCCACGGCGTAGGTCGTCCACGCCTGGGACGACAGCGCGTCCATCCGCTCCCGCAGGAGCTGGCGCTGGGTGGGGTGCAGCCGGCTGCCGCTGGCCAGCTCGGTCGCCCGCGCGAGCCGCGCCCCGAGC
>JBAVRG010000199.1:0-6862 GCA_049694795.1 Mycobacteriales bacterium
CCGCGGCACCCTCGGTGCGTTCCAGAACCGCCTGGAGCACACCGTGGCGAACCTCGGCGTGGCCGTGGAGAACCTGTCCGCGTCGGAGTCGCGCATCCGTGACACCGACATGGCGCAGGAGATGACGTCCTTCAGCCGCAACCAGATCATCAACCAGGCCGGCACCGCCATGCTGGCCCAGGCCAACCAGTCCTCGCAGAGCGTCCTGTCGCTCCTGAAGGGCTGACCCGGCCGCTAGGTGCCTGGCAGCGGCCGGAGGCTTGCTGCCGGCTCGCCCGGAGGGCGCCGTCCGTCACCTGACGGACGGCGCCCACCGGCGCAGCAACGAGGAGGGACGTCATGTCGGGATCGGTCATCAGCGGTCTGGGGTCAGGCATCGACCTGCAGTCGATCGTGACGCAGCTCATGAACGCCGAGCGGTCGCCCGAGACGCAGATGAACACGCTGCGGCTCGCCTCGCTCGCCGCGCAGTCGGCATGGGCCGACATCGGGTCCAAGCTCTCCTCGCTCCAGACCGCGGCCCAGGCCCTCGACACCACCTCGGCCGCCCAGGGCTCGGCGGCGACCTCGAGCGACACCAGCACCCTCACCGCGACCGCCGGCCCTGGAGCCGTCAGCGGATCCACCGCGGTCACCGTCGTCCGCCTCGCCACGGCACAGCAGCTCACGACCGGCGCCCTGTCCGCGCCCAGCATGCTCGTCGGCGCAGGGCAGGCAGTGGTCAGCGCAGGGCTCTCGACGCTCGGTGCGAGCGGCCTGCAGGTGACCGGGGCGACGGCGGACGGAGCCCACACCCTCACGGTCATCCAGGCGTCCCAGGCCGCCACGGCCGCGGGCTCCTCCGGACCTGCGACCAGCTACTCCGCAGGTTCGAACGACCTCACGGTGACCCTCGCGGACGGCATCGCGCACACCGTCACGCTCGGGACCTACGCCGACAGCGCCGCACTGGTCACAGACCTGAACACCCAGCTCGCCGGGGTGGCGCAGGTGAACCTCGTCGCCGGGCAGCTGCAGGTCAGCAGCCGCGACCAGGGCTCCGCCGCCACCCTCACCCTCGCCGGGGGTGCCCTGGCAGGACTGGGCCTCGCCGCCGGGACGACCTCGGGGACGGACGCCCAGGTGAGCCTCGACGGCGCAGCGCCCACGACCGTGACGCACGTCGACAGCGGCACCACTGTCTCGCTGGGAAACGGGGTCTCCTTCAGCACGGGCACGCACCTGGAGGCCGGCACCGCCTCCTTCACCGTGGCCCGCACCACGGCGACCTCCACCCTGGCCGACCTGGCAGCCGCGCTCAACGTCGCGAGCTCCCCGGTCAGCGCCGCGCTCATCAACACCGGCGACGGCAGCGCGACGCCGTACCGCATGGTCCTGACCGCCAAGGGCACCGGCACCGCCGGGGCCCTGACCCTCGACACGTCGGGCATCAACGTCCTGGACCCCGGTCAGCTCTCGACCGTCACGGCGGCCTCCGACGCGCAGCTGTCCGTGGGTGGCGCCACCATCACGCGCAGCAGCAACACGATCACTGACCTGCTGCCGGGCGTCACCGTGAACCTGGTGCACGCCGGCAGCTCCACGGTCACCGTCGCCAGCGACCCCACGGGGACCACGACCCGCGTGCAGTCACTCGTGGATGCCGTCAACAACGTCCTCAGCAGCGTGGCCACCCAGACCGCCTACAGCGCCACGACCAACAAGGGCGGACCGCTGTCGGGTGAGGGCATGGCCCAGAACATCTCGGACACGCTCCTCGACCAGGTGCTCGCCGCAGCAGGCACCGGGCAGACGAAGATCCTCTCGCAGCTCGGGATCGAGACCACCCGCGACGGCAAGCTCAGCTTCAACAGCGCCCAGCTCGCGTCGTCCCTTCAGAGCGACCCGGACGGCGTCGCCTCCCTGCTGTCGACGTTCGCCAAGTCGGTGGAGGACTACGCGAAGCAGGCCACGTCCTCCACGGGGGTCGTCACGACCTCCCAAGCCGCCGCCGGCGACGCGGCCAAGCAGCGCCAGGACCAGATCGACGCCTTCGAGGTGCGGATGTCCGCGCTGCAGACCGCCTACCAGGCGAAGTTCGCCGCCCTCGACGCGGCCCTCGGCAGCCTCAAGCAGCAGCAGAGCGCCGTCAACAGCGCCATCGGCAGCCTGCCGCCGGCGGGCTAACACGCCGCTCCCTCGAGCCGATAGGCCGGTGCGCGGCCAAGGACGGTCCGCTGCACCCCGACGAGGAAGGACCCTCGATGACCGCACCGACGATCGAGCCCGCGATGAACGCAGCAGCCGACCGGTACCTGATGGACCGCGTCCTCACGGCCAGCCCGGCCGAGCTCACCGCGATGCTCTTCGACGCCTGCGTGGGGGCCATCAAGCTCGCGATCCGGCTGCAGGAGGCCGGCGAGCACGTCGCCGCCACCCCCAAGCTGGTGAAGGCCCAGGACATCGTGCTGGAGCTGCGCACGACCTTGAACCACGACGCGGGTGAGCTCGCGACCCGCCTGGACGCCCTCTACACCTACGCCTGGCAGCAGCTGCTGCGGGCGAGCCTGCAACGGGACACCGCGGCAGCCCGCGACGCGCTCGAGGTCGTCGAGCCGCTGCAGCTGGCCTGGCGCGCGTCCTGCCTGACCCCCCAGATCGCATGAGCGAGCACTTGAGCCGGGGCGACTGGGACCAGGCCCTGGACGCCCTCGAGGAGTGGACCCGCCGTACCGAGCAGGCCCTGCTCGACGGCGACGTCGTGCTGCCCCCAGCCCCTGAGGCACTCCCCCCGGGACCGGTGCCGGCCACGCACCAGGTGCGTGCCCTGGCGCTCGCCGCGCGGCTGCGGTCCGCGGAGCAGACCGCCGGCCACCGGCGTGCCGCGCTCGAGCGCGGGCAGCGCTACGGCGTGGCCTGACCGATCGCGCCCCTGTCCGCCGTACGGCGGAAGGAACCCTGCCTGGTGATCCCAGGAGGACTAGCCCCGCACCACCCGCAGGGACGGTTTTGCGAAACACCCTTCCGGGAGCGTCAGTCGGGGCACCGCTGCTCCGATGGAACGGGCACACGGACGTACGACGCACCCTCATGGATGAGACCCCCGCCGGAACTTGACGGAGAGTCTCGATGACCTTGTTCACCGACGGCGTGCAGAGCGCGCTGGAACGGGCGATGGACGGCGTGGCCCTGCGCCAGCGGGTGTCGGCCCAGAACATCGCGAACGTCATGACCCCCGGCTACCGGGCGCAGCAGGTCTCCTTCGAAGGCGACCTGGCGAGCGCTCTGGCTGACGGCGCCGACCCGGCGAAGACCGCCCTCACGGTGACCGACGCGGGCGGCCAGGCCAACGAGCTGGGCAACAGCGTGGACCTGGCGACGGAGTCGACGTCGCTCATGAAGAGCGGTCTGCAGTACGAGGCCCTGGTCCAGGCGACGAACTACCGCCTGGGCGTGCTGCGCGAGGCCCTGCGCTGATGTCGGGGATGTTCGGAGCCCTCGACGCCGCGGCCACCGGCGTCACGCTGGGCCGCACCTGGATGGACGTCACCGCCGACAACGTCGCGAACGTCAACACCGTCCGACCCGCCGGGCAGGCGCCCTTCCGCGCCAGCCTCGTCGTGGCGCAGTCGCAGCCCGGCACGGAGGGCGTGGCGGTCGCAGGCCTGGTGCAGGAAGGGGGTGCCCCGGAGGTCGTCTACGACCCGGAGAACCCGCTCGCGGACAAGGCCGGCTACGTCACCCGCCCCAAGGTCGACCTCACCGAGGAGATGACCAACATGCTGATGGCCCAGCGGCTCTACCAGGCCAACCTCTCGGTCATGCAGCAGGCCCGCGACAGCTACGCGCAGGCGCTGCGCATCGGGACCGGCGCGTGATCGTCTCCGGCGTCGGCGCGACGCCCTTCGTCCCGCCCACCGTCTCCGGCACCGCGCCGACCACCGGGTCGAAGTTCGCCGAGAGCCTGGACCAGGTCAGCAAGCTCACCAGTACGGCGGACTCGCTCGCCGAGGGCGTGGCCACCGGCCAGCTCACCGACGTCCACCAGTTCACCGCCGCCGCCGCGAAGGCCCAGCTCGGCGTAGAGCTCACCGTCGCGCTGCGCAACCGCGCCGTCGAGGCCTACCAGGAGATCATGAGGATGCAGGTCTGATGGCCTTCGACGTCGACGCCCTGAAGGGCCGCGCGGCCCAGTCGCTCAAGAGCTTCGCCCCGGCACAGCTCGTCATCATCGGCCTGCTCTCCGTCGTGGGGATCACCGGCGCGGTCTTCTTCCTGCGCTGGGTCAGCACCCCCTCGTACGGCGTCCTGCTCGCCGGGCTCGAGGCCAAGGACGCCGCCGCGGTCACCGCGAAGCTGCAGTCCGACGGCGTTCCCTACAAGCTCGAGGGCGGCGGCACCACCGTGCTCGTGCCGCAGTCCGCGATGGACAAGGAGCGGATCGCCGTCGCGGCCGCGGGGCTGCCGGCCGGCAGCACCCAGGACGGCTGGGCGGCGTTCGACAAGCAGGGGCTCACGTCCTCGTCGTTCCAGCAGCAGGTGGCCTACCAGCGGGCCCTCGAGGCGACCCTCGCCGGCAGCCTGCAGGACATCGACGGGGTGCGCAGCGCCCAGGTGCACCTGGCCCTCCCCGAGAAGCGGCTGTTCAGCGACAACCAGGACCCGGCTCGCGCCGCCGTGCTGGTGCAGACCAACGGGACGCTGTCGGACAGCACCGTCGACGCGATGACCCACCTCGTCTCCAGCGCCGTCCCCGGCATGTCCCCCAAGGACGTGAGCATCACGGACGGCAGCGGCACGCTGCTGACCGGCGACGGCACCTCGACCAGCAAGACGGACGCCGCTCGGCGCAGCTACGAGGACGCGCTGTCGGCCCAGGTGGGCTCGATGTTCGACACGCTGCTCGGACCGGGCCACGCCGTCGTCCGGGTCAACGCCGAGATGGACAACTCGAACACCACCATCGACAGCCAGGTCTACGACCCGCAGAAGACCGCGGTGCTCTCGCAGAGCAGCTCGAAGGAGACCTACGCGGCCGCGCCGACGACCACGACCGGCGGCGCGCTGACCTCGGCGAACGCGGTCGGCGCCGTACCCACCACGACGACGACCACGAGCAAGACCAACGGCTACAGCAAGAGCGACAGCTCGACCACCAACGGCGTCTCCGTCACCACGTCGCACCAGGTTCTCGCCCCCGGGGGCGTCAAGCGGCTCACGGTCGCGGTGGCGGTGGACAGCAACGCCAAGAACGCCCCGAGCACCGCCGACATCCAGGCGATGGTGGCGGCGGCAGTCGGCCTGGACCCCAGGCGCGGCGACAGCATCTCCGTGACGACGCCGGCCTTCCTCATGACGACCAAGGGCGCCGGCAAGGGAGCGGGCGGCGGCGGGAGCAGCTCGGCCGCGTCGCCCGTCGACCAGGTGCAGCACTACGGGCCACAGGCCCTCGGTGCCCTGCTCCTGCTCTTCGTGGGCTTCGGCTTCCTGCGCACGGTCCGCTCCGGGACCAGCACGGAGATCCCCGCCGCGCAGGTGACCGCAGCGGTCGAGGCCGGCCGGCGCGGCGCCCTGGTGGGCCGTCCCGCCGCCGCGCTCCCGCCCGGGAGCGTCCCGGTGCAGCGCAACGCCGAGGGCGACCTGCTCAGCACCCTCGACGAGAGCCCCGACGAGGTCGCGGGTCTGCTGCGCGGCTGGCTCGCCAACGCCGGGCCGGGTGAGCGGTGAGCGCGCTCGCCACCCCCGTCCCCACCGGGCGTCGCAAGGCGGCTGTGGCGCTCGTCGCCCTCGGGCCCGAGCGGGCCGCGGCGGTGCTGCGCGGCCTCGAGGAGTCCGAGGTGAAGGCGCTCGTCGCCGAGGTGGCTGCCCTCGGGCCGGTCAGCCCGGACGAGGTCCGCGAGGCGCTCAGCGACCTGGCCCGCAGCCTCGCGGCTCCCGGGATGCTGCCGGCCCCCGGCAAGCGCTTCGCCAAGGACCTGCTCGTGCGGGCCCTCGGCGAGGAGCGCGGCACGACCCTCGGGGACGAGCTCGACGTGCCGGCACCCTTCGCCTGGCTCGCGGAGGCGGACCCCGATGCGGCAGCCAAGAGCCTCGCGACCGAGCCGGCCGGCGCCGTTGCCCTCGCACTGGCACACCTCGAGCCCAAGGCCGCAGCCCGCCTGCTCACCCGCCTGCCGGCTCCGGACCGGGCCCGGGTCGCCACCCGCATCGCAGCGCTCGGCGCGGTCCACCCTGACACGGTCCGGCAGGTCGAGGCCGGCCTGCGCAGCCGGGTCGAGGACGTGCTGCGCACCGAGGTGCGGCGCGTGGACGGACCCGAGCTGCTCGCCGGGCTGCTGCAGCGCACCGGCCGCGACACCAGCCGTGAGCTGCTGCAGGCCGTCGCGGCGACCAGCCCCGAGCTCGCCGACGCCACCCGGGCCGCGCTGTTCACCTTCGACGACGTGTGCGGCCTCGAGCCGCGCGCCATGCAGGTGCTGCTGCGCTCCGTCGACACCCGCCAGCTGGCGATCGCGCTGACCAGCGTCAGCGAGGCGGCCACGGCCAGGGTCCTCAGCAACCTGTCCGAGCGGGCCAAGGAGAACCTGCTGGAGGAGATGGACCTGCTGACCGGCCTGCGTCCCGCCGAGGTGACCGAGGCGCGCAACGGGGTCGTCGCCACCGCGCGTCAGCTCGAGGAAGAGGGCTCGCTGGTCCTCACCACCAACGAGGACGACGACTGATGACGGCGGAGCGGGTCCTCAAGGCACGGGACGTCACCGCGGTGCGGGTCGCCGCGACCACACGTACCGAGGCCCTGCTGGCCGAGCAGGCCGAGCGCCAGCACGCGGTCGCCTCCGCGTACGCCGCCGGCTTCGACGACGGCCGCGCCGCGGCCGAGGCC
>JBAVRG010000200.1:0-17493 GCA_049694795.1 Mycobacteriales bacterium
CGCTCGGTGTCCGGCTCCCGGTCCTGGCTCCACTCCTGCTCGAGGGCTGCCTTGTGCTCGACGAAGCCCTGGGCGAGCGAGCGCATCAGCTCGGCGACGAGCGAGTCCGCTTCCTGTACGGCGGAGCGCGGGTCGTCGACGAAGCGGCTCTGCACGTCGCTCCAGCGCCGGCGGAACGACGCGTCGTCGCTGTCCTCGAGCAGCCGTGCAGGCGCATCGTCGGGCGCCGGTGCGGCGCTGCGCTCCTGGGGCTGGCCGGCGATGTCGGACGTGGTGAGGGCGTCGGAGTCGACGTCGGTCATGGGCACCTCCTGGTCGTGCCGGACACCTACCCCGCGCTGCCGCTCTGCGCCCTGCCGGCGCCGTCAGGCTCGCCTGCCGGACAGACCGGCCAGGAGCGGACGAACGACTACAGGTCGAGCTGCCACTCCGACCAGCGCTCCGCCGGGCGGAAGCCGAGCGCCTCGTTGACGGCGATCATGTAGGTGTTGGAGGCGGCGTTCCAGGTGTTGACGTAGGCGACCTCCGGCACCTGGTCGACGAGGTGCCGGTGGTTCCAGCTCTTGAGGACCAGGCCCAGCCGCTGCCCGCGGTGGTCCGGGTCCACGATGGTGTCCCACTGGTAGGCGACCGTCGTGCGTGCCCTGTTGACGCCGATCTCGGTCAGCCCGGCGACCGCACCGGTCGCCTCGTGCACCACGCAGGTGGCGACCCGGAGCCGGTTGCGCTCGATGCAGTCCTGCTCCTTCGCCCGCAGCCGGGCGGCATCCCACTTCTCCTGCTCGTAGTCCATCTCGCCCATCGGTGCGTCGAGGGTCATGCGACCGAGCAGGTACGCGGCACCGTCGACGAGCCCGTCGGGTGCGCGGTCGAGCCACTGCACGACCCGATACCCCTGCGGCGGGTCGAGCGGTGCGCCCAGGGGGGAGGCAGTCAGGTCGAGGAGCCGTCGGTAGTCGTCGAGGACCTGTCGGAAGCCCAGCGAGCGCAGCAGCCCGAAGGCGGGGCCGTCGGTCTCGTCGGGGCCCCACGGGGCCTGCCCGAAGACCCGGGTGCGGCCCTGCGCGGTGACCTCGGCGAGAGCGGCCTCGAGCAGCGCGCGGCCGTGGCCTCGCCGGCGGTGCGCGGGGTGGACGTGCACCTCGAGGTTGGCGGCGCCGAGGTTGTCCAGCAGCGGGAGCGACAGCGTCAGCGTCCCGACAGGAGTGCCGCCGTCGGTGCCGAGCCGCAGCAGCGTGAGGTCACCGGCGCGCGGCCGGCCGTCGAGCAGCGGCACGAGCTCGTCGATCGGGTCGGCGGGCAGTGCGACGTAGTCGTGGTCGGCCGTGGCGGCCTCGACCGCGTGGAAGGCCCGCAGCGTGCCGAGGTCCTCGACCGGGTGGATGTTCACCCACCTGTCGTACCAGGGCGGGCAAGCGGTTATGCGCTGCCCTCCTCGCCCTCGTTGGAGTCGAGGTCGTCCTCGAGCTGTCCCGGGTCGGTGGTCAGGGTGGCGTCGTGGCGCTCGAGGTGCGAGAGGTCCGGCTCCACGTCCGTACCGGGGGCGAGGTCGGGCTCGTCGGTGCCGGGTTCGGTCATGACCGGTCCCTACCCCCTCACAGCGCTCTCAGCGCCCCGCCGTCGACGGGCACCATCGCACCCGTCACGAAAGAGGCTGCCGGGGACAGGACGAAGGCCGCAACCCTTCCGAACTCCTCCGGATCGCCGTACCGGCGCAGCGGGATGCCCTCCTCGACCCGCGCGCGCACGGCGGGGTCGGGACCGTCGAGCTCGCGCACCCGGTCGGTGTCGATGCGCCCTGGCATCAGCGCGTTGACCCGGATGCCGCGTGGCCCGAGCTCGTCGGCCATCGTCTTGGCCAGCATGCCGAGGCCGGGACGCAGCCCGTTGCTCGCGGCGAGGCCCGAGATCGGCGACTTGACGCTCGAGGAGAGCACGAGCGCCAGCGAGCCGCCTCCGTCCGGCAGCGCCGCCACCACCTCCCGGCAGACCCGCACTGCGCCGAGGAAGACGCTGTCGAAGGAGTCCTTCCACTGGGTGTCCGTGAGGCCGAGCGCCGGGCCGGCAGGAGGGCCACCGACGCTCACGAGGGCACCGTCGATCCGCCCGTACGTCGCGACGCAGGCGCGCACGAGACGCGCGGGCGCCTCCGGGTCGGCGAGGTCGGCGGCGACACCGGTGCAGCCGAGCTCGTCCGCCGCGGCCGCGACGGCTTCGGGCGAGCGGGCCGACAGGACGACGTGCGCGCCCTCGGACACGAGAGCGCGCGCGGTGGCCAGGCCCAGCCCCCTCGAGCCACCGGTGACGAGGTAGGCCTTGCCGGCGAGGTGGAGGTCCATGCCCCCGAACCTACGACGAGAGGGCGGTACGGGCGGCCTCGCCCGCGCGGTGGCCGTACGAGCCTCCGAACAGCGCCGCGTGCACGAGCAGCGGCCAGAGCTGGTGGACGCCGACCCGCTCGCGCCAGCCGTCCGCGAGCGGCTGGGACTCGTCGTAGGCGGACAGCACGACGTCGAGGAACGGCAGCCCGAACAGCGCCAGCATCGCGAGGTCGGTCTCGCGGTGGCCGCCGTGCGCCGCAGGGTCGACCAGCCAGGCGGCGTCCGCGGCCCACACCACGTTGCCCGACCACAGGTCGCCGTGCAGCCGTGCCGGTCCCTCCTCAGGGACGAGCTTCTCGAGCAGGGTCAGCACCTGCTCGACGGCCGCCGCGTCGTCCGGACCGATCGCTGCCCGATCGACAGCGGTCCGGAGCGCGGGCAGCACCCGCCGCTCCCGGAAGTGCTCCGCCCAGGTGGGTGATGTGGCGTTGTCCATGGGCAGCAGGTCGTCGACCGGTCCGATGAAGCCCGTCCACGGCGCACCGTAGGCACCCGGTGCGGTGGTGTGCAGGACCGCCAGCCGGCGGCCGAAGTCAGCCGCCACGTCAGCGCCCGGCTCGGCGGCGACGACCCGCTCGAGACGCAGCGAGGTGGCGGTGACCTCCAGAACGCGCGGCACCGGCGGTCCGCCCTCGACACGGATCCAGTCGAGACCGGCGGCCTCGGCGACGAACACCCCCAGCGGGGCGTCAGCTCGCCGCTTGGTCCAGGCGCCCACGGAGCTCCTCCAGCAGTCCGGTGCAGGAGCGCTCGATGATGTCGAGGACCTCCTCGAAGCCCTCGGGGCCGTCGTAGTAGGGATCGGGCACGTCGCCCGGTGCCACCGGGTCCCAGTCGCGCAGCAGGCGCGCGTCGGCGCCGGGCAGCAGCGAGCGGAGCTCCATCAGGTGCCCGCTGTCGAGCGCGACGAACAGGTCGTAGTCGCGACTCCAGGTCGTCCGCAGCTGCCGTGCGGAGTGCTGGAGGTCGTACCCCCGGGCCCGCATCGCGGCGAGGGAGCGCGGGTCGGCGTCGCTGCCCACGTGCCAGCCGCCCAGCCCGGCGCTCGCGATGACGATCTCCCCGTCCAGACCGGCCAGCTCCACGCGGTGCCGCAGCACGGCCTCGGCCGTGGGGGAGCGGCAGATGTTGCCGGTGCAGACGAACACGACGCGGATCACACCCTCATACTGCCGTGCCGGGGCAGGCGGCGCAGCGCCGAGCGTCAGAGCGGCGCACCTGCTCCGGTGGTGACCGCGAGCCGGGCGCTCCGGACGAAGGCCTCCACCTCGGGCCCCGGGAGCGGGCGGGCGAACAGGTAGCCCTGGGCGCTGTCGCACCGGATGCTGCGCAGGAAGGCGGCCTGCTCGGCTGTCTCGACGCCCTCGGCGGTGACGGACAGCCCCATCGAGTGGGCCATCCCGACCAGCGAGCCCACGATGGTCGCCGCGGTCGCGTCGACATCCACCCGGCTGACGTAGCTGCGGTCCAGCTTGATCTCGTCGACCGGGAACTGCTGCAGGTAGGTCAAGGAGGACCACCCGGTCCCGAAGTCGTCGATGGAGACCCGTACGCCCCGGTCGTGCAGGGCCGTGAGGGTGCACGCTGCGGTGTCGGCGTCCTGGACGAGCACGGTCTCGGTGACCTCGAGGCACAGCAGGTGCGCCGCGAGACCTGACGAGAGCAGCACCTCGTCGACGAGCCCGACGAACCGGGGTTGCGTGAGCTGGCGGGGCGAGACGTTGACCGACACCCGCACCGGGCGCTTCACCCGCTCCGCCGTCAGGGCCGCCCAGGCGCAGGCCTCGCGCAGCACCCACTCGCCGATCGGGACGACCAGTCCGGTCTCCTCGGCGACGGGGATGAAGTCGCTGGGCGGGACCAGGCCGCGTTCGGGGTGGTGCCAGCGCACGAGCGCCTCCGCGCCGAGGACGCTGTCGTCGCCGAGGGAGAGCACCGGCTGGAAGACCAGCGCCAGCTGGTCGCGCTCGAGCGCCCGGTGCAGGTCGCTCTCGGTGCGGAGCAGTCGCTGTGCCTCGGCTCTCATCTCGGCGTCGAAGAGGGCGACGCAGTTGCGGCCCAGAGCCTTCGCGCGGTACATCGCCGTGTCGGCGTTGCGCAGCACGGTCTCCGGTGCGTCGCCCGTCAGACCGAGGGCGATGCCGACGCTGCCGCTGACGAACAGCTCCCGTTGCCCGACGAGCAGCGGTGCGTCGAGGGCGGTACGCACCCGGCGTGCCAGCTCGTGGGCGGCAGCCTCGGTGCCGATGGCGGGGGCGACGAGCACGAACTCGTCGCCGCCGAACCGGCCGACGAGGTCACCGGGGCGGACGACCTCCGTGAGCTTGCGGGACAAGGCGACGAGCACCTTGTCGCCGATGGCGTGGCCGTGGCTGTCGTTGACGAGCTTGAACCGGTCGAGGTCGACGAACAGGACTCCCACCGGCAGCCCGCCGGGCTCGGAGAGCTCCTCGTGCAGCCGCTCGAACACGGCGGCGCGGTTCGGCAGGTCGGTGAGGGGGTCGTGCTTGGCCTGGTGCGCCAGGTGCTGCTCGAAGCGCTTGCGCTCGGTGACGTCGCGGCAGGTGAGGACCACCCCGCCGACGTTGTGGTCGACGCGGAGGTCCTGTCCCTGCACGTCCAGGTGGTGCAGGACGCCGTGCACGTCGAAGATCCGGGCCTCGAGCTGGAGGTCGTCGGTGCTGTCCTCGAGCCACGTCCGGGTGACCCGCAGGACGTGCTCGCGGTCCTCCGGGTGCAGCAGCTCGCACAGGTCCATGGCCTTGGTGCCGGCCGTGACACCCATCGTCCGCTGGGCGATGGGCGCGACGAACGACAGGGTGCCGGTCCCGTCCATGACCAGCAGGTGGTCGGAGGCGTGCTCCAGGATCGCCCGCGACAGCCCGTCGGCCCGCCGGCGGGCGGCGGCGGTGGTGTTGAAGGCGTGCGCCACGGCGGCCAGCTCGACCGGTCCGGTGGTGGGGGCGGGGGCCGCCTCGGGGTCGTCGGCGAGCGCGCCGATGGCAGCCCGCAGCGTCCGTGCGGGGCGGGCGATCCTGCGCTGCAGCAGCAGCCCGAGCAGGCCGACGACGAGGACCAGGCCGATGCCGATCAGGGCGCTGCGCCGCAGGCTGCTGCGCACTGCGGCGTAGGCCTTCTGCTCCGACTCGCCGACCACGAGGCGGTACGGCGTCCCCGGCAGCTGAACGCTGCGGTACAGCCGCCGCACGTCGTCCAGCCCGGTCGCGGTGGTGATGTGGTGCAGGTCCTCCGCAGCCCTCGCGAGCGACGTACCGGTGAGGCGGCTGCCGACGGCGTCGGGCAGCTCGGGGTAGCGCATGAGCACGGTCATGGTGCGGGTGTCGACGACCACGGACGTGACGGACCGGTCCTTGTCCTCCGGCGCCAGCGCCCGCTGGGTCCCGAAGACGTACAGCAGGGAGGTCTGCGGGTGGCCGGGGACGGGGGCAGCCGCGAACATCGACAGCGCCCCGGAGTAGGGGTCGCGGAAGGGCCCGTCGGTGGTGCGGGCCCCGGTCGCCACCGCCGCCCTCACCAGCGGCTGCGCCGCGAACAGCTGCGAGGACGCGGCCACCCCTTTCAGCCCGGCGGAGCAGCGAACGCGGCCGGAGCCGTCGACGACCGCGATGTAGCCGATGCTGGCCGCCTGCTGCAACGGGTCGAGGGTCGCGGCGCAGCCCCGGCCGCCGCCGGCGACCGACGGCTGCGCGGCGAGGTTGGTCAGCGCCTGCTCGAGGACGCCACCCGGACGGAGCGTCCCGATCATGGTCTGCGCGGAGGTGCTGCCGCGGCGGTGCAGCGCCTCGCTCACCTGGCTGCGCTCGTGCGCCAGCTCAGCCCGGGTGTTGACGACGATGAGGCCGGTCACCAGCACCACGCAGGCCAGGACCATCCCCCAGACCTGCGCGGCGATCGAGCGCCACCAACGTGTGCGGCCCACGGCCATACCCCCCACTACCCGGTCGATCCGGACAGTGAAATACCGATGTATCTGGAAGGTAAGGACCTGGAAGTACCGTGTCCACCTGGTCCTGAAGGGCCAGGCCGGGCATAGCCCTCAGGCTGTGGCGAGTCCCCTCAAGCCGGACACGAGGCAGGGGAGGACCTCGCCGAGCGGGGCGTCGACCCGGACCGTCGCCTGGGCGTCGCCCCGGGTCGGCCCCTGGTTCACCACCGCCACCGGGACGCCGAGCTCGGTCGCACGCAGCACGAACCGGTAGCCGGACATGACGGTCAGCGACGACCCCAGGACGAGCAGGCAGCTCGCTGCCTCGACCAGCGCGAAGACGCGCTCGACGCGGTCGCGGGGGACGGTCTCGCCGAAGAAGACCACGTCCGGCTTGAGCAGCCCGCCGCACAGACGGCAGTCCACGACGCGGAAGCCCTGGACGTCGTCGAGGTCGACGTCCCCGTCCGGCTTCAGCGCGACCACGTCGCGCTGGAAGCTGGGGTTCGCCGCGTGCAACCGGTCGTCGAGGTCCTCGCGGGCTGAGAGGTGGCCGCAGGTCAGGCAGAGGACCCGGTCGAGGGCGCCGTGCAGCTCGACCACGTCGCGGGCGCCTGCCGCCTGGTGCAGCCCGTCGACGTTCTGCGTCACGACGCCGTCGAGCACCCCGGTCGCCTGCAGGTCGGCGACGGCATGATGACCGGCGTTGGGCGCCGCCCGGGCGAGGTGCCGCCAGCCCAGGTGCGAGCGGGCCCAGTACCGCTGTCGCGCCTCGGGTGAGGCTGTGAAGACCTGGTAGGTCATGGGCGTCGCGGGTCGTGCGCGGCCGGTCGGGCCCCGGTAGTCCGGGATGCCCGACTCGGTGGAGAGCCCGGCGCCGGAGAGCACCACCGTGCGGCCGCGCCCCACCAGCTCGAGGAGGTCGTCGTACACGGTGTCAGCCTGCCTGCGGTGGGCGGTTCCCGCTACCAGGGGCTCGGGCGGAAGTCCTTGAGGAAGCAGCCGTGCAGGTCGACTCCCTGCTCGCCCTGCACGATCGGGTCGTAGACCCGGGCGGCGCCGTCGACGAGGTCGAGCGGGGCGTGGAAGCCCTCGTCGTGCAGCCGCGCCTTGGTGGGGTGCGGGCGCTCGTCGGTGATCCAGCCGGTGTCGACGGCGGTCATCAGGATGCCCTCGGCGAGCATGTCGTCGGCGGAGGTGCGGGTGAGCATGTTGAGAGCAGCCTTCGCCATGTTGGTGTGCGGGTGGCCCGCGCCCTTGTAGCGGCGGCTGAACTGGCCCTCCATGGCGGAGACGTTCACGACGTAGCTGCGGCGGTGCTGCGTGGCGGCGAGCGCCGGCCGGAGCCGGCTCACCAGGATGAACGGCGCCACGCTGTTGCACAGCTGCACCTCGAGCATCTCGACCGGGTCGACCTCGTGCACCCGGCGCGACCAGCTGTTGGCCGGGTCGAGGTCGGGCACCAGCCCACCGGCGTCGATGGCGATGCCCTGCTCGACGCGGGACAGGCTCGCGGACCCGCTGGTGAGTGCCAGCGCGGTCACGGCCTCCGGGGTCATCCGGGTGCCGATCGCAGCCTCGATCTCGCCGCTGGGGGAGCGCAGGTCGACGATCGGCACGCTGGTCTCCAGCGCTTCGGCGGCGTGCTCGGCGGCGACCAGCGCGGCGTAGGACTGCTTGCTGCGGCGCACGGTCTGCGCGGCGTTGTTGACCAGTACGTCGAGCGGGCCCTGCGCGGCGACGTCGTCGGCGAGCCGCACGACCTGCGCCGGGTCCCGCAGGTCGATCCCGACGACCCGCAGGCGGTGCAGCCAGCGCGCGCTGTCGGGCATCGCGCTGAACCGCCGTACGGCGTCGTGCGGGAACCGGGTGGTGATCGTCAGCTCTGCGCCGTCCCGCAGCAGCATCAGCGCGATGTACATGCCGATCTTGGCCCGGCCGCCGGTGAGGAGCGCGCGGCGTCCGGTGAGGTCGACGTGCTGGTCCCGCTTGGCCCAGTTGAGGGCAGCGCACGTGGGGCACAGCTGGTGGTAGAAGGCGTGCACCTCGCGGTAGCGGTTCTTGCAGATGTAGCAGGACCGGGCGCGGTGCAGGGTGCCGACGACCTCCGACTCGGCCTTGGCCTGGAGCAGGACGCCGCGGGTCTCGTCGTCGATGCGGTCCCGCGCGCCGGTGGCCGTGCGGTTGGTGACCTCCTCGTCCGCGGCTGTGATCGACGCGCGCTTCTGGCTGCGGCGACGGACCTTCACGCTCTTGTAGACGTGGGCCGTCGCGCGCCTGAGGGTGATCGCGTCCGGGTGCTCCGGGTCGAGCTCGTCGAGCTCGCGGAGCACCTCGAGGGCGACCTGCAGGCGGGCAGGGTCGATGCCCTGCTGGTTGCCCCCGGTTTCCATTCCTCCAGGGTACGGATGCACGCGGCGGCGCTCCGGTGTTTCATGCGCTCATGAAGGTGCCCTTCACCACAGCGGACTTCCTGGACCGTGCCGAGCTCTGCTACGGCAACCGCACCGGCGTCGTGGACGAGCCGGGACCGTTCCAGGACGGCGGGCTCGGCTCGCAGACCTACGGCGAGTTCGCGGCCCGCACCCGGGCGCTGGCTGCCGGCCTCGACGAGCTGGGGGTCGCGCGGGGTGAGCGGGTGGCGGTCGTGTCGCACAACAGCGCCCGGCTGCTGGAGTCGTTCTACGGCGTCTGCTCCTACGGCCGGGTGCTGGTGCCGGTCAACTTCCGGCTGGCCCCGGCTGAGGTGGACTACATCGTCGGGCACTCGGGCGCCTCGGTGCTGCTCGTCGACCCCGAGGTGGACGCGACGCTGGCCGGGGTGACGGCCAAGCACCGCTTCGTCCTGGGCACGGAGTCGGACGCCGTGCTGCTGCGGCCGGGGGTCGACCCGGTGCCGTGGGAGGAGCCCGACGAGGACGCCACCGCGACCATCAACTACACGTCGGGGACGACGGCTCGCCCCAAGGGCGTGCAGATCACGCACCGCAACATCTGGGTCAACGCGGTGACCTTCGCCCTGCACGCCGGGGTGACCGACCGCGACGTCTACCTGCACACGCTGCCCATGTTCCACGCCAACGGCTGGGGGATGCCGTTCGCGATGGCCGGCATGGGCGTGCCGCAGGTCGTGATCCGCAAGATCGACGGCGCCGACATCCTGCGCCGGGTCGACAGGTACGGCGTCACCGTCATGTGCGCCGCACCTGCGGTCGTGGCGTCGGTGCTCGAGGCGGCGCAGAGCTGGCAGGGCGAGGTCCCCGGCCGCGACCGGGTGCGGGTGATCTGCGCGGGGGCGCCCCCGCCGTCGCGCACCATCCAGCGCATCGAGGAGGAGCTCGGCTGGGAGTTCCTGCAGATCTACGGCCTCACCGAGACCTCCCCGCTGCTCACGGTCAACCGGCGCCGGGCGGAGGAGGACGCGCTGCCGGCCGAGGAGGCCGCGCGCCGGCTCGCGCGGGCAGGGATGCCCGCGATCGGGGTGCGGATCGGCATCTCCGACCACGGCGAGGTGCTCGCCCGCTCGAACGTCGTGCTCGACGGCTACTGGCAGCAGCCGGACGCGACCGCGGATGCTCTCGACGGCGGCTGGTTCCACACCGGCGACGGCGGCTCGATGGACGACGAGGGCTACCTCACGATCTCCGACCGCCGCAAGGACGTGATCATCACCGGCGGCGAGAACGTCTCGTCCATCGAGGTCGAGGACTGCCTGTTCTCTCACCCCGCGGTGTCGGAGGTCGCGGTGATCGGGGTGCCCTCGGAGAAGTGGGGCGAGACGATCAAGGCGCTCGTGGTGCTCGGCCAGGGGCAGAGCGCCACCGAGTCCGAGCTCATCAAGCACTGCAAGGAGCGGCTGGCCGGCTACAAGGCCCCCACGTCGGTGGAGTTCCGCGAGGAGATCCCCCGCACGGCAACGGGGAAGATCCAGAAGTTCAAGCTGCGGGAGCAGTACTGGCAGGGCTTCGAGCGCCAGGTGAACTGAGCCCGCGGCAAGAAACTAGGGTGGCTCCGTGACGCGACGGGGCTGGCTGCTGTTCACCGCGATGTGCGTGCTGTGGGGCATCCCGTACCTGCTCATCAAGGTCGCCGTGGAGGACCTCTCGCCCCCGGTGGTCGTGCTCGCACGCACCGGCCTCGGGGCGCTCGTGCTGCTCCCGATCGCCGTGCACAAGGGCTACCTCACCGCCCTGCGGCAGCACTGGAGACCGCTGCTCGCGTTCACCGCTCTCGAGATCGCCGGTCCCTGGCTGCTGCTCACGGACGCCGAGCGGTCCCTCACCAGCTCGCTGTCGGGCCTGCTCATCGCGGCCGTCCCGATGGTCGCAGCGGTCGCGTCGGTGCTGTCGGGCGGCGAGGACCGGCTGGACCGGACCCGCGTCCTCGGGCTCGTCGTCGGGCTGGCCGGCGTCGTGACGCTGCTCGGCCTCGACGTCGGCGGGGACCTGGGAGCCGCCGCCGAGATCGCCCTGGTGGTGCTCGGCTACGCCACGGCGCCGCTGATCGTGAGCCGCAAGCTGTCCGACGTGCCCTCCCTCGGCGTCATCGCCGGATCCCTGACCCTGACCGCGTTGGTCTACGCCCCCGTCGCGGCGCTCTCCTGGCCGGACCGCGTGCCCAGCGGCCGGGTCCTGCTCAGCGTCGCGCTGCTCGCGGCGGCGTGCACCGTCGTGGCGTTCCTCGTCTTCTTCGCGCTCATCGCCGAGGCCGGCCCGAACCGGGCGCTGGTCATCACCTTCGTCAACCCGGCGGTAGCCGTCCTGCTCGGCGTGCTGCTGCTGGGGGAGTCGCTCACCGTCGGGCTCGCTGTCGGCTTCCCGCTCATCCTGCTGGGCTGCGTGCTCGCGACCCGCCGGAGCGTGGCGCCGGCCCTCAGCTGAAGCGGGTGCCGCCGAGCTGGGAGGCGACGAACACCGAGCTGCTGTAGTCGTTCGGGCCGCCCTTGACGTCGGGGCGGTTCTCCGGGTCACCGGGGAAGACGGCGAGCAGGCGACCGGTGGCGGGGTCGACGACCAGGGAGCTGAAGTCGGCCAGGTTGCGGTCGCCGGCGCTGCCGGGGACGAGGCCGCACATGATGCCCTGCGTGCAGATGTCGCCGTGGTGGATCACCGACGCGGTGACGGTGCTCTGGGCGAACGAGCGGCCGCCGTTGACGCTCGTCGCGACGTAGTAGCGCCACTGGTCCTTCACGTCGTTCTCGCTCAGGCTGCTCGAGCTCCCGAACCACCCGACGGCGACCTGGCCGGCGTGCTTGCCCGCGGCGATGGCCGGCATGGCGTCCGCCGTGAGGTTGGGGGTGTTGACGCGCTGGGGCTTGCTCCAGGTGACGCCGTGGTCGTGGCTGGTGAAGACGTAGACGCCGTTGCCCTTCTGCGAGGCGGTCAGGGTCCCGACGCCGACCATGTACAGGTTGCCGGCACCGTCCTCGGCGATGGCGTCGAAGTCCTTGGCGAGGTTGGCGCCCGGGTTGGCGTAGACCGTGTGGGTCGTGAAGCTCGTGGTGCCGGTGCAGCCGCCCTTGGCGACCGCGATGTAGAGGTTCCCCAGCGGGGTCCCGAGCGGCGTACCGGCGATGTTGGAGGAGTCGGGCTCGGTGACGCCGACGTAGACGCTGCCGTCGTGCGGGTCCACGACGGGCTTGGCCACCAGGTCGCCCCCGGCGGCCGGCACGAAGTTGGACATGCCGGGCCCGCTGCCCAGGATGTTGCCGCAGGGCGTGAACGTCCGGCCGTGGTCGGTGGAGCGGTACATCAGCGGGATGTTGGCCGCGAAGTCGTGGTAGGTGAGGTACTCCTCGCCGTGCGGTCCGTGGTTGAGCCACTGCCGGTCGTTGTCCGGGCCGGTCTGGCCGGTGTTGACGCTCGCGCAGCCCAGGTTGACGGCGGAGGTGTCGCCGAACGTCCTGCCTCCGTCGGTGCTGCGGCAGATCGACGTGGCGGCGGCCTCCAGGTCGGTGACGTAGACGGAGTGGTCGGTGGCCACGTCGACGTCGCTGTCGCCACCGCCGAGCGCGGAGCCGATGTTGCCGGTCAGCGGGAAGGTGCGCCCGTGGTCGTGGCTCGCCCAGAAGCCGATGCCCTTGCCGGCCGCCCCGCCGAGGAGGGGGTTCAGGCCGCTGGGGATGCCCTGGGGCGCTGCGATGTAGACCGCGCCGTTGCCGCTGGGGTCGAAGGCCGCGCTGGGCTCACCGCCAGCCCAGTGGCCGAGCCGCGCCGGTCGCGACCAGGTCGGCGCGGAGGGGGCGGCTCCGGTCACCGACGCGGTGGCGGTGGCCGCTCCGGCGAGCAGGCATCCGGTGGTGGCGAGGGCAAGGCACGCGGTGCGGCGGTTCACGGCAAGCTCCGTCAGGTCGGGGGGATACGGGGGGTACGGCGCTGACGGCTCACTTCGACCAGGGGTCCTGCCCTTCCTGCAAGCCGCCCCCGGCCGTTCAGGTCGCTGTCAAGGGCCTCAACGAGTCAGCGGCGATCAGGTTGCGGCGGGCGCAGGCGTCGGCGAGGCGACCGCCTGCGCCGCGGCCGGAGGGCTAGCGTCGCGCGCGTGGTCACCGAGCTCCGGGTGCACGGCGTGGGCGGTTCCTCGCCCGAGCACGTCCTGGGATCCGGCCCGGCACGTCTGGTGGCGGGGGACGGGCAGTCCGGCTTCTACCGCGGGACGGATCCCACGCTGGAGGCGTACTCCTGGGGCAGCCTGACCTCGGGCAGTGCCGCCCGCGCGCTGTGGCTGCTCATGCTGCCGTTCACGCTCGTCAACGCCTCCTTCTGGATGGGTCCGAGACGGCGCCTGCCGGAGTCCCTCGTGCGGCTGCTGGCGCTCAGCCTCACCGCCACCGCGGTCCTCGCCGCCGAGGGGATCGGCACGGACCTGCTGGGCTGGCAGTGCGCGGCCCGGAAGGCCTGCCGCGACCGGCACAGCTGGCTGCGGTTCCTCGGGTCCGGGGTGATGGCCACGCCGGGACGGCGCACGGCGGTGGGGTCGCTGGTGCCTGTCGGCGTCCTGGTCCTGCTGTGGGTGCTCTCCCGCCGTACTGCGCGCAGGTACGAGTCGGTGCGCCCCGTCGCGGCCGGCGGCACCGCGCCCCTCGAGGACCCCACCTTCTGGTACGGCGTCCGCCAGGTGGCCCGGCTGCGCCAGCTGCACCTGGCGGTGGGCCTGGCGGTGGTGGGGCTCGGGATGGCCTGGCCGTTGTGGGACTGGGACCGCGACCACCAGCCCGGCCTGCGGGCCCTCGACGCGGTCCTGGTCGTCGCCCTGTGGCTGGTGATGGCGGTGGCGAGCGTCGGCGTGTGCCTGCCGTCCGTCGTACGGCGGGACGAGGCGGGGGTGCGCTGGCCGCAGTCGCTGGAGCGGGCCGGGGTGCTGCTGGTCGGCCTGACCGTGCTGCAGGCCGTCGTCCCGGCGCGCGCCGACTGGGTCGACCACGCCGCCCCGACGCTGCCGGGCTATGCAGTCGCGGTGACGACGGTCTTCGGGTTGCAGGTGCTGGGCGTCCTGGTGCTCGGCCTGGTGGTGGCGCGCCCGCGGGTGGTCGCGGACGGCCTGGCGCAGCCGGTGTTCGCGGCGCTCGGGCTGCTGGTGGCGTCCGTGCTCTCCGCAGGCCTGGCCTTCCGGGTGGCGGACTGGCTGGACGGACCGCGGGCACCCACCGACGCGCCGCAGGACCGGGGGACGCTGCACCTGCCGGTGGCGTACAGCTGGGCGGCCTTTGCCCTCGCCGCCGTGCTGGTGCCGGCCCTCGTCGTGCTCGCGGTGGCCGCCTGGCGTCGGGTCGCCCGCATGACGGGGGCGCAGGTCCCGCAGGTCCGGCTCGACTACGACCAGCCGGCGGGCGAGGACGAGCAGGTGCGGCAGGTGGCGCGAGCCCGCGCGTTCGCAGGCCTGACGGACGTCGCGGTCGGCTGGGTGTCGTGGTTCACCGCCGTGTCCGTGCTCGCCGCGCTCGCGAGCACCGTGCTCACGGTGGTCCTCGGCGACGCGCCCGACCGCGTCGCCGGTCCCGGGTTCTGGTCGGACCTGCTTCGCTTCGGCACGCTGGCGGGCACCTGGTTGGCGAGTGCGCTGGCGGGTGGGCTCGTGCTGCTCGGCTACCGCGCCTACCGGACCCCGAGGTTGCGCCGCACGGTCGGGATCCTGTGGGACCTCGGGACCTTCTGGCCCCGGGGCGCCCACCCGCTCGCGCCGCCCTGCTACACCGAGCGGGTCGTGCCGGACCTCACCGTCCGGGTGCGGCACCTGACAGCGACCTCAGACGGGGTGGTGCTGTCCGCGCACTCCCAGGGCACCGTCCTGGCCGCCGCCCTGCTCTGGCAGCTGCCGCCGGAGGTCGTCGCGAAGGTGCGGCTGATCACCTACGGCTCGCCGCTGGACCGGCTCTACGGGCGGGTCTTCCGCAGCTGGTTCGACCACCCGGACCTCGTCGAGCTGCAGGACCGGGTCGGG
This sequence comes from Mycobacteriales bacterium, assembly GCA_049694795.1. Lineage (GTDB taxonomy): Bacteria > Actinomycetota > Actinomycetes > Mycobacteriales > SCTD01 > RYN-111. The sequence goes on from JBAVRG010000200.1 coordinate 14,767, forward strand.
CCCGGCGGGTGGGCCAACCTCTGGCGGCCGACCGACCCCATCGGCGGGCCGGTCGGCACGCCCGCCGACGTCGACCTGCGGCGGGACCCGCCGGAGCTCACCGGACCGCCGGGCGACCCGGCGGTCCCACGGCCGCAGGGGCACTTCGGCTACGAGCTCACGCCCCAGTACGACGCCGCCCTCGCGGCCGCGGAGGGCTCGCTGCGCGCCGGTGGGTGACAATGGTCCGGTGATGCTCCTGTGACGCGACCGGTGACCAGCCAGCTCGCCACCCGAGGTCGCCCCGTCGGCAGGCGCGGCAAGGTGCTGATCTCCCTGGGCGGCGTCATCCTGCTGTTCGGGATGCTCATCACGGCCGTCAAGATCCTCGTCTCGCCACCCAACAGGGTGCTGGTCGTCACGATGGCGCAGGACGCCGTGCAGGCGGACCGGGTGGCGCTGAAGGCGGCCTGTGGGGGACTGCCGGGCATCACCGTCGTGAAGGACCAGGGCAATCCCGATCCCGGTGTGCAGGGCCGTTTCCCCGTCCGCTTCGACATCGCCCGCGCCACGGACCGGCAGGAGAACGCGCTGGAGTCGTGCATCAACGCCCATGGGGAGAAGGTGCGTGGCTTCCTCACCGAGGGCGACCGCTAGACGCTCTGGGCGAGCCAGTCGTTGAGCGGCTGCAGGGCGCGCCAGCCGGCGGCCACCTGCTCCTTGGCCCGCGGCGTGTGCAGCCAGGCCTGCGGGGGGTGCGTGACGCGCGCGACGAGGGACTTGTGGCGGAGCAGGTCGGCCCTGGCGTGGCTGTCGTCCCAGGGCTGCGGGACCCGCTTGAGATGCTCGCCGGCGACCTGCCAGCCGTTGGCGCGCAGCTCGGTGAGCACGGCCACGAGCGCGCTGCCCGTGCGCTCGTCGGCGACCGCGGCGCGCAGCCGTCGCACCTGCTCGGCGTCCGGGCGGAACAGGCCGCCGCCGACGTGCAGGCCGTCCGCGCCGAGGCCGAGCCACAGGGCGGCCTGGTCGCCCTGGTGCACGACGGCGTCCTGGCGCGTCTTGTAGGGCGTCTTGTCCTTGCTGAAGCGCACGTCCCGGTAAGGGCGGAACACCTTCGCCGCGCCGAAGTCCGGCTCGAGCTCGGCCAGCATGGCCTTCATGGGGGCGGCGACGCACTCGTCGTAGACGTGCCTGTGGTCGGTCCAGTAGGCCTTCGAGTTGTCGGCCTCGAGACCCTCGTAGAACACCAGGGCCTCGTCCGGGAACCCCGCGAAGCTCATGCGCGCACCCTCTCCGCACCGGCGTAGACGTTCATCGACGTGCCTCTCAGGAAGCCGACCAGGGTCATGCCGGCCTCGTGCGCGAGGTCGACCGCGAGGGATGACGGGGCCGAGACGGCGGCGAGGCAGGGGATGCCCGCCATCCACGCCTTCTGGACCAGCTCGAAGCTCGCCCGGCCGCTCACCACAAGGACGCTCCCCGCCAGCGGCAGCCGTCCCTCCCGCAGCGCCCAGCCCACGACCTTGTCGACCGCGTTGTGCCGTCCGACGTCCTCCCGCAGGCAGAGCAGGCTGCCGTCCGCAGCGAACAGCCCGGCGGCGTGCAGCCCACCGGTCTTCGCGAAGACCTTCTGCGCCTCCCGCAGCCGGCCCGGCAGCGCCGCGAGGAACGACGGGGTCACCGCGAGCGGGTCGCCCGTGACGTCGTACGACGTGGACTGGCGCACCGCCTCGAGGCTGGCGGTGCCGCAGAGGCCGCACGAGCTGGAGGTGAAGAAGGCGCGCGGCGCCGGTGGGGGCACGGTGAGGTCGAGGTCCAGCACGTTGTAGGTGTTCTGGCCCTCGTCGGTCGCGCCGGCGCAGTAGCGCATCGAGACCAGCTCGTCGGTGCGGCTGACGACGCCCTCGGACACGAGGAAGCCGGCGGCGAGGTCCATGTCGTCGCCCGGCGTGCGCATCGTCACCGTCAGCGGCGCGCCGCCGACGCGGATCTCCAGCGGCTCCTCGACCGCGAGCGAGTCGGGGCGGGTCACCGCCCGGTCGCCGTCCAGACGGAGCACCGGTCGCCGTGCCGTGAGCCTTCCCATGGCAGCACCGTACGTCGCGTGGTTGGCTGTCGCCGTGGTGGGCAGGGAAGCGGCTGTGAAGACCTTCCTCGCGTGGCCGGTCGTGCGCCAGCTCACGGGCAGCGACCCGCTCGGGCGGGGGGCGGCGGCGCAGTCCGCGAGGTCGGCGGCGCTCACGCCGCGCACCGCCACGGCGGACCGGGTCGTCGACAGCGTCTGCCCCTACTGCGCGGTGGGCTGCGGCCAGAAGGTCTACGTCAAGGACGAGAAGGTCGTCCAGATCGAAGGGGACCCGGCCAGCCCGGTGTCGCGCGGCCGGCTGTGCCCCAAGGGATCGGCGAGCGAGCAGCTCGTCAACTCCCCGGGGCGGGTGACGAAGGTCCGGTACCGGCGGCCGTTCGGCACCGAGTGGGAGGACCTCGACCTCGAGACCGCGGTCGACATGATCGTCGACCGGGTCGTCGACACCCGCGCCCGCACCTGGCAGGACCTCGACGCCAAGGGCAACAAGGTCCGCCGCACGCTCGGGCTGGCCAGCCTCGGGGGCGCCACCCTCGACAACGAGGAGAACTACCTCATCAAGAAGCTCTTCACCGCGATGGGCGCGGTGCAGATCGAGAACCAGGCGCGGATATGACACAGCGCCACCGTGCCCAGTCTGGGTGCCTCCTTCGGTCGCGGCG
>JBAVRG010000201.1:0-3933 GCA_049694795.1 Mycobacteriales bacterium
CCGACGGACCGCCACCGCAGTCGCCTTCCTGGCGCTGCTTTCAGCGGGCTGTCAGGCCAGTTCTCACTCGCCGGTCCGGGCCCACGCCGCGGCACCGGTGCCGACCGCCGCCGCCCCCTCCCCGACGGCCAGTGCGGCCCCGAAGGTCGACCCGCGGTCCGTGCACGCCGACGAGCTCGGCGTCGTACCGGTGCTGATGTACCACCAGCTGCTCGCGCACCCCAAGGGCGACTACGACCAGACCCCCGCGCAGTTCCGCGCCGAGCTCACCGCGCTCTACCGCAGCGGCTACCGCACCGTGACCGCCGCCGACCTCGTGGCCGGCAGGGTGGACGTGCCCGCGGGCCGGAGCCCGATGGTGCTCACCTTCGACGACTCGACGATCTCGCAGTACGCCGAGCGGCCGGACGGCTCGGTCGACCCCGGCACCGCCGTCGGGATCCTCGAGGACGTGGCGCACCGCTTCGGCGAGCAGCACCCGGTCGCGACGTTCTACGTCAACGCCGCGCCCTTCCGCGGCCACGACTCCTACCTCGCGCACCTGGCCGCGCTGGGCATGGAGATCGGCGACCACACCGCGACGCACGCGAACCTGCGCCAGCTCGACGCCACCGGCGTGCAGCGCGAGCTGGTGCAGGGGCTGGCCGTCATCACCGGCGCGGTGCCAGGGGTCCGGGTGACCACGATGGCGCTCCCGTTCGGCGCCCACCCCCGCGACCGGCAGCTGTCCGCCCGGGGCAGCTGGCAGGGCCGCTCGTACGCGTTCAGCGGCGTGCTGCTCGTCGGCAGCAACCCGTCGAGGTCGCCGTACAGCAAGGACTTCACGCCGCAGGCGCTGCCACGCATCCGGAGCGGGCTGCGCACGGGTGACCAGGCGTTCACCTCGACGTACTGGCTGCCCCGGCTGCTGAAGACGCGCTTCGTGAGCGACGGCGACCCCGCGACAATCTCCTTCCCGCGGAGCGAGGTGGGCCGCCTCGCGCCGCGGTTCGCGAGGCAGGCGCGGCCTTACTAGGGTCGTTCGCATGGAGTTCCGACGACTTGGTCGCAGTGGTCTGAAGGTCAGCGAGATCAGCTACGGGAACTGGCTGACGCACGGCTCGCAGGTGGAGGCGGACGCCGCCCACGCCTGCGTGAAGGAGGCGCTCGAGGTCGGCATCACGACCTTCGACACCGCCGACGTCTACGCCGGTACCAAGGCCGAGTCCGTCCTCGGTGACGCGCTCAAGGGCGTGAAGCGCGAGTCCTACGAGCTGTTCACCAAGGTCTACTGGCCCACCGGCGCCGGCAGCAACGAGCGCGGCCTGTCCCGCAAGCACATCATCGAGAGCTGCCACGCGTCCCTCGAGCGGCTGCAGACCGACCACGTCGACCTCTATCAGGCGCACCGGTTCGACTACGAGACCCCGCTCGAGGAGACGCTGCGCGCGTTCGAGGACCTGGTGCGCGCGGGCAAGGTCATGTACGTCGGGGTGAGCGAGTGGCGGGCCGAGGAGATCGCCGCGGCGCTGCGGATCGCCGACGAGATGGGCTTCGACCGCATCGTGTCGAACCAGCCGCAGTACTCCGCCCTGTGGCGCGTGATCGAGGGCGAGATCGTCCCGCTGTGCGAGAAGGAGGGCATCTCGCAGATCGTCTGGTCGCCGATCGCCCAGGGCGTGCTGACCGGCAAGTACCTGCCGGGCGCACCGCTCCCGGAGGGCTCGCGGGCGACCGACGAGGCCGGCGGCGCCAACATGATCAAGGGCTTCCTGCGTGAGGACGTGCTGCGGACGGTGCAGCACCTGCGGCCGCTCGCGGCCGACGCCGGGATGTCGATGGCGCAGCTCGCGGTCGGCTGGGTGCTGGCGAACCCCAACGTCGCGTCCGCCATCGTCGGGGCCTCGCGCCCCGAGCAGGTGCGCGACAACGCCGCCGCCCGGGCGCTGCCGGCGGACCTGAAGCAGGCTGTCGACGACGTGCTGGCCGAGGTCACCGAGAAGGACCCGGGCAAGGGCGGCTCGCCGCCCAGGCGCCCCTAAGCGGGGTCCAGGCCCATCGGGCCGTAGGCCTTGCGGCCGTCCTCGTGGAGCGTCACCGCGTGCACGCCAGCCTCGCGCAGCTCGCGCCAGGTCTCGCCGACCCACGACTCGGCGTCGGCCTGGGTCGGGAAGTCCGGCTGCTCCGGCGCGCTCTCAGCCGGCTCCACGGGCGCGCCGTCAGGTCCCTCGTAGCTCCAGGTCCACGTCATGCTGGCAGGCTAGACGCGTGCGCATCAGGATGCTCGGCAGCGGGGCCGCGGACGGCTGGCCCAACCCGTGGTGCACCTGCGCGTCGTGCGAGGCGGCCTTGGCGCAGGGCGTGCTGCGCGGCCAGACGTCGGCCCTGGTCGACGGCCGGTTGCTGATCGAGCTCGGCTCCGACGGACCACGCGCCGCAGCCCGGTACGGCGAGACCCTCGCCGGGGTGGCGGGCGTCCTGGTCACCCACCGGCACTCCGACCACCACTTCCCGCAGGCGTGGGTGTGGCGTGGCTGGGCTGCCGGCACCGGCCCGCTGCAGGTGCTCGCGCCGCCGCTGGTGCTCGCCGCGGCCTCCTTCGACGGGCAGGTCTCGGCCGTCGCCGCGCTGCCCGACGCCACCCACGAGGTTGCCGGCTACACGGTCCGGGTGCTGGCGGCCGAGCACCCCGACGACGCGGTCCTCTACGACGTCACCGGACCCGACGGCGGCCGGCTGCTCTGGGCCTGCGACACCGGCGTGCTGCCCGAGGCGACGGTGGAAGCGGTGCGCGACCGGGCGTTCGACGTGCTGCTGCTCGAGCTCTCCGGCACCCCGATCCCGTCGCACCTCACCCTCGACACCTGGCCGGAGCAGGTGGCCCGGCTGCGCGCGGTGGGGGCCGTCGGCGACGGCACCGAGGTGGTGGCCGTGCACGTCGGTCACCACAACCCGGCACCGGACGAGCTCGACCGCCGGCTGGCTGCCCTGGGCGCGCGCGCCGCCCGGGACGGGGAGGTCCTCGACACCTCCGCCGGCCGCCGCGTGCTGGTGCTGGGCGGCCAGAGCTCGGGCAAGTCGGCCTACGCCGAGAGCCTGCTGACGGGCGCGGTCACCTACGTCGCCACGGCGCCGCCCCGTCCGGACGACGAGGACTGGGACGCGCGGGTGCGCGCCCACGTGGTGCGGCGGCCGGCCCACTGGACCACCCTGGAGACGACCGACGTGGCCGGTGCGCTGCGCAGCGCCTGCGGCCCGCTGCTCGTCGACGACCTCGGGCTGTGGCTGACGGGGGTGCTCGCGGACCACTGGGACTCCCCCAGCGCGCGGCCGGCCTTCGACACAGCGCTCGCCGACCTGCTGGAGGCGTGGTCACAGGCAGCCGTCCACGTCGTCCTGGTGGCCCCCGAGGTCGGGTCCGGCGTCGTGCCCGCGACCGCGAGCGGGCGGTTGTTCGCCGACCTGCTCGGCAGGGCGAGCACGGCCCTGGCCGAGGTCGCCGACGAGGTCGTGCAGGTCGTCGCCGGCCAGCCGCGGCGGCTGAAGTGAACCGGCTCGCCGCCGAGCTCACCCGCGTCTTCGGCGACCCGCCGGTGGCACCGCGTGCCGTGGTGCGCGTGCAGGTCGCCTCGGGGCAGGGGCTGGCCGCGGGCAGGGAGGAAGCCGACCGCTTCGTCGACGCCGGCGCGGACCTCGTGGTCCTCGACGCCGAGCTCGACAGCCCCGCAGTCCTCGCCGCGGTCGCCGCGCTGCTCGACCTCGAGCCGGTGACGGTCGTCGGCACGCAGCCGGGGCCGGACTGGAAGGAGCGCGTCGTCGCCGTGCGCACCCTGCTGCTGCAGGTGCACCCCCATCGCTACGACGCCGCCGCGGTCATCGAGGTCCTGGGCGACCTGGCGCTGGGCCGGCTGGTCGGCCTGCTCGCTCAGCTCGCCGCGCGCCGCACCCCCGTCC
>JBAVRG010000202.1:0-18923 GCA_049694795.1 Mycobacteriales bacterium
GGGCGGCGAGGACCGGCACCAACGGCACCCGGGCGGCGGCCCGGCCGGCCTCCTCGGCGAGCACCGCAGCGACGGCCAGCGGGAGCCCGCCGCCGCCCAGCTCCTCGGCGACCCCGAGGCCCAGCAGCCCGGCCTCGGCGAGCCGCGCCCAGAGGTCGGTGTCGAAGCCCTCGACGGCCGGCCCCGGGTGGGTCGCGGTCGCGAGCAGGTCGGTGACCAGGCCGCGGACGGCCTGCTGCTCCTCGGTGGGGGTGAAGTCCATCGTTCTCCTCGACTAGCGCTTGCTGCGGGGCAGGCCGAGGGCGGTCTGCGCGAGGATCTCGCGCTGCACCTCGTTGGAGCCGCCGCCGAAGGTGCGGACCGGCGCACCCCGGTAGGCCTTCTCGAGCACGCCGGCCAGCTCCGCGGCCGGCGAGCCCTTCTGGACGAACCCGGCCCGCCCGATGACCTCGAGCAGCAGGCGGTAGGCCTCGATGTCGGTCTCGGAACCGTAGACCTTCCCGCTGGAGGCGTCGGCCGGGGTGAGGGTGCCGACCTCGGTCTTCCAGGCCATCCGCCAGTTGAGCAGCTTGAGCGCCTCGAGGCGCGCGTAGACGCGAGCCAGCGTCTGGCGCACCCACGGCACGTCGAGCACCCGGGTGCCGTCCGCGGTCGTCTCCTCGGCCGCCCAGTCGCGCACCGCCTCGAACAGCTCGAGGGACCGCCCGCCCATCGCGGCGAGGGCGACCCGCTCGTGGTTGAGCTGGGAGGTGATGAGCCGCCAGCCCTCGTCGACGCCGCCGACGACCATCGACACCGGGACGTGCACGTCCTCGTAGTAGGTCGCGCTGGTGACCTCGCCGCCCACCGTGACGATCGGCGTCGCCGAGAAGCCCGGGCTCCTGGTGTCGACCAGCAGGATCGTGATGCCCTTGTGCTTGGCCGCGTCGGGGTTGGTGCGGGCGGCCAGCCAGACGTAGTCGGCCGTCAGGCCACCGGTCGTGTAGACCTTGTTGCCGTTGACGACGTACTCCTCGCCCTGCCGCTCGGCGCGGGTGCGCAGCGAGGCCAGGTCGGTGCCCGATCCCGGCTCGGTGTAGCCGATCGCCACGTCGAGGCTGCCGGCCAGGATGCGGGGCAGGAAGTAGTCCTTCTGCTCCTGCGACCCGTGCCGCATGAGGGTGGGGCCGACGGTGTTGAGGGCGATCATCGGCACCGGTGCCCCTGCGCGGGTTGCCTCGTCGAAGAACACGAACTGCTCGAGGACCGAGCGGCCCTGCCCGCCGTACTCGGTCGGCCAGCCGATGCCGAGCCAGCCGTCGGCGCCCATCTTCTGCCGCACCTCGAGGGAGGTCGGTCCGCCGTGCCCCTCGGCCGCGAGGGACTCCTTGACCGCGGGCGTCAGCAGGCCCGCGAAGTAGGACCGGAGCTGCTCGCGCAGGTCGTGCTGCGCAGGGGTGTAGTCGAGGTACACGCGCTCTCCACTTGTAGAACGTGTTCTAGCGACTGAGTAGACCAGGGGCGGCGGCCGTCGTCAATCCGAGTGCGGCGTCCAGGTCGCGCTGCAGGTGCCGGCGGCCGGCCAGGAGCAGGACGCTGCCGACCAGCACCAGAGGGGTGACGCAGCGGAACGCGAAGCCCAGGTCGCCCACGACCTCACCGGTGTGGATGCGGATGCGGTGCGTGTCGGCGAGCGCCCCGATCAGCGGTGGCGTCGCCGCGGCCAGCACGTTGGCGCACAGCTTGAGCAGCCCGAACGACGTCCCGCGCAGCTCGGGAGGGACCACCTCGGCGGTGACCACGGTCAGCGGGGGCAGCGCCGACACGACGAGCGCGACCCCGACCATCTGCAGCGGAAGGCGCACCGCGAAGACCGGGATGCCGTCGACGAAGCTGAGGAGCAGCAGCAGCGCGCCCGAGCCGGTGACCGCTCCCGCCAGCAGCATGGGCGCACCCCGGTAGCGGTCGCGGATCCGGTCCGTGACGATGCCGCCCCCGACGCCGCCGGCGACGGCGCCCACGAGGATCACCCCGCCGGCGATGCCGCCGGCCGAGCCCTCGGACAGCCCGGAGGCGCGCACGTGGTAGCTCACGCCCCAGAACGCAAGGGCGGTGAGGATCCCGTTGATGAACGCGGTGGAGACCAGCAGGACCCGCAGCGACCGGACCGCCAGCACCGCCCTGACCCCGTCGCGCACCGGCAGGCCCGGCACGGGGGCGGTCGCAGGCAGGACCGGGAGCGGCAGGTCGGCGTCCCCTCGCGGCGGCAGGGGGAGCCGCCGTACCAGGAGGGCGACGAGCAGGCCCGGGGCCCCGACCGACAGCACCGCGACCCGCCAGCCGAAGGCCGCGCCGAGAGCGGCGCCGATCCCGACCCCCGCGCCCAGGCCGACGGTCGGGACGACCCGCTGCCAGGCGTAGGCCCGGCCCCGGACCTCCACCGGGTAGTAGTCCGCCACCAGGGACTGGCACGAGGGGTCGTTGATGGCGTCGCCGGCGCCGAGCGCGGAGCGCACCACGAACAGCTGCCAGAACGTCTGCGCGGCCGCGGCCAGCCCGGTGGCCAGCGACCACAGCCCGAGGACGCCCCCCATCAGCACCCGGCGGTCGCGCCGGTCCGCCAGCAGGCCGCCCGGGACCGCCAGGAGCAGGGTCGCCACGATGAGCGCGGAGTTGAGGTAGCCCGCGGTCTGGTCGTCGAAGTGCAGCTCGCGCTGCACCGCCGGCAGCACCCCGGGCAGCACCCCGCGGTCGATCGCGTCGACCAGCCCGACGAGGCAGAGCACCACCAGCGGGCGCGCGCCGTAGCGGCCCCACTTCGTCCCGGCGGCCCCCTGGGTCATGCGGGTCGGGGGCGGCTGGGCAGGCACCAGCCGGACGCTACTGCCCGGTGAACTGCGGCGTGCGCTTCTCCGCGAACGCGCGCGGCCCCTCCTTGGCGTCCTGGGTCGCGAAGACCGGCATCCCGAGCTCGAGCTCGATCTTGAGGGCCTCGTCCTCGGGGAGGCCCTCGGTCTCGCGGAGCGAGCGCAGGACCGCGCGGACCGCGAGCGGGCCGTTGGCGCTGATGGCCTCCGCGATCTCGAGCGCCTTCTGCAGGGCGGTCCCCTTGGGCACGACGTGGCCGATGAGGCCGTAGGTCAGCGCCTCCTCGGCGGTGATGGTCTTGCCGGTGAGGAGCATCTCGGCCGCGAGCGTGTAGGGGATCTGGCGGCGCAGCCGGACCGTCGAGCCGCCGAGCGGGAACAGCCCCCGGCGAACCTCGGCGACGCCGAAGGTCGCGCCCTCGCCGGCGACCCGGATGTCGGTGGCCTGCAGGATCTCGGTGCCGCCGGCGATGGCAGGCCCCTCGACCGCCGCGATCAGCGGCTTGGTCAGGCGGTAGTGCCGCAGCAGGGCCTTCCAGGCCATGTCGGCGTCCTCGCGGAACCGCTTGGCGTACTCGTCGCCCGGGTCCGGTGCGCTCATCATCGCCTTGAGGTCGGCGCCTGCGCAGAAGACCTCGTCGGACCCGGTGAGGACGACCACCCGGATGTCGTCGTCCGCGTCGGCCTGCTGCCAGGCCTCGTACATGCGGGCGAGCATGTTCGGCGAGAAGGCGTTCTTGGCCTCGGGTCGGTTGAAGCGCACGACCAGCGTGTGGCCGGTCCTCTCGACGAGCAGGTGCTCCTCGCTCACAGGGTGCTGCCTTTCCGTGTCAGGTTCCGTGTCAGGGTCGTGAGGGCTGCCGGCCGGTCAGGGGAAGACGTCGTCACCGGTCTCGGCGTCGCGCGCCGAGATGGCCTCGACCGGGCAGCTCTCGAAGGCCTCCCGCAGCGCAGCGGAGTCCTCCACCGGGTTGCTCTTCACGAACGACTTGCGGTCCGGGCGGGCGCCGAACACCTCCGGCGCGAAGTTGCGGCAGTAGCCGCTGCTGATGCACGCCGGGCCGACCTCGACCTCGAACTTCGTCATGGGTGGTTGCCTCCTCCTGCACCGGCTCGGGAACGTAACAGCAGCCGCCGGATTCTGCTAGAACCGATTCTAGTTTTCCACCCTCATGCCGAGGAGCGCCATGCTGCTGGACGTCCGGCTCGACGCCGACCTGGCCGCGGTGCCCGAGGTGGTGCGCGGCCTCGAGGAGGCCGGCGTCGCGGGCCTGTTCACCTACGAGGGGCCCGGCGACCCGTTCCTGCCGCTGGGTGCCGCGGCGGTGGCGTCGGCCACGGCGCAGCTCTACACCAACCTCGCCGTCGCGCTGCCCCGCAGCCCCATGCACCTGGCCTACCTCGCGCACGACCTGCAGCGCGCCTCCGGCGGGCGCTTCGCCCTGGGGCTCGGGACGCAGGTGAAGGCGCACGTCACGAGGCGCTTCGGCGGGCACTGGGAGTCGCCCGTCGAGCAGCTGCGCGAGTGGGTGCTCGCGGTGCGGGCCATCCAGCGCTCCTGGCAGAGCGGTGAGCCGCTCGCCTTCGAGGGCCGGTGGACCCGGCACACCTACTGCCCGCCGCTGTTCGTGCCGCCGCCCGCGCCACCGGCGCCGATCTGGGTGGGGGCTCTCGGGCCGCGCATGACCGCGATGGCGGTGGAGGTGGCCGACGCCCTGCTCGTGCACCCCTTCTGCAGCGAGCGCTCCCTGGCCGAGCTGACCTTCGCGCGCGTCCCCGAGGGCTTCCCGGTCGTGGGGCAGGCGGTGGTCGCGGTCGCGCGCGACGAGCAGGAGCTGGCGCCCGCGCTCGCGGGCGTCCGCGGGCTGCTCGCGTTCTACGCCTCGACACCGGCCTACCGCCCTGTGCTCGACGTGCACGGCTGGGGCGACCTGCAGGCCGAGCTGCGGGACCTGACCCGCGCCGGCCGCTGGGAGGCGCTGCCCGCGGCGCTCCCCGACGAGGTGGTCGGGACGCTCGCCGTCGTCGGCACGCCTGCGGAGGTCGCGGTCGGGCTCCGTCGACGGTTCGCGCGCTGCTCGCGGGTCGCGCTCTCGACGCCGTACGACGTGTCGTTGCCCGCGCTGCGGGAGCTGACGGCCCTTGCCGCTGACGAGAACGCGTTCTAGGTTCGCGACCACGACGACAAGGGGGTCGCGCACGTGCCCATTCCCGCGCAACGCGATGTGGAGCAGTCCGCCAAGCAGCTGGCCGCATGGCTGGCGCCGAGGGTCGACGCGGACGAGGACGTCACGCTCTCGCCCTTCCGCGGGCCGGGTGCGACCGGCTTCTCCAACGAGACGCTGATCGTCGACGGGACGTGGGTCTCGCACGGGCAGCCGCAGTCGGCGAGCTGGGTCGTGCGGGTCGCGCCGACCGGCTACACGCTCTTCCCGGACGCCGCCTTCGACGTCCAGCACGCCGTCCTCACGGCGCTGGGCTCGAAGACGTCGGTCCCGGTGCCGAGGGTGATCTGGTACGAGACGGACCCGGCCGTCCTCGGTGCGCCCTTCTTCGTCATGGCGGAGGTCAAGGGGGTCGTGCCGCCCGACAACCCGCCGTACCACATGGCCGGGTGGCTGCACGAGGTGGCGCCGGCGGTGCGGGAGCGCATCTGGTGGGGGGCGGTGGACACCATCGCCGAGCTGCACGCGCTCGACTGGGCGGCGCTCGACCTGCCGCCGCTGCAGACCGGGATCGCCGCGCAGCTCGACTACTACGAGCGGTTCCTCGAGTCGGTGGAGAGGGACGAGGCGGTGCCGATGGCCCGCCGCGCGCTGGCGTGGCTCAAGGCCAACCCGCCGGAGGACGAGCCGCTCGTGCTGTGCTGGGGCGACGCGCGCGTCGGCAACGTCATGTACTCCCCGGAGGGCGAGCGGCTGGCGGTGCTCGACTGGGAGATGGTGACGCTCGGCTCCCCGTCGCAGGACGTGGCCTGGGCGTGGTTCCTCGACCGGCACCACAGCGAGGGCTGCGACGTGCCCCGGCTCGAGGGCTTCCCCGGCAAGGAGGAGACGATCGCGCGCTACGAGGCCCGCAGCGGCCGGCGCCTGACCAGCTTCGACTACTACGAGGTGTTCGCAGGCTTCCGGTTCTGCGTGATCATGGCCAGGCTGGCGGTCATCTTCAAGGACTGGGGCCTGCTGCCGGCGGAGGACGCGATGGCGCAGGAGAACACCGTCACCCGGCTGACCGCGACGGTCCTGGCGGAGCGGGGCGCCTGATGCTCTCCCCCCTCGACGAGCTGCCGATCCACCAGGTCGCGGAGACCATGGCCACGGTCGGCACGTCCGACCGCAACTTCTACGACCGCTGCTACTTCAACCTGCACGGCAGCACCGACGAGCTCTTCCTCGCCTGCGGCATCGGCCAGTACCCCAACCTGGGGGTGACCGACGGCTTCCTGGCGGTCCACCGCGGCACGACCCAGACCGTCGTCCGGGCCTCCCGGCCGCTGGGCCTGAACCGCCTCGACACCCGCGTCGGGCCGCTGCGCGTCGAGGTGATCGAGGGGCTGAAGAAGGTCCGGTTCGTCTGCGAGGAGACCGACGGCTTCGCCCTCGACGCCACGTGGGAGGGCGCCATCCCGGCCTACGAGGAGCCGCGGATGCTGCTCACCGCCCCGCACGGGCGCTACCTCATGAACACCATGCGCTTCCTGCAGACCGGGTCGTGGACCGGCGCGCTGCTGCTGGACGGCCGGGAGATCGCGGTGACGCCGGACCGGTTCTGGGGGAGCCGCGACCGCTCGTGGGGGGTGCGCCCGGTCGGCGAGCCCGAGCCCGCCGGGGCACCGACGACCGGCACGTCCGGCTTCTTCTGGAACTACTTCGTGGTGCGCTTCCCCAAGAGCAGCGTCGTCTACATGTGCCAGGAGGACGGCTTCGGCCGGCGCACCCTGGAGGAGGGGCTGCGGCTGTTCCCGGACGGCCGGGTCGAGCACCTGGGACGGCCCGAGCACCAGCTGAGGTTCGCGCCCGGCACCCGCATGGTGACCGGGGCGACCGTGACGTTCCGCGACGGCCTCGTGCTCGAGGGCGAGTGCCTGCGGCCGCTGCACCTGGCCCGCGGCACCGGCTACGGCTTCGACGCCGACTGGCGGCACGGCATGTGGCACGGCGAGGAGCTCGTCGTGCAGCGGCACGACTTCGACAGCACCGGGCCCGACATGGTGCCGATCCCGGGCGCGATCGTGGACCACCTCGCGCGCTTCACGACCAACCAGGGCGACGACGACGGCTACGGCCTGCTCGAGGTGATGACGATGGGCCCGCACCCGCAGTACTTCAGCGGCTGGGACGACGTCGCTTGAGGCCGCTGCCTGCCGTCGAGAAGGTGACCGGCGGGGTCTGGAGCATCCCGGTCCCGGTGCCCGACAACCCGATCGGCTGGACCCAGGTCTACCTGCTCGAGTCCGACGGCGGCCCGCTGCTCGTCGACACCGGCTGGGATGCCGACGAGGCGTGGGACGCCCTGGTCGCAGGGGTCGCGGTGGCCGGGATCGCGCCGGCGGACGTCCAGGGCGTCGTCATCACCCACCACCACCCCGACCACCTCGGCCTCGCCGGCAGGGTGCAGGACGTGGCGGGCTGCTGGGTCGGCATGCACCCGGCCGACATCGCGCTCGTCGAGCGGCACCGCGCCTACCTGCAGGACGACCCCGAGCAGGCTGACGCCGACACCCGGCGCCTGCTCGCCGAGGCGGACGCCTCGCCGTGCGAGATCGACGAGATCGCAGGCGCCGCCCGCGACTTCCGGATGCCGCTGCCCGTGCTGCCGGACCGGAGCATCGACGACGGCACGTCCCTGCTGGCCGACCGCGGGTTGCGTGCGGTGCACACCCCGGGGCACACCCCCGGCCACCTGTGCCTCTACCTCGAGGACGCCGACCTGCTGCTCACCGGCGACCACCTGCTCTCGACCATCACCTCGCACGTCGGGGTCTACGGCTTCGAGGACACCTCCCACGACCCCCTCGCCGACTACCTCGCCTCGCTGCGGCGGCTCACCGGCCGCGAGCCGGCCGAGGTGCTGCCCGCGCACCGGGGCCGGTTCACCGGGGTCCGCGACCGCGTGGAGGACCTCGTCGCGCACCACGACGCGCGGCTGGCCGAGATCAAGGACGCCCTGTCCGAGGGCCCTCTCACCCTGTGGCAGCTGTGCCGCAGCATGACCTGGAACCGCTCCTGGGATGAGGTCCCGGTGCTGATGCGGCGGGCCGCCCTCGCCGAGGCCCTGGCGCACGTGCGCCGGCTCGAGGTCGAGGGGCTCGTGCAGGTGCTGCCGGGCACCCCCGTGCGGGTCCAGCTGGCCTGAGGGGCGGCTCCCGCCGTACGCGCTAGAGGCGCTCGATGATGGTCGCGGGCGCCAGCGCACCGCCGGCGCACATGGTGACCAGCGCGAACTGCTTGCCGGTGCGCTCGAGCTCGTGCAGGGCGGTGACGATGAGGCGGCTGCCGGTCGAGCCGACCGGGTGGCCGAGGGCGCAGGCCCCGCCGTTGACGTTGATCTTGTCCTCGGGGATGCCGTGCACCCGCTGCCAGGACAGGACGACCGACGCGAAGGCCTCGTTGCACTCGAACAGGTCGATGTCGCCGATGGACATGCCGGCCTTCTTGAGCACCGCCTCGGTCGCGTTCACGGGGCCGTCGAGGTGGTAGTAGGGGTCCGAGCCGACGTTCACCCGGGCCACGATGCGGGCGCGCGGGGCGATGCCCTCGGCGGCCGCCCGCTCCTTGCTCATCCAGAGCACCGCGGCGGCGCCGTCGGAGATCTGCGAGGAGTTGCCGGCCGTGTGCATGCCGTCCGGGAGCACCGGCTTGAGCTTGGCGAGACCCTCCATCGTGGTCTCGCGCAGGCCGCCGTCGCGGGTGACCTGCTGGGTCTCGCCGGTGGGCTTGCCGTCGGCGTCGAGCACCGGCGCCTCGACGGCGAAGACCTCCCGGTCGAAGCGACCCTCGGCCCAGGCGCGGGCGGCGTTGTGCTGCGACCGGTAGGCGAGCGCGTCGACGTCCTCGCGGGTGATGCCGCGCAGCGTGGCGATCCGCTCGGCCGCCTCGAACTGGTTGGGCATGTCGATCGTCCAGTCGTCGGCCTTGGGCGAGCCCGGGCCGTTCATGACGTTGGCGCCGAGCGGCACCCGGCTCATGGCCTCGACGCCGCAGGCGATGCCGATGTCGATGGCGCCCGACAGGATCAGGCCCTCGATCATGTGGTTGGCCTGCATGGCCGACCCGCACTGGCAGTCGACCGTGGTGGTGCCCGTGGACCAGGGCAGGCCCTCGTTGAGCCAGGCGTTGCGGGTGACGCTGGAGCCCTGCTCGCCGGCCTGCGTCACGCAGCCGCCGATCGCCTGCTCCACCTGCGCCGGGTCGAGGCCGACCCGCTCGATCACGTTGCGCTGCGCGAGGCCGAGGATCTTGGTCGCGTGCAGCCCGGCCAGCTGGCCGTTGCGCCGCCCGATGGGCGTGCGGGTCGCTGCGACGATGACGGGCTCGGCCATGCGGTGCTCCTCCGGGTCGGTTGCCCACAGAGTAGAACTTGTTCTCATTCCAGGACAAGCGAGGGCGGGTGAAAAACTAGAACAGGTTCTTGACGCTGCTGGAAGCCCCTGGTTACGGTCGCGCCATCGCCCAGCACGACCTGTGAGGAGAGCGCACGCCTGTGACCGCCGTCGACGAGAGCGCCCGGCTGCTCGAGCAGGCTCGTGCCTTCCTCGGCACCGAGCCCGGTCCCACGCGTGTCGGCCGGGACCCGGTCAACCTCGCGATGGTCCACCACTGGTGCCAGGCGCTCGACGACCGCAACCCCGCCTACCTCGACGAGGACTTCGCCGCGAGCACCCGCGGGCACCTCGTCGCGCCGCCCGGGATGCTCCAGACCTGGGTGATGGACGCGCCGCGCGACCCGGACGCGCTCGGTCCCAACGACGAGGTCGTCCGGCTGCTCGACGCCGCGGGCTACACCAGCGTCGTCGCGGTCAACTACGAGCACGAGTACCTCCGCGAGCTCAGGCACGGCGAGCGCATCAGCGTGCGGTCGCTGGCCGAGGACCTCTCCGAGGAGAAGCAGACCGCGCTCGGCCCGGGGGTGTTCACCACCGTCAAGCACGAGTACCTCACCGACGACGGCGAGCTCGTCGGCATCGGCCGGATGCGGCTGCTGAAGTTCAGGCCCCCGGCGGCCACGCAGGACGTGGGCGTGCGGGCCGCGCCCGCTGTCGGACGTGACAACGCCTTCTTCTGGGAGGGCGTCGAGGCGGGCGAGCTGCGGATCGGCTCGTGCAACGCCTGCCAGGAGCTGCACCACCCGCCGCAGCCGATCTGCCGCTCCTGCGGCAGCGCCGACATGGGGTACGTCGTGTCGTCCGGCCGCGGCGTCGTCTACAGCCACGTGACCCACCACTACCCGCCGCTGCCGGGTGTCGAGCGCCCGCACACCGTGCTGCTGGTGGAGCTCGAGGAGGGCGTGCGGCTCGTCAGCGAGTGGGCCTCCGACGCGCGGCCGGAGACGACGTACGTCGGCCAGCCCGTGGCGGTCGCCTTCACCAAGGTCCCGGGCGGCGCCCTGCGCCCGACCTTCCGGCCCAGCGAGGAGCAGCGGTGACCACCGTCGACGTGACCCCTGAGGTCGGACTGGTGCTGCCCGAGCTCGTCCTCGAGGCGAGCGTGAAGAACATCGTGGCGACCGCGATCGCGACCCGCGACTACCAGGACGTGCACCACGACGTCGCCTCGGCGCAGCTGCGCGGCAGCAAGACCATCTTCACCAACATCCTCACCAGCAACGGCTACGTGCTGCGCTACGTCACCGACTTCTTCGGGCCGCTGACGGTGGTCAAGACCTCGAAGATCCGGCTGGGCGTGCCCAACTACGCCGGTGACACGATGACCATGACCGGCGAGGTCACGGCCGTCGAAGGCACGCGGGTCACCGTGAAGGTGCGCGGCACTAACTCCCTGGGCGACCACGTCGTCGGCACCGTCGAGATCGAGGTCCCCCGATGAGCCGCTCCTTCGCCCGCCAGACGGCGATCGTCGGCATCGGGGCGACCGAGTTCTCCAAGAACAGCGGGCGCTCCGAGCTGCAGCTCGCCGGCGAGGCCGTGCTCGCCGCCGTCGCCGACGCAGGTCTGAAGCCGTCCGACGTCGACGGCCTGACGACCTTCACGATGGAGACCAACCCCGAGATCGAGGTGGCCCGCACGGCCGGCCTCGGCGACCTCACCTTCTTCTCCAAGATCGGGTACGGCGGCGGTGCGGCCTGCGCCACGGTGCAGCAGGCGGCCCTGGCCGTCGCGACCGGCGTCGCGGACACCGTCGTCTGCTACCGCGCGTTCAACGAGCGCTCCGGGCACCGCTTCGGCTCCGGCATCCACCGGGGCGAGCCGACCGCCGAGGGCATCGCGATGGGCTGGGTGTCGAGCTTCGGGCTCATGACCCCGGCCTCGTGGGTCGCGATGTTCGCCCAGCGCTACATGCACGAGTACGGCGCGACGTCCGCCGACTTCGGCCTGGTGAGCGTGGCCGACCGCAAGCACGCGGCCACCAACCCGAAGGCGTGGTTCTACGAGCAGCCCATCACGCTCGAGGACCACCAGAGCAGCCGCTGGATCGTCGAGCCGCTGCACCTGCTCGACTGCTGCCAGGAGACCGACGGCGGCCAGGCGCTCGTGGTCACCACGGCCGAGCGCGCCCGCGACCTGCCGCACCCGGTGGCTCTCGTGTCGGGCGCTGCGCAGGGCTCGGCCAAGGGCCAGCAGAGCATGGTCAGCTACTACCGCGACGACATCTCCGGGCTGCCCGAGATGGGCCTGGTCGCGCAGCAGCTGTGGGAGCAGTCCGGGATCGGTCCCGACGACATCCAGACCGCGGTCATCTACGACCACTTCACGCCCTTCGTCCTGCAGCAGCTCGAGGAGTTCGGCTTCTGCAAGCGGGGGGAGGCCAAGGACTTCATCGCAGGTGGCGCGATCGAGCTCGGCGGCCGACTGCCGATCAACACCCACGGGGGCCAGCTCGGCGAGGCCTACCTGCACGGCATGAACGGCATCGCCGAGGCGGTGCGGCAGGTCCGCGGCACCTCCGTCAACCAGGTCCCGGACGTCGAGAACGTCCTCGTCACCGCCGGCACCGGCGTACCCACCAGCGGCCTCGTGCTGTCTGCCGACCGCTAAGGAGCACTCATGCGCACCCCCCTGTCCGACGAGTTCGGGCTGGACTTCTCGCTCTTCGCGTTCACCTACCAGCCTGACGTCGTCATCGAGGTCTGCAAGGCCGGTGGCCTGGGCGTCCTCGGCGCCGTGCGCTTCACCCCGCAGGAGCTGAAGGAGGCCCTCGACCACATCGAGGCCGGCATCGGCGGCCGGCCCTACGGCGTCGACGTCGTCATGCCCGCGAAGACCCATGCCGTCGCCGGCATGGAGGTCAGCGAGATGCACGACATGCTCGAGAAGATGATCCCGCAGGAGCACAAGGACTTCGTCGAGCGCGTCCTCGACCAGTACGGCGTCGCCAAGCTGCCGGAGGGCGCGGAGACCGGCCGTGACCTGCTGAGCTGGAACGACACCGAGGCGCGGGAGCAGGTGGCCCTCGCGCTGGAGCGGCCGGACGTCAAGCTCATCGTCAACGCACTGGGCGCGCCGCCGGCCGACGTCGTCGAGCAGGCGCACCAGGCGGGCGTCAAGGTGGCTGCGCTCATCGGCCGCAAGGACCACGCGCTCAAGCAGATCGCCAACGGCGTGGACATCATCGTGGCGCAGGGCACGGAGGCCGGCGGTCACAGCGGCGACGTGGCGACGATGGTGCTGGTGCCCGAGGTCGTCGACGCGGTGGGTGACCGCCCGGTGCTCGCGGCCGGCGGCATCGGCAGCGGCCGGCAGGTCGCAGCTGCGCTCGCCCTCGGCGCCCAGGGCGTCTGGACCGGCTCGATGTGGCTCAACACGGTCGAGTGCGGCCAGTCGGACGTCATGTACCAGAAGTTCCACGAGGCCACCTCGTCCGACGCCGTGCGCTCGCGCGCCTACACCGGCAAGCCGGCCCGCCAGCTGCGCACGGCCTGGACCGAGGCCTGGGACGACCCGGCCAACCCCGACCCGCTCGGCATGCCGCTGCAGTACATGCTGTGCGCCGAGGCCCAGGACCGGATCCGCCGCTCGGGCAACAAGGACCTGATGGGGACCCCCATCGGGCAGCTCGTCGGCTCGTTCACCGAGGTGCGTACCGTTGCCGAGGTGATCAGAACGCTGCGGGAGGACTACGACCGCGCCGTCGCTTCCCTGCCCCGCCTGTCCACGAACGCCTGACCGAAGCCCCCAGGAGATCACTGCCATGACCGCACCCGTGGACAAGACGGACGGCAAGCCCCGCTGCCCGATCGACATCGACCTCATCGACCCGGACACCTTCGCCGACGGGCTGCCGCTGGAGCAGTTCGCGACGATGCGCGAGGAGGCCCCGGTCTTCTGGCACGACCAGCCGGGCTCCTACGGCGACGGCTTCTGGGTCGTCACCCGGCACGCCGACGTGCAGGAGGTCTCCCGCCAGCCCGAGGTCTTCTCCTCCTACGAGCGCGGTGCGCTGCTGCACACCGGCGCCGAGCAGGACGAGGAGGAGGCGCTGCAGATGACGCGCATGCTCATGCTGAACATGGACCCGCCGGAGCACAGCCAGTACCGCAACATCGTGCAGCGGGCCTTCACACCGCGGACGATCCGCAACCTCGAGAGCCGCCTCGTGGAGTTCGCCAACGACATCGTCGACCGGGCGCTCGCCAAGGGCGAGGGCGACTTCGTCAAGGACGTCGCCGCCGAGATGCCGCTGCTGGCCATCTGCGAGCTCATCGGCGTGCCGGCCGAGGACCGCGGCAAGATCTTCGACCTGTCCAACCGCCTCATCGGCTTCGACGACCCGGAGTTCCGCACCAGCCCCGACGACGCGCAGGTCGCGGCCGCCGAGATGTACATGTACGCCGACGGCATCGCCGAGGCGCGCCGGGCCTGCCCCGCCGACGACATCGCCAGCAAGCTGCTGGCGGCCGAGGTCGACGGCGGCGCGCTGACGCAGGAGCAGTTCGACACCTTCTTCCTGCTGCTGTCGGTGGCCGGCAACGAGACCACCCGCAACGCCATCTCGCACGGCATGCAGGCCTTCTTCGACAACCCCGACCAGTGGGAGCTGTTCAAGAAGGAGCGGCCCCTCGACACCGCTGTCGAGGAGATCATCCGCTGGGGCACGCCGGTCATGCAGTTCCAGCGCACGGCGCTGTCGGACTACGAGCTCGGCGGCCAGACCATCAGGAAGGGGGACCGGGTGGCGATCTACTACTCGGCCGCCAACCGGGACGAGTCGGCGCTGCCCTCGCCGGACACCTTCGACATCACCCGGCCCGACAACGAGCACATCGCCTTCGGCGGTGGCGGCCCGCACTTCTGCCTCGGCGCCAACCTGGCCCGCGCGGAGATCCGCATCATGTTCGACGTCATCGCCGACCGGATGCCGAACATCCGGCCCGCCGGCACGTCGCGCACGCTGCGGTCGATGTTCATCAACGGCATCAAGGAGATCCCGGTCGTCTACGCCTGACCGGCCCACCCCCCTCTTCCCACTTCGCTGAGCAGGTGCCCGCGCGGGCACCTCTCGGCGCGCTCCTGCACGCTCGGGAGCGGGTCGAACGGACCCCGCGCGCGTGCACCTGCTCAGCGAAGTCGGGGGAGGGGTGGGGAGGGGTCTTGCCAGCAAACGAGAACGTGTTCTAGCGTCACGCCGACTGCACTCGAGAAGGAGCACCTGTGGGCGAGCTGGGTTTCTGGAACATCGCGACCGCCGATCCCGAGCGGGTGGTCCTGGTCGAGCCCGACCACACCGAGCACACCGCCGGCGAGCTGCTGGCGAGCTGCAACCAGGTCGTGCACGCGCTGCGCTCCTTCGGCGTGGACAAGGGCGACGTCGTCGCCATCCTGATGCCGAACTGCGCCGCGTTCCTCGAGGTGCTGCTCGCCGTGCAGCAGGCCGGCTGGTACGTCGTCCCGATCAACTACCACCTGGTCGGCCCCGAGATCGCCTACATCATCAACGACTCCGAGGCCAAGGCCTTCATCACGCACGAGGCCTTCGCGAAGGAGGCCACGCGGGCCGTCGAGGAGATCACCCTCGACGCGAAGTACCGCTTCGCCATCGGTGACATCGAGGGCTTCCGCCCCTACGCCGAGCTCAAGGACGGGCAGCCGACCACGCTGCCCGAGGACCGGTCCGCCGGCGGTCTCATGAACTACACCTCGGGCACCACGGGCAAGCCGAAGGGCGTCAAGCGCCCGCTGCCCCCCATCGACCCGGACACGATGGCCGAGATGGGCTCGTTCCTGAACCTGCTGTTCAACATCCCGGCGTTCGACGACAACGTCCACATCACCGTCGCCCCGCTCTACCACACGGCGGTCGGGCAGTTCACCCAGAACGCCCTGCACGCCGGGCACAAGGTCGTCCTCATGGACAAGTGGACGCCCGAGGGGACCCTCGAGCGGATCGACCGCTACAAGGTGACGACGAGCCACATGGTCCCGACCATGTTCCACCGCATGCTGCAGCTGCCGGAGGAGGAGCGCGCCAAGTACGACGTGTCCTCGCTGCGCTGCGTCATCCACTCCGCCGCGCCCTGCCCGGTGCCCACCAAGCAGCGCATGCTCGACTGGTGGGGCCCGGTGGTGTGGGAGTACTACGCGGCCACGGAGGGCGGCGGCACGGTCGCCAGCCCGCAGGACTGGCTGCGCAAGCCCGGCACCGTCGGCAACGCCTGGCCGGGCAGCGAGGTCGTGATCCTCGACGACGAGGGCAACGACCTGCCTCCCGGTCAGATCGGCACCGTCTGGATGAAGATGGGCGACCGGACCTTCGAGTACCACGGCGACAAGGAGAAGACCAAGAAGTCCTGGAACGACAGGGGCTTCTTCACGGTCGGGGACGCCGGCGAGCTCGACGAGGACGGCTTCCTGTTCCTGCGTGACCGCAAGGTCGACATGATCATCGCCGGCGGGGTGAACATCTACCCGGCCGAGACCGAGTCGGTCCTGATGCAGCACCCGAAGGTCGGCGACTGCGCGGTCTTCGGCATCCCGGACGAGGACGCGGGCGAGCAGATCAAGGCCACCGTCCAGCCGGCCGAGGGCGTCGAGGGCGGCCCGGAGCTCGAGGCCGAGCTCATCGCCTACTGCATGGAGAACCTGGCGAAGTACAAGGTGCCGCGCTCGATCGACTTCCTCGACGACTTCCCGCGCGACCCCAACGGCAAGGTCTACAAGCGCAAGCTGCGCGACCCCTACTGGGCCGGCCGCTCGTCGCAGCTGGTCTAAAGGAGCGAGATGACGCAAGAAGTGCTCAGCGCACCGCACATCATGGAGTTCCCCTACACCCGGTCCACCGGACCGGTCGTGGGGGCCTTCCTGACCGGTCTGCGCGACCAGAAGGTGCTCGGCTACAAGAGCGCAGACGGCTCGGTCGTGTGCCCGCCGCCGGAGTTCGACGTGACGACCAACACGCCGGTCGACGCGGCCGAGCTGGTCGAGGTCGGGCCCGAGGGCGTGGTGACCAGCTGGTCGTGGAACCCGGTGCCCCGGGACGGCAACCCCTTCGACCGGCCGTTCGCGTGGGCGCTCGTCAAGCTCGACGGCGCCGACTCGAGCATGCTGCACGCACTGGACGCCGACCGCGACGCCATCTCGACAGGCATGCGCGTCAGGGTGCGCTGGGCCGACGAGCGCGTCGGCTTCATCAACGACATCGCCTGCTTCGAGCCGACGGGAGCCTGACGGTGTCCGAACCCATCACCGGCATCACCACGCCGATCCGCATGGAGTACCGCTACACGCCCGGGACGGCCACCAGCCAGTTCCTCCGGGCCATGAAGGAGGGCCGCTTCGAGGGCCGGCGCTGCCCGAGCTGCTCGAAGGTCTACTTCCCGCCGCGCGGCGGCTGCTCGATGTGCGGCGTGGAGTTCGCCGAGACCGTCCCGCTCAAGAACACCGGCACCATCGCGACGTACACGGTCGTGAACGTCAACTTCGCCAACCGCACCGTCGACCTGCCCTACATCGTGGCCGAGGTCGTCTTCGACGGCGCCGACGTCACGACCTCGCTGCTGCTCAAGGGCGTGCCGATCGACGAGGTGCGCCAGGGCATGCGGGTCGAGGCCAAGTGGGTGCCCGAGGAGGAGTGGGACTTCAGCCTCGCCAACATCAGCCACGTCGAGCCGCTCGACGAGCCGGATGCCCCCTTCGAGACCTACAAGGACGCCATCTGATGCGCGACGTCGCCATCGTCTCGTTCGCGCAGCACAGCCAGCGCCGCGAGGACACCCGCAACGAGATCGAGATCCTGCTGCCCGTGGTCCGGGACGCCCTCGCCCCGACCGGCCTCACGACCCAGGACATGGGCTTCGTGGTGAGCGGCTCCACCGACTACCTCGCCGGACAGGCCTTCGCCTTCGTCTCCGCGCTCGACGCCGTCGGCCCCTGGCCGCCGATCGCGGAGTCGCACGTCGAGATGGACGGCGCCTTCGCCCTCTACGAGGCCTGGGTCCGCCTGCAGCACGGTGACATCGACACCGCGCTGGTCTACTCGTTCGGCAAGAGCTCGCCGGGCGACGTCGGCCGGGTCCTGTCCCTTCAGCTCGAGCCCTACCTGCTCGGTCCGCTGTGGCCGGACGCGGTGTCGCTCGCCGCCCTGCAGGCGCGGGCGCTGCTCGACTCCGGCAAGGCCACCGAGAAGGACCTCGCCCGGGTGGTGGCGCGCAGCCGCCGGAACGCCCAGTCCAACCCGTTCGCCCAGCTCAAGGGCGGTGTCGACGAGGCCGCCCTGCTCGACGAGCCGCTGTACGCCGACCCGTTCCGGCTGCACGACGTGCCGCCGGTCACCGACGGCGCGGCCTGCATCATCCTGGCCGCCGGCGACCGGGCTCGTGAGCTGACCGACAACCCGGTCTGGATCAAGGGCATCGACCACCGCATCGACCTGCAGGCGCCGGGATCGCGCGACCTCACGGTCAGCCCGTCGACCACGCTGGCCGCCGAGAAGGCAGGCCTCGGCGCCCACGGCCCGGTCGACATCGCCGAGCTGCACGCCCCGTTCAGCAGCCAGGAGCTCATCCTCATCGAGGCCCTCGGCCTCGACGAGACGCGCACGTCGATCAACCCGTCCGGTGGGGCGCTCGCCGCCAACGCCGTGATGGTCGCGGGGCTGCAGCGCTTCGGCGAGGCGTTCGCGCGCATCCAAGCGGGCGAGGGCAAGAACGCGGTCGTGCACGCGACCGGTGGCCCCTGCCTGCAGCAGAACCTCGTGGCCGTACTGGAGGGATCGAAGTGAGCGGGAAGCTGGCTGCTGTTCTCGGGACGGGTCAGACCAAGCACGTCAGCGCCCGCAAGGACGTGAGCATCGCGGGCCTGGTGCGCGAGGCCGCCGACCGCGCGCTGGCCGACGCCGAGCTCGAGTGGAAGGACATCGACGCCGTCGTCCTCGGCAAGGCGCCCGACATGTTCGAGGGCGTCATGATGCCGGAGCTCTACCTCGCCGAGGCTCTCGGCGCGGTGGGCAAGCCGATGTTCCGCGTGCACACCGCGGGCTCGGTGGGCGGCTCCACGTCGGTCGTCGCGAGCCACCTGGTCCAGGCCGGCATCCACGAGCGCGTCCTGACGGTCGCCTTCGAGAAGCAGTCGGAGAGCAACGCCATGTGGGCGCTGTCGATCCGCATCCCCTTCTCGCAGCCGCTCGTCGCCGGCGCCGGTGGCTACTTCGCCCCGATCGTCCGCGGCTACATGCAGAAGTCGGGCGCCCCGGTCGACACCGGCTACAAGGTCGTCCTCAAGGACCGCCTCAACGCGCTGAAGAACCCGTTCGCGCACGTGCACGAGACCGACATCACCTACGAGAAGATCGCCGAGTCGCCGCTGCTCTGGGACCCCATCCGGTACGCCGAGACCTGCCCGTCCTCGGACGGCGCGGCGGCGATGGTGATCGGCTCCGAGGCGGCCGCCGCCAAGCAGAGCAAGCC
>JBAVRG010000203.1:0-11008 GCA_049694795.1 Mycobacteriales bacterium
CGCACGATGGCGGACCTGGGAGCGGAGCTGATGCTGCCGGGGCACGGGGTGCCGGTGGTGGGTGCGACCCGCATCCGGCAGGCCCTCACCGAGACCGCGGAGCTGCTCGAGCACCTGCACGACGAGACCGTGGCGATGATGAACGCAGGGGCCACCCTGGACGAGATCGTCCACACCGTGCGGGCCCCGCAGCACCTGCTGGACCGGCCCTACCTGCGCCCGGTCTACGACGAGCCCGAGTTCGTCGTCCGCAACGTCTGGCGGCTCTACGGCGGCTGGTGGGACGGCGACCCGGCGCACCTCAAGCCCGCACCCACGGCCGAGCTCGCCGGCGAGCTCGCGGACCTGGCCGGCGGAGCCGGGCGCCTCGCCGATCGCGCGCTGTCCCTCCTCGAGGCGGGCGACCTGCGACTGGCCGGCCACCTCGCCGAGCTCGCCGCGCGCGCCGCCCCGGACGACGTCGAGGTGCAGCGCGTCCGGTCCACCGTCTTCGCAGCCCGCGCCGCCGCCGAGTCCTCCACGATGGCGAAGGGCGTGTTCTCCTGGGCCGGCCGGGAGCCGATCAGCTAGCGGCGTGCCGTCCCGCGCGGCGGCCGAAGAACGACCCCTCGCCGAGCTGCGTCCCGCTGCTGTAGCCCTTGCCGTCCTGCGCGATGTTCGCCGCGCACGCCCCGGCGGCGTAGAGCCCGGGGACGACCGACCCGTCCGCCCGCAGCACCTGGCCGTCGACCGAGGTCCGCAGCCCGCCGAGGGTGAACCCGGCGTACATCGCCTTGCCCAGCCGCAGGTCGAACGCGCCCCACGGCCCCTGGTCCTGCGGCGCCAGCCAGTCGGGGTGCTTGTGGAACTCGGGGTCCTCGCCCTTGGCGGCGTTCTCGTTGTAGCGGCGCAGCGTCTCCTCGAGGTTGCCGGACGGGATGCCGAGCGCCTGCTCCATCTCGGCGATCGTCTCCCAGCCGTCGATGAAGGGCGCGAGCGGGAAGACCGGGTGCTCGATGTGCGCGCTGTCCACGATGAGGTACGCCGCGTGGTCCGGCTGCTCCATCACGAACGCCGACGTCCGCGAGTGGTAGCTGTCCTCGGCGACGAAGCGCTGCCCCTGCTGGTTGACGATGACGCCCTTGAGCAGCTGCGACGGCGGGTAGACCGGCGCCGTGATGAAGGCCTGGTCCATGTGCAGGGCCTCGGCCCCGGCGGAGATCCCCATGCGGATGCCCAGGCCGTCGTCGTAGGTGCCGCCGAGCACGAAGGGCTTCTCGGCGAGCTGAGGGACGTTCGCCGCCACCATCTCGGCGTTCATGACGAAGCCGCCGGTCGCGATGACGACCGAACGCGCGCGGATCGCGCCGCTCTCGTCGAAGCGTCGCCAGGTGACGCCGACGACCGCGCCGTCGTCGCCGACCACGAGCCCGGTCGCACCGGTCTCGTAGCGCAGCTCGACGCCGAGCTCCTTGGCACGCAGGACCAGCAGGTCGATGACCATCGCCGCACCGCGGGTGTCGCCAGGAACCGGCACCTTGTGGCCGCGCGGCGCCGGCTTCGCGAGGTCCCGGTAGGGCCAGACCTTCTCGTTCCCGGTGTACATCAGCCCCTCGGTGCCGGGCTGGATGACGGCCTTCTCGGGGTAGTAGCTGCGCTCGAACTCGAAGCCCAGCGCCTCGAGCCAGTCGCAGTGCTCGACGCTGCCGTCGCAGTAGGCGCGGATCTTGTCCGGCTCGGGGTGCGGCGTCACGGCCATCAGGTAGTCGTACATCGCGTCTGGGCTGTCCTCGTGCCCGGTCGCGCGCTGTACGGCGGTGCCTCCGCCGAGGTAGAAGTGCCCACCTGCCAACGAGGTGGTGCCACCCGGGACGGCGGCCTTCTCGAGCACCAGCACGCGGGCTCCGGCAGCTGCCGCCTCGACCGCCGCGCAGCCGCCGGCGATGCCGAAGCCGAGGACGAGCACGTCGACCTCGTCGGTCCACTCCGTGACCGCCGACGCGGCCGTCGTGGAGGGGATCTCAGTGCTCATACCGGGGGCTCCGCATCTGCCATCTCGCGCAAGACGTTCTTCGCGACCTTCTCCAGCGTCGCGCGGGGGAAGTCGTCGACGACGTAGACCGCCCTCGGCACCTTGAAGTCGGCGAGCGCGGCGGCGCACGCCTCGATCACCTGCTTCTCGAACGTCGAGTCGTCCGGTGCGCCGGGGGCCTTGACGACGTACGCGACCACGACCGCGTCGAGCCACTCGTGCTTCTTGCCGACCACGGCGACGTCCGCGACCCCGGGGACGGTGCGGCAGGTGTCCTCGACCTCACGGGCGGAGACGTTCTCGCCACCGACCTTGATCAGGTCGGAGTCGCGGTCGCAGTAGAAGACGTTGCCGCCGGCGCCGACGCGCACCATGTCGCCGGTCCTGAACCAGCCGTCCTCGGTGAAGCTCTTGGCGTTGGCCTCGGGGTTGTCGAAGTACTCCAGGAACAGCTGGATGCCGCGGGTGCCGCGCACCCAGAGCTCGCCGACCTGCTCCGGCGCGCACAGCTCGCCGGTCTCCTTGTCGACGACCGCGATCTCGTAGCCGGGCGTGGGGTGACCCATCGACTTCGCGGGCCACAGCTCCTGCGGGCGGCCGTGGATCGCGTGCGTGACGGTCTCGGTCATGCCGTAGGCGGCGTAGACCCGGATCCCGAGCCAGGCCTCCAGCTCGGGGACGATCAGCCCGAAGACGCCGACGCGCAGCTGCGAGGCGGGCTTGTCCTGCCCGGCGAGCGCGGTGAAGACGAACGGCATCAGCGAGATGTGCGTGACGCCCTGGCGCACGACGACGTCCCAGAAGGCGCTCGTCGACCACTTCGGCTGCAGCACCACGGTGGCACCGACGCCGAGCACCGCCCACATCGACCAGCTCTGCGCGTTGACGTGGAAGAAGGGCAGGTAGACCAGGTAGATGTCGTCGCCGGAGAGGTCGATGTTGCGCGGCCCGACCCGGCCGGCCCAGATCGCGTTGGCGTGCGTGTGCACGACCGCCTTCGGCTTGGACGTGGTGCCCGAGGTGAAGAGGATCCCGACGGGCAGCATCGGCTCGGCCGGCCTGCTCGGGCAGGCAGACGCCTCGCCGTACAGGTCCTCGAGGTCGTCGGTCAGCGCGATCCACGACAGCGAGGGGGCTGCGGCGCGGACGAGGTCGGCGTACTGGGACTGGGTGACGGCCGCGACGCAGCCGGCCTTGTCGACGAAGTAGGCGACCTCCGCCTCGACCGAGCGGGTGTTGGTGGTCACGCCGACAGCACCGAGGACGGCGCAGGCGTACCACGCGAGCACCATCTCGGGGCAGTTGTCGGAGTGGATGAGGACCTTGTCGCCCTTGCCGATGCCACGTGCGTGCAGGCCGGCGGCGAGCCGCCGCACGTCGTGCAGGAACTCCCGGTACGTCCAGGTGCGCCCGGCGCCCTCGCGCGGCTCCCAGACGAGCACCGGGTGGTCGGGCTTGTGCTCGGCCCAGTGCTCCAGCAGCCAGGGGATGTCCTGGCCGGCGAGCTGGAAGTCGGTGGCGTCCAGCATCACACCGGCTCGTCGGCGAGCAGCCGGCCGAGCTTGGCGAGCTGGCGGGTGCCGCCGCCGAGGGTGAGCTCGTACTGCTTGGCCGCCAGGTAGTAGCGGTGCAGCGGGTACTCGCGGGAGACGCCCATGCCGCCGTGCAGGTGGGCCGCGGCGCGGACGACGCGCTGCCCGGCGTCGGAGCCGAAGTACTTCGCGACCGCCACCTCCTTGTCTGCCGGCAGCCGCTGCGCCAGCAGCCACACCGCCTGCAGCATGGTGAGCCGGATGGTGGTGGTGTCGATGAACGCGTCAGCTGCCCGTTGCCCGACCGCCTGGAAGTGCGCGATCGGGTGACCGAACTGCTCGCGCGTCTTGGTGTAGTCCGCAGTGAGGCGCACCGCCTGGGCGGCGACGCCCGCCAGCAGGGCGCAGGTCGCGGCCGTCCCGACCTCCACCACGTCCTTCAGCGCGGTGGCGTCGCCGAGCGGCCAGCCCTCGGCGCCGTCGAGCAGCACCAGCGCCTCGGGGACGTAGCTGATGGTGTCCTGCGTCTCGCGCGTCACCCCGGGGCCGGTGGGGTTGACGAAGAACAGGCGCGGGCCGTCGGGGGTGGTGGCCGAGACGATCAGCTGGTCGGCGTACAGGCCCGCAGGGACGCAGGTCTTGGTGCCGTCGAGGACCCAGCGGTCTCCCTCGGGACGGGCGGTCGTGGCGGGTGCCAGCTCGTCGCCCAGCGGCTCGACGAGCGCGGCCGTCACGAGCGTGCTGCCCGCAGCGATGGCGGGCAGCAGGTAGCCCTGCTGCTGCGCCGAGCCGTGCCGCACGACCGTGAGCGCTCCCAGGGCGAGCCCGGCGAGCAGCGGCACCGGCGCCGCGGTGCGCCCGGCCTCCTCGAGCAGTACGGCGAGCTCCACCAGCCCGAGCCCGAGCCCGCCGTGCTCCTCGGGGATGCAGACGCCGAGCAGACCGGCCTCGGCGAGCTTGGCCCACAGGGCGCGGTCGAACCCGGCCGAGTCGGAGTCCTCGCAGGCGCGCAGCGCCTCGGGGGTGCAGTGGTCGCTCAGCAGCCTGGCCGCGAGGTCGCGGACGGTCTGCTGGTCGTCGGTGAGTGCGAAGTCCATGTCCAGCCCCTCAGCGCTTGACCATGGGCATGCCCAGGCCGAAGACGGTGATGAGGTCGCGCTGGACCTCGTTGACGCCGCCGCCGAAGGTGAGGATCACCAGCGAGCGGTACATCTGCTCCAGCCGGGACGCCAGCACGGCCGCCGGGCTGCCCTTCTTCAGGTACCCCGCCTGGCCGACCACCTCCATCAGCAGCCGGCAGGTGTCCAGGTAGTGCTCGGTGCCGAACACCTTGGTGGTGCTGGCGTCCTCGACGGCGAGCACGCCGCGCTCGGCGTCCCAGGCGACCTTCCAGTTCTGCAGGCGCAGGAACTCGAAGCCCGCGTAGGCCTTGGCCAGGTTGAGCTGCACCCACTCCTGGTCGATGACGCGACGGCCGTCGGGGAGCAGGGTCTGCTGGGCCCAGCGGCGCACCTCGGTGACGTTCTTGTCGACCATGCCGGGGGTGCAGAGCGTGACGCGCTCGTGGTTGAGCTGGCCGGTGATGAGCGACCAGCCGTTGTTGAGGCCGCCGATGACGTTGGCCAGCGGCACCCGCACGTCCTCGTAGTGTACCTCGCAGATGGGGTGCTCGCCGATGAGCTCGAGCGGGCGGGGCGTGATGCCCGGGGTGTCCATCGGCACCACGACGATCGACAGCCCGCGGTGCTTCTTGACGTCCGGGTCGGTGCGTACGGCCAGCCAGCAGTAGTCGGCGGTCTCGGCGTAGCTGGTCCAGATCTTGGTGCCGTTGATGACCAGCTCGTCGCCCTCGACGACCGCACGGGTCTTCAGGGCGGCCAGGTCGGTGCCGGCGTCGGGCTCGGAGTAGCCGATGCAGAAGTGGATCTCGCCGCGCAGGATCGCCGGCAGGAAGCGCTCCTTCTGCTCCTGGGTGCCGTGCTCCATGATCGTGGGGCCGACGGTGTTGATGGTGAGCATCGGGACGGGAGCGCCGGCGCGCATCGACTCGTCGAAGAAGATCCACTGGTCGATGTGGCCGCGGCCCTGGCCGCCCCACTCCGTGGGCCAGCCGATGCCCAGCCAGCCGTCGGACGCCATCTTCTTGACGACCTCGCGCATGGTGGCGTCGTACGTGCTGTGGTCCTCGAGCTTGGCCCGGGTGTCCGGGTCGAGGAGCTCGGCGTAGTAGCCCCGCAGGTCGCGGCGCAGCTGTTCTTGCTCGTCGGTGTACGCGAGGTGCATGGGCCGACCCTAACTAGAACGTGTTCTCGCTGTCGAGGGGCATGGTAGCCACGCCGGGGCGCTGGTCAACCACCCCGAGCGGCCCGCCCCCCGTGAGCGGGGAGCGGGCCGTCGGTCGCCGCGCGTCAGGAGCAGGTCACGCGCCGGTTCCAGGGCGCGAAGACGCCGTCCGGGTTGGCCTCGTCGGTCCACACGTGCAGGTCGTAGTGGACCGGCATCCCCGGCTCGTGACCGAGCATCGGGCCGTTGAACGGCTGCCCCCACAGGGACGGCCGGTCATTGTCGGTGCGGGTGTCCTGGTCGGCGTCGGGGACGAAGAACTCCGCCCCCGACAGCTCCCGGGCGCCGTCCTTGCCGTCGCGGTAGAGCAGGATCGCCGGCTTCTCCGGGTCGACCGGCTGCATGATCCGCTGCGGGTTGACGTAGTGGTAGCCCATCCCGCCTGCAGGGGAGGCCGTGCAGGTGTCGGTCCGGACGAAGCCGTCCGCCAGCGCGCGGGCCTCGTCGCGGTACGGCGCGACCGTGCGCCGCAGCTCGGCCACCTGGGCGCCGGCCCGGTCGCTGCTGCCGGACGCGATGCCGGGCACGAGTGCGACCGTGCCGAGGGTGGCGAGGGCGGCGATCGCCACCGTGAGGGAGGTCGTGCGCATGTCAGAGCTCCTGTCGGATCGCGGCACCCATGGTCAGGACGCCGGTCGGGTCGTAGGCCCGCGCGGTCGCGCGCAGCCGGTTGAGGGTCGCGGGGCGGTAGGCCGCGCGGGTGGACTCGGCGTCGTGCGCCGGGCCGAAGTTGGGCCACATCCCGTCGTACGCCCAGGGAGCGAGCGCGGACCGGACCGTCGCCTGGTGCTCCGCCGTACCGGGGACGTGCGCCATGCCGACGAGCAGCAGGCTGAACGCGGCGTCGCGGTGGTCGAAGGCCGACGGGTGCTCCCCCGGCCGGGCGTAGGCGCCCCCGAGCTGACGCACCTCCGCGATCACCTGTGGCGAGCCGGAGCCGGCCCCCGTCAGGGCCAGGAGGGCCTCCGCGGCCGCGCCGTCGAAGGACCGCAGCAGCAGCGCGCCCTCCAGCGAGGGCATCGGGTCGACCGGGTCGGAGTGCACCCGGTCGATCTCGGTGTAGGGCAGCACCCCCACGCCGTCGAGGATCACGGGCGCGACGGTGCGCAGCTGCGCGAGCAGGTGCTCACCCTCCGCCGGGTTGCCGGTCCAGACGAAGCGCACCGCGATCGTGAGCTTGCCCGCGAGCGGCTCGGGCACGAACGGCAGCGGCGGCAGCTGCAGCAGCGCGAACGACGTCGTCGCCTGCTCCGGCAGGCCCTCGGACCAGCTCTGCCACCGGGCGACGACGGCGGCCACGTCGCTCCCGTCGAAGTACAGCGCCCCGCCGTAGAAGGACGTCATCGGGATCAGGTCGAACTCGACCGCCGTCACGATGCCGAGGGCCCCCTTGCCCCCGCGCAGCCCGAAGAACAGGTCGGGGTGCTCGGTCGGCGTGACGCGCCGCAGGGCACCGTCACCGGTGACGACCTCGAAGGCGCGCACGCGGTCCGCGGCGAGCCCGAAGGTCCGCGCCATCGGCCCGACGCCGCCGCCGGTGGTGTAGCCGACGACCCCCACGTCGCCGGAGGACCCGTTCAGCGGTGCGAAGCCGTAAGGTGCCGCGGCCTCGATGACGCGGCCCCACTTCACGCCCGCGCCGACCCGGGCCCAGCCCTCCGGGTGGATCGTCACCTCGTCGAGGTGCTTGGTGTTGACCAGCACCTGGCCGGCGAGCGAGCTGACAGCGCCGTGGCCGGTGGCCTGCACGCCGACCTGCAGGCCGCGTGCGGCGGCGACCTGCACGGTCGCCGCGACGTCCTCGGCGTCCTTCGGGACGACGACCACGTCGGGCGCCATGGGCACGGCCAGGTTCCAGGCCGCGACGAGCTCGTCGTACGACGTCCTGGACGGGACGGAGACGTGGCCCTTGACGGCGGCGCGCAGTGCCTCGTACGCGCTGGCGCCTCGCTGGGCCGGAACGGTGGTGCGGGTGTCGCCGGTGAGCGTCACGAGAGTCCTCCAAAGCAGGTCCCGCTCCTCGGCGAGCGGGTCTGGGAGGACTGTGCGATGGACCCCTTGCGGATCCCTTGGACGCCCCTTGAGCCTGTCTTGGGCCAGGGCTCAAGCGTGCTGCGCGACGAACAACCCGTCCGGGTCGACGGCGCGGCGCACGGCGGTCAGGCGCCCGAACGCCTCGGACGCGAAGCCCGTCCTCGCCTCCACCTCGTCGTCGAGCATCGGCAGGTAGTGGCTGCCGGTGCCCCAGGGCTGCAGCGTCTCGAGCAGCCGGCCGGCCTCGCGGACGAGCTGGGCGTACCGCACCGGGTCGGCGTCGACGCCGATGCCGAGCGCCAGGAAGGCACCGTCGAGCCGGTCGAGCGCCCCGCCGCGGGGATCGGGCCGGCCCAGGGCGCCACCGAGCTGGCGGAGCTCCGCGACGGTCAGCGTCGAGCCCGTCCCGGGACCGACGACGGCGAGCATCGCCTCCACCGCCGCGGTCGGCAGGCCGGACAGCAGGGCCGAGCGGGCGTACCCGGGGCTCGGGCCCTCGGGCTCCAGGTGCATCCGGGCCAGGTGCGCGGCGGGCACCCGGCCGAAGGTGTCCAGCTCTGGTGCCAGGGCCCGCAGCGGGGCGAGGGCAGCGGCGGCGGCCTCGTCCGGCCCCAGCACCGCACCGTCGATCACCAGCAGCTGCCGCAGCCGCAGCTCGGCAGGGATGGCCGGGCTGTCCGGGGCCCGCAGCAGCCGCAGCGACGTCGTGATCTCGTCCGGCGCGTCGTGCGACCACGCGACCCAGGCCGGCAACACCTTCTCCGCGAGGGTCCAGTCCCAGACGAGCATCCCGGCCGTGACGTCCGGCAGCGGCAGCAGGTCGAACTCCATCGCCGTGACGACCCCGAGCCCGCCGCCCCCGCCGCGCAGGGCCCAGAACAGGTCGGGCTCCTGCTCTGCGGTCGCCCGCACGAACGAGCCGTCCGCGAGGACCACCTCGACCGCGGTGACGCCGGACGACTGCAGGCCCCGGGCCCGCGCGTACCAGGAGATGCCGCCGCCGAGCGAGTAGCCGACCACGCCGACGTCGGGCGACGACGCGTGCAGGCCGGCCAGTCCCAGCGCACCGGCGGCGTCGGTGACCTCGCCCCAGAGCACCCCTGCCCCGACGCGGGCGGTGGTGCCGGTGATGCTCAGCTCCGTCATGGCCGAGGTGCGCAGCAGCACCGCGTCACCGAGCCGCCCCTCGAACGGCGCGGCGCCGTGGCCGGTGCCCTGTGGCGCGACCTTCAGGCCGGCCGCGCGGGCGGCCCGGAGGACCTCGGCGACCTCGTCGGCGAAGGCGGGGTAGACGACCGCCGCGGGATGGTGCTCGACCATGACGTTCCACGGCATCCGGGCGGTGTCGTACCCGGGGTCACCCGGCAGGTGCACCGCACCGCCGCACAGGTCGCGCAGCCCCTCGGCCCGAACGCGTGTCACGGACAGCCCTCTCCCAACGTGATGGAGCCACACCGTGGCAGCGCCGACTTGAGCCTCACTTGAGCCGCTCCGGCACCAGGGCGTCGAGGGCTGCCTGGACGGTGCCGGGGGTGAGGAACAGCTGCTGGGCGACCTCCCGCACGTCGAGCCCCGCGGAGGTGAGGTCGAGGATCCGGCGCTCGGTGGTCGTCAGCATCCCCAGGTCGTCGCACGGTGCCTCGACGTCGTGGCCGCGCGCGGTCAGTGCCGCGAGCGCGGCGTCTCGCAGCCCCGGCGCCCCGCAGGCGTGCGCGCCCTGCAGGGCGAGGCTCAGCAGCTCCTCGGCCTCGTCGTCGACGACGTCGGAGGAGCTGCCGAGGACGAACCGCGCCTTGGCGAGCTCCAGCGCGAACGGGGTCGGCGCCAGGACGTCGACGGCCTCGCGCAGCAGCTCCAGGCCGGGGCCGCCGCGCAGCTCCCCGAGGATGCGCAGCGTGCGGCCGAGGGTCAGCGGGGCGCCCCACCGCCGGGCCAGCTCGAGCTCCTCGGTGACCAGGCGCACGGCCTCGTCATGCCGGCCGAGTCCCTGGAGCGCCGACGCCTTGAGGGACCGCCAGGGACGCCACGCCGGGTTGACGATCCCCTGCGGGTCGACGACCGCCTCGAACGCCGCGAGCGCTTCCGCGTGCCGGCCCTCCGCGACGAGGACGGCGACCTCGGCCTCCAGGACGAGCCGCCAGCCCTCCCCCATGAACGGCTCGGCGAGCGCCGGGTCGATCACCGCGCGCGCTCGCGCGACGTCACCCCGGTCGAGGTGGATCCGGGCGAGGAAGGCGTCCCCGTACGCCGTGCCGACGCCGCGGGCCCGCTGCCACATGAGCTGCTGCTCGCAGGCGGCCTCGATGGACGCGATCGCCTCGGGCAGGTCGCCGCGGCGCCACTCGTGGAAGCCGCGCCACAGGTTGGTCGAGAGCGCCGCGAACAGCGACCCGCGCCGGTGCGCCGCCGCCTGAGCCCGCTGCCAGTAGTCCCCGAGGTCGTCATCGGCCAGCATCTGGCAGTTCGCGGCCACCACCCACAGCAGGCCGTTGTCGACCTCGAACAGCCGGTCGTCGCAGGTCGCGATGCGGGCCAGCGCGATGGCGACGTCGCGGTCGACGCCCGCCATGGTCTTCTCCCACGCGAGCGTGGACGCGAGCATCTTGGCGCCGTGCCGGTTGCCCACCACCGGCGGCGGCTCCTCCGTGGCCCAGTCCGCGGGGTCGAGACCGTGCATGAACGCCGAGATGCGCTCCAGGGCCAGCAGGCCCTGCCGCAGGTCGACGAGCTCCGGTGGCAGCGACAGCCGTGCGGTCCGTGCGAAGGCGGTCGCCACCCCTCGCTCGGAGGCGAAGACGTGGTTGCGCGCGATGCTCAGCGCGATCTCGCCGCGCACCGCAGGGTCCTCGAGGAGCGGGTAGGCCTGCTCGAGGTGCACGGCGCCGGCCGGCCCGTCGACCAGGGTCTCGAGCAGGCCGAGCTCGAGGAGCACGTCGACCCGCTCGGCACCGAGCACCGGCTCCTCCAGCGCCCTGCGCAGGTAGGTCACGGCGCTGTCGGAGGCACCCCGGTCCGCAGCCGTGCGCGCCGCCGCGCGCAGCCGTGCGACCGTGCCGGCGTCACCCCGCCGCGGCGCCAGGAGCAGGTG
>JBAVRG010000204.1:0-9428 GCA_049694795.1 Mycobacteriales bacterium
CTGCCGGGCCCTCGGGGCGGCGGTGCCGCCGGAGGCGCTGCGCGCCGCGGTACGCCGTACCGGGGCGGGGGCGGTGTTCCTGTGGGCCCAGACCGAGGCGACGGGCGACCCGGGGGTGCTGGAGGCGCTGCCCTCGACCCGTCCGGCCACGGGCGTGGTGCTCGGTGGCCCCGGCTGGTCCGGCGTGCTGCCCGATCACGTCCAGCGCGCAGACAGCCTCGGCGCGGCGCTGGAGCTGCTGGCACCGGCGGTGGGGGACGAGGCACTAGCGTTCCGCGCGTGAGCGCTCCCGACCTGCCCTCGCTGCTGGCCAGTGGCGAGCACGCCGCGTTCCACGGCAAGCCTGCCGCCGCCGTCGGCGTGCTCGAGCAGGCCGTCGTGCTCGCGCAGTCCCAGGGGCTGGTGGCCGAGGTGAGTGCCGCCGCCTGGCTGCTGGGCGTCGCGCTCGGTGCCGGCGGCCGGTACGGCGGCGCGCTGACCGTCCTGTCGCCGCTGGTCGACTCCGGGTCGGCACCGGACGCCGCGCCGGAGCGCCGGCTGTTCGGGGCCCTCGCGGGCGCCACCATCGCCAGCATCCAGCGCCAGCTCGGCCGGCACGCCATCGCGCGGGAGGCCGACCTCGGGGCGCTGGCCCTCACGGACGGCGCCGGGGAGGCCGCCTTCGACGCCGTGCTCGGCCTGGCCTCCGACGCGGTGGGTCTCGACGACGGGGAGGAGGCGGTGACGCGGCTGGCGCAGGCCGAGGCCGCCCTCCCCGGTCAGGGCGACGAGTGGTGGCGCCAGCGGGTGCGGCTGGACTGGGCGCGCGCCGAGGTCGCGATGCTCGAGGGGCGCACCGAGGACGCCGCGGTGCACGCCGCCGAGGCGGTGCAGCGGGCGGAGGACATGCGCGCCCCGCGGCACGTCGCGAAGGGGCTGCTGCTGCTCGGGCTCGCGCAGGTGGCGGGGGGCCTCGACGAGGCCGTCGGCACGCTCCGGCGCTCGGCGACCTTCGCCGAGTCGCTGGGCTGCCTGCCGCTCATCTGGCCCTCCCGTGCGCTGCTGGGCGCACTGCTCGCCGGCTCGGGCACGGAGGCCGACCGCGCCGAGTGCGACCGCAGCCTCGGGGCCGCCCGCTCCGCCGTGCTCGCCATCGCCGGCGACCTGCCGCCGGGCGTGCGCAGCGAGTGGCTCGGACGGCCCGACATCACCGCGCTGCTCGAGGGTTAGGCCATTCACCCGCTCGGGGGATGCACGTCACCTCTCCGGGTGGGTGGGCAGCGGTGGCTCATTGGGGCTAGACGTGACGATCCTGCTCACGTCCGGGCCACGAACTGCCGAAGAGTGGGGCAGGATCAGGACCGGAGGGTGACGTGGGAGTGCAGCGCTCGTCGACGCCAGTCGTCGGTGACGCGTGCGTGCTCCTCGGCCGCTTCGCGGGGCTGCTGGCCGACGACTCGGCCCTCCCCGAGGCGCTGCAGGTGCTCGTCGAGGGCTTCGGGCTGCGCAGCGCCGTGGTCCGCTCCGCGAGCGGGGAGCTGCTCGCGGCCGCGGGGGGTGTCGTCCACACGCTCTCCCTCCGGCGCTCCCAGCCGCCCGCGGAGGCCACGCTGGAGCTCCCCGTCCACGGTCGCTCCGGTCACAGCGCCGCCTCCCTCACCCTGGTCGGGGCGCGACCCTCGCAGCTGCCCGCACTGCGCACCGCGGCGGCTGTCATCGGTCTCGCGCTCGCGCCCGGCTGCCAGTGCTCCGACCTGCTCGCCACGGCGGAGGACGAGCGCGACGAGCTGGCCGACGGGCTGCACGACGGCCCGGTCCAGTCCCTCGTGGTGGCGCGCTACGCCTCCGACGCCGCGGTCCGCGGCGGTGACGCGGTGCTGGCGCGCGACGCCGTGCAGCAGGCGCTCGTCGAGGTCCGCCGTCACCTGTGGCACCTGCGTCCGCGCGGTGCAGCCGGGCTGCTCGAGGCCCTGCAGCAGCTGTCCGACCAGCTCGTGCAGGCCGGTGGCACGGCGATCGGCGTGGTCGGCGACGTGGAGGCGGCCGGCGCCCTGCGCGGGGTCCCCGCCGTGACGGCCTACCGGCTGGTCCAGGCGGTCGCCAAGGCCGACGCCGGGCCGGTCCGGGTGGCGCTGCGTCGCGACGGCAGCCAGCTCATGCTCGACGTCGACGGGGGCGCCCCCCTGCCGTCGCCCGAGCGCTGGGTGCGCCGCGCCCAGGTGCTCGGCGGCGACCTCTCCGCTCCCGCCGGCCGGCTCCGGCTCGCTCTCCCGTACCCCGAGGCTAGGACGCAACAGTGACGACCGTGCTCATCTGCGACGACCACCGGATCGTGCGAGAGGGGCTCCGCCAGTTCGTCGCGGGCGTGCCCGGGGTGGACAAGGTGGAGACCGCCGCCTCCGGTGAGGAGGTGCTCGCCCGCTACCCGCACGAGCAGCCCGACCTGGTGCTCATGGACGTGCGGATGCCGGGCCTGGGCGGCCTGGAGGCGACCCGCCGGCTCGTCTCGCTGTTCCCCCAGGCCAAGGTGATCATGCTGACGGCTGCCGACGACCGCGACCAGGTCGCCGCTGCGGTCTCGTCGGGAGCGCGCGGCTACCTGCTCAAGGACGTCTCCCACGAGGAGCTGTGCGCTGCCGTCGCGCACGCCCTCGACGGCATCGACCTGGTCGAGCCCTCGCTGCGCCGCGCCATGACCTCGCGCGAACCGGTCCGCACCGGCCCGCCGCAGGCCCAGCTCACCGAGCGCGAGCTGCAGGTCCTCACCGGTATGTCGCAGGGCAAGAGCAACAGCGCGATCGGGCGCGAGCTCTACCTGTCCGAGGACACCGTCAAGACGCACGCCCGCAGGCTGTTCCGCAAGCTCGGCGTGAACGACCGCGCGCAGGCGGTGGCTCTCGGGTTCCGCCGCGGACTGGTCAGCTGATCCCGGCGCCCTGCTCCCGCCGTACCGGCGCGCCCTGCGGGATGACGGGTGCCAGCCTCGGTTGCGGCTAGGATGGTGCGCTTCCTCCGGCAGCCGGGAGCAGCACGCATGGACCCGCTTCACGACCAGAGCCACGGGGGCCTGCTGGCGCCCTTCGGACTGACCTTCGACGACGTCCTGCTCCTGCCTGGCTACAGCGAGGTCAACCCGGCCGAGGCGGTCACCGCGACCCGGCTGAGCAAGCGCATCTCCCTGAACATCCCGCTCGTGTCCAGCGCCATGGACACCGTGACCGAGGCCCGCATGGCCATCGCGATGGCGCGCCAGGGCGGCATCGGGGTGCTGCACCGCAACCTGTCGATCGAGGACCAGGCCGCCCAGGTCGACCTCGTGAAGCGGTCCGAGGCCGGCATGGTCACCAACCCCGTCACCTGCTCGCCGGAGCACACCCTCGAGGACGTCGACCGGCTCTGCGGCCGCTACCGCATCAGCGGCCTGCCGGTCGTCGACGCCGACGGCGTGCTTCTCGGCATCGTCACCAACCGCGACACCCGGTTCGAGGTCGACCAGCAGCGCCTGGTGCGCGACGTGATGACCCCGATGCCGCTCGTCACCGCGCCGGTCGGCGTGGGCAACGACGAGGCCCTGCGCCTCCTGCAGTCCAACAAGATCGAGAAGCTGCCCCTCGTCGACGCGGCGGGCCGGCTGCAGGGGCTCATCACGGTCAAGGACTTCGTGAAGAAGGACCAGTACCCGCTCGCCACCAAGGACGCAGACGGCCGGCTCCGGGTCGCCGCGGCGATCGGCTTCCACGGTGACGCGTTCAAGCGAGCCATGGCGCTCGTCGACGCCGGGGTCGACGCGATCGTCGTGGACGTCGCGCAGGGCCACGGCAAGGGCGTGCTGGACATGATCGCCCAGCTCAAGGGCGACCCGGCCGCCGGGCACGTCGACATCATCGGCGGCAACGTCGCGACCCGGGCCGGGGCGCAGGCGCACGTCGACGCGGGCGCCGACGGCGTGAAGGTCGGTGTCGGGCCCGGGTCCATCTGCACCACGCGGGTCGTGGCCGGCGTCGGGGTGCCGCAGGTCACGGCGATCCACGAGGCGGCCCTCGCGTGCAAGCAGGCGGGCGTGCCGGTGATCGGCGACGGCGGTCTGCAGTACTCCGGTGACATCGCCAAGGCCCTCGTCGCTGGCGCCGAGACCGTGATGCTCGGTTCGCTGCTCGCCGGCGTCGAGGAGAGCCCTGGGGAGCTGGTCTTCACCAACGGCAAGCAGTTCAAGACCTACCGAGGCATGGGCTCGCTCGGTGCGATGTCGTCGAGGGGTCCGAAGAAGTCGTTCTCCAAGGACCGCTACAGCCAGGCCGACGTCTCCAGCGACGACCAGCTCATCCCGGAGGGGGTCGAGGGCCAGGTGCCCTACCGCGGGCCGCTCAGCGCCGTCGCGCACCAGCTGGTGGGGGGCCTGCGGCAGTCGATGTACTACGTCGGCGCGTCGAGCATCGCAGAGCTGCAGGACAAGGGCCGTTTCGTCCGGATCACGGCGGCGGGGCTGAAGGAGTCCCACCCGCACGACATCCAGATGACGGTCGAGGCTCCCAACTACAGCGGGCAGTGATGGCAGAGGTCGAGATCGGCATCGGCAAGACCGGGCGGCGGGCCTACGGGTTCGACGACATCGCGATCGTCCCGTCGCGGCGCACCCGCGACCCCGAGGACGTCAGCCTGGCGTGGGAGATCGACGCCTACCGCTTCGAGCTGCCCCTCATGGCGAGCCCCATGGACGGCGTCGTCTCCCCGGAGACCGCCGTCGCCCTCGGCCGCCTCGGCGGCCTCGGCGTGCTCGACCTCGAGGGCCTGTGGACCCGGTACGACGACCCTGAGCCGCTGCTCGAGGAGCTCGCGTCGCTGCCGACCGACCGGGCCGTCGACCGGATGCGTGAGATCTACGCCAAGCCGATCGAGGCCGATCTCATCACCGCCCGGGTCAAGCAGGTCCGCGACGCCGGGGTCACCGTGGCGGCTTCCCTCACCCCTCAGCGCACCGTGCAGTTCGCGCAGACCGTCATCGACGCCGGCGTCGACCTGTTCGTCATCCAGGGCACCGTGGTCTCCGCGGAGCACGTCTCGACCCGCACCGAGCCGCTCAACCTCAAGCGCTTCATCGCCGAGCTCGACGTGCCGGTGATCGTGGGCGGCTGCGCGACCTACCAGTCCGCGCTGCACCTCATGCGCACCGGCGCGGCCGGCATCCTGGTCGGCGTCGGCCCGGGGCAGGCCAACACCACCCGCGCGATCCTCGGGCTGGGCGTGCCGATGGCCACCTCGATCGCCGACGCGGCCGGGGCCCGCCGCGACTACCTCGACGAGTCCGGCGGCCGCTACGTGCACGTCATCGCCGACGGCGGCATGCGCACCGGCGGCGACGTCGCCAAGGCGATCGCGATGGGCGCCGACGCGGTCATGATGGGCAGCGCGCTGGCGAAGGCCGCGGAGGCCCCCGGTCGCGGCTGGCACTGGGGCCACGCCTCGCACCACCCGGTCCTGCCACGCGGCACCCGCGTCCGCACCGAGCCGGTCGGCACGCTCGAGGAGATCCTCACCGGGCCGGCCAAGACCGACGACGGCGCCACGAACATCTTCGGCGGCCTGCGCCGTGCCATGGCCATGACCGGGTACTCCTCGATCAAGGAGTTCCAGAAGGTCGACGTCATGGTCGCGCCCGCCCTGCGCACCGAGGGGAAGGACCTCCAGCGCGCCCAGCAGCGCGGGACGTTCGCCTGAGTTGTCGGGTTCCCGACACAGGTCTTCCGCTCCCTCGCGTGATGTGACCCAATGCCTGCGGGAGCGTCGCGGGGGCTGCGCTCCCGCACGGCGGGAGTCGGTCGGGGGACCACGACCGCCACGTCGAGGGCGCCGTGCTGGGTCACCCCGGGCGGCGCCCTCGGTCCGTCAGCCCGCCGGGGGGACGAAGACCCGCCAGGGCGGCGCGTCCTCGAAGCCGAGCCGCGCGTAGACGCCGCGCCCGGGCTCGCTGGGGTTGAGGAACGCGAGGTCGCAGCCGAGCCGCGCGGCCTCGTGCAGCACCGCGGTCGTCACGGCCGCCCCCCAGCCCTGCCGGCGGTGGCTCGGGACGGTGGCCACGCCGTAGACCGCGGCCACCCCGTCCACCCAGAACACGGTGGCCGTCGCGACCGGCCGGCTCCCGTCGTACCCGACGACGACGGCGGAGGCAGGTGCCCCGACCTTCGGCAGCACGAAGGCCTCGGAGCGGTCTCGCGGCTCGCTGAAGCCCTCTGCCTGGAGGGCAGCGGCATCGAGGCCGGCGTCCCAGCGCAGGTCCAGGTCGGGCGCGGTCGGGAGCCCCGCGAGGTCGCGGAGCATCACCGGCTGGTCGGTGAGGTGGGTCAGCCCCGGCGGTGCGACGTCCATCTCGGCCGGGACCAGGACGCCCCACGGCACGTCCCACGCGTCGAACCACGCGGCTGCCTCGTCGAGTCGCGCCATGCCGTCCGGCGCGACGAGGTGGGCGCCGTTCCAGGGGCGGACGCCGAGGCCGGTCGTGTGGCACGCCAGGCCGTCGAGCCAGAGCCAGGCACCACTTCGCCGACGGGCCACGTCGGCCCGCCAGACCGCCGCGGTCGCCAGTCGCTGCCGCTCGAGAGCCTCCACGGCTGCAGATGGTGTCGCACGCAGCAACGGTCCACGGGGAGGCGCGGTGATCTCCTAGACTCCAAGGGATGACGGACACCGACGTGGTCCTGGTCGTCGACTTCGGGGCCCAGTACGCCCAGCTCATCGCCCGGCGCGTGCGCGAGTGCCACGTCTACTCCGAGATCGTCCCGCACACGATCACCGCCGAGGAGATCCGGGCGCGCGCCCCCAAGGCCGTGATCCTGTCCGGTGGCCCCTCGTCGGTCTACGCCGACGGCGCGCCGCAGGTGCCCGCCGGCTTCTTCGACACGGGCGTCCCGACCTTCGGCATCTGCTACGGCCACCAGGCCATGGCCAAGGCCCTCGGCGGCCGGGTCGCGCAGACCGGCACCGCCGAGTACGGCCGGACCGCGCTGTCGGTGACGTCCGGCGGCGTGCTGTTCCAGGGGCTGCCCGAGCAGCAGTCGGTCTGGATGTCGCACGGTGACGCGGTCGCGGAGGCACCTCCCGGCTTCACCGTCACGGCAGTGACCGACGCGACCCCGGTCGCGGCCTTCGAGGACACCAGCCGCGGCCTGTACGGCGTCCAGTTCCACCCGGAGGTCCTGCACTCCGAGCACGGGCAGGCGGTCCTGAAGCGGTTCCTGCTCGAGGCCGCCGGCTGCCGCCCCACCTGGACGATGGTCAACGTCGTCGAGGAGCAGGTCGCGCGCATCCGCGAGCAGGTCGGCAGCAAGCGCGTCATCTGCGGGCTGTCCGGCGGCGTCGACTCCGCCGTGGCCGCCGCCCTGGTCCACAAGGCCGTGGGCGACCAGCTGACCTGCGTCTTCGTCGACCACGGCCTGCTCCGCAAGGGCGAGGCCGAGCAGGTGGAGGAGGACTTCGTCGCCTCCACCGGGGTGACGCTGCACGTCGCCGACGCCTCCAAGCGCTTCCTGGACGCGCTCGCCGGGGTGACCGACCCGGAGGCCAAGCGCAAGGCGATCGGCCGCGAGTTCATCCGGGTCTTCGAGGAGGCCGCCCGCGAGATCTCCGCGGACGAGCCGGTCGACTTCCTGGTGCAGGGCACCCTCTACCCGGACGTGGTCGAGTCCGGGGGCGGTGCCGGCACCTCCAACATCAAGTCGCACCACAACGTCGGCGGGCTGCCCGAGGACCTGCAGTTCGCGCTCGTCGAGCCGCTGCGCACGCTGTTCAAG
Source organism: Mycobacteriales bacterium (assembly GCA_049694795.1). Taxonomy (GTDB): domain Bacteria; phylum Actinomycetota; class Actinomycetes; order Mycobacteriales; family SCTD01; genus RYN-111. The sequence goes on from JBAVRG010000204.1 coordinate 7,764, forward strand.
GACGAGGTCCGAGCGGTCGGGATCGAGCTCGGGCTGCCCGAGGCGATCGTCTGGCGCCAGCCGTTCCCTGGGCCCGGGCTGGGCATCCGCATCATCGGCGAGGTCACCCAGGAGCGGCTGGACCTGCTCCGGGAGGCCGACGCGATCGCCCGCGAGGAGCTGACCAAGGCCGGCCTCGACCGCGACATCTGGCAGTGCCCGGTGGTGCTGCTCGCCGACGTGCGGTCGGTGGGGGTGCAGGGCGACGGTCGCACCTACGGCCACCCGGTCGTCCTGCGCCCGGTGTCGTCCGAGGACGCCATGACCGCCGACTGGGCACGGGTGCCCTACGACGTGCTGGCGCGCATCTCGACCCGCATCACCAACGAGGTGCGCGAGGTCAACCGGGTGGTGCTCGACGTGACGAGCAAGCCTCCGGGCACCATCGAGTGGGAGTAGGCGCCCGCGGCGCACCAGGCCCCGACGACGTCAGCGCGTGGCGTCCCAGGCGCGTCTCGCCGGGGTGCGACGCAGGCGGAGGGCCTTGAGCAGCTGGCGTGGCCCCGGTGCCGGTTGCAGGGCAGCGGGGGTGATGCCCACCCTCGTCAGGCGCCGGGCTTGCGAGCCACGGATCCGGCGCCACCGCTGCTCACGGCTCACCGTGGGTGACACCGTGAACGTCATCCAGATCCGGCCGCAGGAGCAGCGCGCGAGCGTCCCGACGGGTGAGCCGTGCGCGGGCACGTCCCACGGCTGGCACCGGTGCTTGCTCCGCGACATCCTGGCTCGCCCAGACCGGGACAAACAGTGACAAAGTGCTGCCCGTCCCGGCCGGTCGTCGTGGGGGTGGCCCAGCCCCTCAGACGCGCTCGACGCGGTCGGCCTGCGGCCCCCGGTCGCTCTGGCGCACCGCGTACCTGACCCGCTCGCCCTTGCGCAGCGGCTCGGCGCCGCCCAGGACGGACATGTGCACGAACAGGTCGGCGCCACCCGCGTCCGGGGTGATGAAGCCGAAGCCGCGCTCTGCGTCGTAGCGCGCGACCACGCCCTCGCCGGCGCGTGCGGGCGCAGGCGCGTCCTCGGTCGCGGCGCCGTGCACGAGGTGCAGGTCGCGGGCCTGCGGGCCCCTGTCGCCCTGGACCACGTCGTAGGCCACGCGGTCGCCCTCGGTCAGCCAGGTCAGCCCTTCGGCGAGGGCCCGGACGTGGACGAAGACGTCGTCACCACCGGCATCGGGGGTGACGAACCCGAAGCCCTTGGCCTCGTCGTACCAGGACACGGTGCCGTCGGCGCCGTCGGTCGCAGCGGGCTGGCCGGCGCCGGCTCCCAGCGGGATGAGGTTCGCGGCCTGGGGCCCGCGCTCGCCCTCGGTGATCAGGAAGGCCACCCGCTGCCCCTCGGCGACCACGCCGCCGGTCGCGATGGCGGAGCTGTGCACGAAGACCTCGGGGCCGCCACCGTCGGGCTTGGCGAAGCCGTAGCCCTTGCCGGGCTCGTACCAGGCGACGGTGCCGAGGACGCCCACGACCGTGCCGCCGGCCACCTCGCCGGTGACCCGGACCCGGCGCGCCTGCGGGCCGCGCTCGCCCTCGCCGACCTCGAACTCGACGGCTTGGCCCTCCCTGAGCAGCTTCGCCCCTCCGTCGCCGACGATCTCCGAGGCGTGCACGAACAGGTCCGCGCTGC
>JBAVRG010000205.1:0-7379 GCA_049694795.1 Mycobacteriales bacterium
GAGCCCCGACGGGCGCCTCCTGACTTCCTGTAGAGTGCTGCGAGCACCACGGGGCTGTGGCGCAGCTGGTAGCGCACCACACTGGCAGTGTGGGGGTCAGGGGTTCGAGTCCCCTCAGCTCCACCCCGTTGACCTGGGCCTTTAGACATCTGTCTAGGGGCCCAGCGTCGTTCTGTGCGCAACAGTGTGCGCAACCAGCCTCGAACGACTGTTCGCCCCCACAGGGCGGCGCCGATCTTGTCCGCCGCCTCCTGGGCCAGGGCCGGCATCACGTGGGAGTACGTGTCGGTCGTCGTGCGCATCTGGGAGCGGCCGAGGAGCTCCATCACGACGCGCGGGTCGACTCCGGCGCTGAGCAGCAGGGTGGCCGCGGTGTGCCGAGCGTCGTGGAGTCGGATGTACCGGACCCTTGCGGCGGCCTGAACGCCCCTACCGAAACGAGTCAACCGAAGTGGGGGCAGTCCCTCGCGGCCATCGCCGAGGAGATGGGCAACTCATCCAAGGGCACCGCCTACAACGTCGTCACGCAGGCGATGAAGGAGCACGTGGCGGATGCAGTGGCAGACCGTCGTCAGCTCGAGGGATCTCGTTTGGACGCCCTGCAGGCCAGCCTCTCGGAGCGAGCGATGGCGGGCGACGTCGCGGCCATCCGAGAGGTCAGAGTGAGATCGTCATGGCCCGGGTGAAGCTGTTCGGGCTCGACGCAGAGAGCGAGCCGCTTCGACCGCGGACCGTTGTGGTGCCCGGGTAGGTGGCGCGGTAGCACCCTGCCCGCTCCGCGCTAGTCGTCGGGATGTCCCGCCGTCGAGGACTGGCGGCGGGACAAGCCTTGTCGCGGCGCGAGACGTGCCCGTCCTCGGCTCGCCGGTCAGGCCCTCGCGAGGTACCGGGGTTGCAGCGCGAGTGCGGTCTGCCAGGAGCCCAGCGGGGGTGTCACGTCGACCCGCCCGGACCCGGAGGCGCTGGTTCGGTACACCTTCGTCGCCGTGTCGTCGCCGTTCGCCTTGTAGCCGTACCACTGGTAGTAGAGCTCGCGGCCATCCGGGGACCACTGCAGCGGCCGGGCCCGTCCCCAACCACGGGCCGGTTGGGTGACCTCCAGGCCGGTCCACCGCCCGGTGCGCAGGTCGAGCAGGCCGGTCTGGACGGTGACCCGGTCGTTGCCCTCCCGTAGCACCTTCATCGCCGCGATCGCACGACCAGAGGGCTGACCCAGGAGCCCATCACGCCTTGACCGGGGAAGATCCGCAGTCCGCTGCCGTCGGTGCGGACGACCCCGGTCCGGTTCCAGCGCTGCCCGCGCGCCGGCGGAAGCATGACCACGAGCAGCCGGCTGTCAGGGCTGATGCCCATCGGGACCGCGCCGCTGGGAAGGCGGAGCGCCTGGGCCGGGCTGGCCCCGTCGACGTCGACGACCCAGGCGTGTGACCGGCCGTTGCTGTCGTAGCCGCCGACCCAGATCCGGGTGCCGTCCGGGGACCAGACCGGCGCGTCCAGGCCCATGCACGTGCTCGCCGAGGTCGGGGTCAAGAAGCGGTGCGCGCTCCCGTCGGCGAACACGACCGCGAGGCGCTGGCAGTAGGCGGTCGACTCGACGAAGGCCACCTGGGTGCCATCCGGCGAGACGGCCGGGTCCGCGATCCCCGCCGGCCCCATGCCCGTCGCCGTGTACACCGCGGGCATCGCCGACCCGAGGCGTCCGACGCGCAGGCGCACGTCCGGCACATCCCCGTGCCCATCGGGGACGGCGGCGGCAGCCTGCAGCGCCCCAGACCTGATGGGCGCCGGGATCGTGACGAGCGGCACGCTCAGGACGAGCAGCCGGACCCGGGTGGCCTGCTCCGAGCCGGTCAGGTGCGTGATCGCCCGGGCCGCGGCGCTGCCGGCTGCTCGGACGGTCACGAGGCCGCTGGTCAGGCTGGACGGATCGGACACCCCGGTCGACAGGCCGTGCTCCGATGTCGCGGGTCCTTGGCAGCTTCCCGCGGTGGTCGCCAGGCACACGTCTGCGTTCGCGTCGTACATGCCGAGGCTGCGGGTGGTGTCCCATCGGGACAGCGCCACCACGGCCTCGGCGCCGCGGCCCGCAGGGGCCTGGGCGGCGTAGGGCGCGACGCCCGAAGGGGCCGCATCGACCCTGCTCGCCGAAGGCCGCAGCGGGCCCGTGAGCGTCACGTGCCGGCTCGGCATCCCGGTCCAGCTCACGTGGAACGTCACGGGCGCGTCGCCGACCGTGGCGAGCCGGTAGAACCCCGCCGGGTACGACGCGCTGTCGGCAGGCGCGGACCGAACGGTACCGAGGCCAGGCGCGGTCGCGAGGACCGCGGTCGTGGTGCCCTTGGCGCGGTCCGGGACCAGCCGGTCCAGCATCAGCGCGGCGTAGTGACCGGAGGTGCTCACGGTTGCGCTCGACCAGGCCAGGTGCACCCCGGCGGGCAGATGGAGCAGCCCGCTCGCGCTACCGCTGGCGGTGAGGGTGAGCGTGCGCGAGGTCGTCGCAAGGCTGGGGGTCACGACGACGCCCACGAGCGTCACGGCAGCCAGCAGCAGCGGTAGTCGGCGGGTCACACGCTGATCAACGAGCACCGGCCCGACTGGTCACGCCGTCAACGGGCCAGCACGAATGCCGACGCCGGGTCGGTCACCCGGGGCAGCCGGCCCGGCGGTTGGCCAACCTGGAACGTCGCTACAGCTTGAGCGAGGACTTCCTGGGACGCCTGAGCAGCCACCGACTCGGACCCGTCCCACAGCGAGCTCGGCGGCATGATCGTGCGCCTCCTCACGTCCCGTCGTTGAGCTCGGACCTCGAGGTGGTACACCGACGTTGTCACAACTGCCGGCGCCATCTTGTCTTCCCTGGTGAAGACGGACGGCAATCAGGGAGTTGATCATGAGGGTTCTTGTGGCGGGGGCGGCAGGAGCGATCGGAAGGCAACTGGTGCCGCGCCTGGTCGCCGCTGGGCACGAGGTGCACGGCATGACGCGCAGCGAGTCGAAGAAGTCGCTGCTCGACGAGCTCGGCGCCGTACCGGTTGTTGCGGACGCGCTGGACCCCGATCAGGTCGCGCAGGCGGTCGTCACGGCGAAGCCGGACGTGATCGTTCACGAGCTGACCGCGATCCCGCCGGCATTGGACCTGCGGCGCTTCGACCGCGACTTCGCGCTGACCAACCGGTTGCGGACGGAGGGCACGGACAACCTGCTCTCGGCCGGCAAGGCGGTCGGGGTGCAGCGGTTCGTGGCGCAGAGCTTCTTCGCCTGCTACGCGCGCACCGGTGGACCGGTCAAGAGCGAGGTCGATCCCTTCGACACCTCGCCCGCGCGGGAGCAGCGAGGGGTCGTCGCGGCGATCCGCCACGTCGAGCAGGCTGTCCTCGGCGCGACGTGGACTGAGGGGATCGTGCTGCGCTACGGCGGGTTCTACGGGCCGGGTACATCGCTTGCCCCTGGCGGGGAGCAGCTGGAGATGATCCGGCAGCGCAAGTTCCCGTTGGTGGGCGACGGTCGTGGGGTTTGGTCGTTCATCCACGTCGCCGATGCGGCGGACGCGACGGTGGCGGCGATCGAGCGCGGCACCCGCGGCGTCTACAACATCGTCGACGACGACCCCGCGCCGGTCGCGGAGTGGTTGCCGGCGCTGGCTCGGGAGCTGGGCGCGAAGAAGCCGATGCGGGTGCCGCGACTCGCGGGGCGACTGTTCGCCGGGCAGGTCGGCGTGGTGATGATGACGGAGCTTCGCGGTGCCTCCAACGCGAAGGCCAAGCGCGAGCTGCAGTGGCGTCCGGCGCACCCGAGCTGGCGGCAGGGGTTCTTGACCGCATGACAGGGCACGAGCAGCTGCTCGACGACCTTCGGCCTGTCGCGTTCGGAATCGCCTACCGGATGCTCGGCAGCGTCTCCGAGGCCGAGGACGTCGTGCAGGAAGCGCTAGTGCGGGTGCATCTTGCGCTCGAGGCCGGGGAGCAGATCGCGTCACCCCACGCGTACGTCGCGACGGTCACGACGCGGTTGGCGATCAACGAGCTCCGATCCGCACGCGCCCGCCGCGAGCAGTACGTCGGCGAGTGGCTCCCCGAGCCCATCATCACCGACGGCCAGGATGATCCGGCCCGGCTGGCGGAACGGGCCGACTCGCTGTCGCTGGCCGGCCCCCAGGACGTCACTGCGCTGGGGTTCGGGACCGTGGGAGGGTGATGAGCCGTCTGCCGGATACTTCTGGCCGGTCCAGAGCGAGGAGCGTCGGGTGGTTGAGCCGGGAGGGGCGGCCTCTGTGGTCGTCGTGCCCTGGACTCCTGGCCCGCTGATCGCGCTCGACACGGACCGACGACCCGAGCGGGACGAGCTCGACGAGCTGCTGGACGAGGTCTTCGGCCAGCCGACCCGTGAGGGCCCCGGAGCGTTCGACGCGGTGCTGCTGATCGGTGGCGCGGGGCTGGTCGCGGCGACCGAGGTCGCCGGTCTGTCGAACGGGCTGCTCGCACTGGGTTGCGGAGCCATCGGGCTCGGGCTGATCCTGCCGATGCGCGACCTCTGGCAGCGCCTGCTTCGTCGTCGGGCAGGCCATCGGCTGCAGTCGTCCCTGGCACAGGGCTTGCCGCTGAACACTGACCACCCGGCTACCCAGGCTCTGGTGAGCGCCTATCACCAGGTCTCGCGCAACGGCGGGTCAACGACCGCCTTCGGTCTTGAGGCCCTGGAGGTGGCCCATCTCGCGATGATCGAGGTGGCGGGCCTGCTCCAGGGACGACAGCCAGCAGGCTCGGCAGAGACGGAATACGTCGAGACCCGGACGCGCGCCCTCACCGGCTTGGCGAAGGTCCTGCCGCGAAGGGACACGGATGGGGCGTCCGAGCCGGCGGGCGACAGCGAGCAGCTGCATGCGCGAGAAGCCGGGGTCGCCGCCATGCGAGAGCTCGAGGCCTTGACCGGTGGCAGCTCGGTGGCGCGCATTGATGTCCTGCGCTCGATGTTGAAGCGGGCAGACCCGTGACACTGCCCCAGGTCCAACCGGAACCGGAAGCGTCCGCCGAACCCGAGCAGGTCGCGCCGACACCGACCGAGGAAGTCGGCGTGCTCGGGCGAGCGCTTGCGCTGCCCTTGTTGCCGTTCGTCCTGGCGTGGGAGGGGGTCAAGGCGTTCTGGACACGCGGGCTGCCAGCACTGGGCCGCCTCGCTGGCAGGAGCGTGCAGCCCCTCGTGGCGGCTGGTCGGCTCGCCGGCTTGGCTGCCCGGACCCTGGCTGCGCGCTTCCGTGACGGCGTTCGGGCGATCGCTCGCTTTGCGGGGATGGTCGGCAGGGCAACGGCGTGGCCGTTCCGAGTGCTCCGCGCTCTGGGGGTGCGTCTTGCGGTTGCGGTCGGGGCCTGCGCTCGCGCGGTTCTCGGAGTACTCCGCAGCGTTGTGTCGGCCATGCGCGAGGTCGTGCGCCGTCTCCTCCTTCCTCTCCGGGCCGGCGCGCGTCAGCTGCTCCAGGGACTGCGTCTGAGCGGTCGAGCCCTGGCAGCAGCCGTGCGCCGGATCCTCGTTCTGGCTCGAACCGGCGCCTGTGGTCTCCTTCGCAGTGCGCGCGGCGCCGGGCGCTTGGCGAGGGCAGTCCTGCTCCGCATCGTCGTACCGGTCAGAGCCACGATGCGTCGCGTCCTCGTACTGCTGCGAGGTCTGGGGAGAGGGGCGGCGACCGCGCTGAGGGCGGTTGCTCAGGTGGTGCTCAAGGCGGGACGGGCGCTGGCCCTCCCCGTCCGACACGTCGTCCGCGTGGCACGAACGCTGGTCACCGGAGCACGGCACGCCTTGTTGCTGGGGGTCCGGCCGATCGCCCAGGCCCTTGGTGCCCTGCTGGCTGGCGCCGCCGCGACCGCGCGGCTCATCCGTCACGCGGCTCGACGACTCAGGTCCGCGGTGAGCCACGCGATCGTCGTCGTCGGGGGAGTCGTCAGCGGCCTCGCCAGAGCAGTCCGTGCCGGCCTCCTGCCGGTCCTACGCGCGCTGGCGGGCCTGTTCCGCGACGTGCGCCAGGCGCTGCTGACCTCGTTGCAGGCGATGCGGGCGGTGCTCCGAGCCGTGATCGGCGTCGCCGCTTCGGTGGGTAGGGCTGTCGGGAGGGTGCTGTCAGCGTTCAGCCACCGCGTCACCGCTCTGGGGCGCACCGCTGCCTCCGCGACCCGCCGCGGTGTCGGCGCCGTACGTCGCGGGATGGCCGCAGTGTCGCGGTTCCTGCTTCGGCCTGCGTACGGGCTGGCGCGGGGACTGGCTCGGGGTGCCGCAGCCGGCTGCCGAGCGGCGGTCGCAGGTGCCCGCGCGCTTGGCAGCGCCGCAGCACGTGCGACGCGGCCAGCCGTCCTGGCGGCCCGCTTCATCGGGCAGGCGCTCGGTGCAGCAGCAACGACGGGCCGACGGATCGTGCGCGCAGCCACCTCGCAGGTCACCCGCACACGCGCCGGCCTGTCCGCCGCAGCCATCCAGGTGCGGTCGAACGTGCGTGGCGTCCGGGCTTCGTCCCGCGAGGCGCTCACAGGCCTGCGTCGGAGCATCTCTTCTGGCAACCGGCCGCGCGGGGGCTGAGTGGACGACGGCCGGCTCCTTCGGGTGCGGCCGGCCGACCGCCTCGACAGCAACCGGCTCGTCGCTCATCAGGTCCTGACCTTCTCGAAGTGGCCGCACTGGCGGCACAGGCCCGCGTGGAAGCCCCGCTGGTCGCACGGCCGGGTGTCGCATCCGGTGTGACCGCAACGCAAACAGCGGTACTGCGGGTGCGGGCACCCCCCTGCAGGAGCGGGCGCGTGAGCTGGCTCGCGCGGGTCCATGGCGGTCATCGGGCTTCCTGGGGGTCGAACCGACCGTTGACGACGTCATACACGCTCTCTGCTTCGGCCGCAGCCCTGCAGTCCAGGCCGAGGTGACCGCGCAGAGGGCTTCCCAGAGTCGGGCGTAAGCCCTGAACGGCTCAAGAAGGGATGTTCGACCCAGATGGCAGGTCGCCTGTCCCCGGGGGCACGAACGGGGCATCATGGCAGCGCTTCCGGGGGGAGGGGTGCGTGAGCGGGTCGACGTCGCTGTGCGAGGCGCTGGTGCGGCACGCCCGGGACATCGTCACCGTCGTAGGGGAGGACGGGATCGTCCGCTACGTCAACGACGCGAGCTGGGCGGTGCTCGGCGCGGACCCGGCCGAGGCGCCGGGCAGGGCGGCGCTCAGCTACGTGCACCCGGACGACGTGGCCCAGGCCGCTGATCGCCGGCGTTGGCTGATGCAGGGGCCGGGTCGGCACGGCACGACCCTGCTTCGGGTGCGGGCAGGGAACGGCTGGCGGCACGTCGAGACGACCGGGGTCAACCTCCTGCACGACCCCGACGTGCGCGGGATCCTCTACATCACGCGGGAC
>JBAVRG010000206.1:0-17447 GCA_049694795.1 Mycobacteriales bacterium
GCGACAGCTACCGCCTCAAAGACCGCGACCTCGGCCGCGTCCCGACAGCCAACAAGACCAACGACAACGACTGAGGGGGTCAACTTTCAGATGCCGAAGGGGGGTCAGTTTTCAGCCGCCGTTGACACGAAGCCGCTCGGAGGCTGCCGCGGAGGGTGCCGCCGCCTCACCTCCTGGCCATTTCAGGGCCCTCATGGCGCCCGAGAGATCAACTTTGTGGACACTCTCGAACGCCTCAAGCTCCTCACGTATGGGTGCGTCCGCAAGGAACGACCATCGCCCGGCCTGAGCTAAGTCACCCTCGTGCCGATACAAGGCAGCGAGCTGCTCTCGAAGGTCTAGCCGCTCTGGAAAGCTACCGACCAGCCCCTTCAGTCGCTGGCGAGCCAGCGCTGCACGACCAGCGGCAAAATCCTCCTCGATCTTGGCAAGCGTCTCGTCGATCGGCATCCCAGAAGGCTATGCGCGAGCGAGGCCATATCCATCGAGATTGTCCTCAGCCACCACGAGCGAGGTGAAGAACGCCGCCTCTTTGCTCGGCGGCGTTGGTGACGATAACGCCGCTTCTCAGCCCTCCACGGAGTGCGTCTCAGCCGAGCAGCCGAATGACGGCACCGATGAGGAACATCACGACGCCGGCCGCGATCCAGGGAGCGCCAAGCCGGGCGTGCTTCAACTTCATGAAGCCACGAGGGATGATCGGCTCATGCGGATCGTTCATCCGCCCCAGCTCAGCTCGCGCGGCTCCGACGATGAAGAGGCCCAGCGCGACCCACCACAACGTGTGTCCTGACATGGGACAAGCATGCCGGAACCGGCCGGCGAGCATCGCCTGCCGAACATCGAAGAATCGCCTGGTCTCGGCGCTAAACGGTTGTCTATGACGCCTTCGGACAATCTGCCCGATGCTCGGACGGATCCGCGGCGCTCGTCACCTGGAGGCTCTTGGGTGCCGCCGCGGTCCCGGTGAAGGTGAAAACCACGCATTCGCCAAGCCGATGCCCAGCGGACTCCCCGTTTCGGAGGCACACGCCCTGAGCGGTGGACCTCCCGATGCACAACACGGGAGTCAGCGATGTGATCGTGCCGGTCTCTCTGGACAGTCCTGAACCGCTCCCGCAGCCAGCAAGGCCGAGAGCCAGCGAGGCGATCAGGAACGCCGAACGAGCTCGCCCACCAACCCCCATGCTCGGACTGTAGGCCCAGCAGCTAGCGCGAAGAACGCCTGCTCGTTGGCGGCAGTCGGCATTGATGTCCGCAGAGAAGACGTCGCTAGCCGTCATGGGAAGCTCGGATCCGCCCCGACGACCGGCGCGGACTCAAATGCATGCAGTGGCTCACCGGTCATGTGGAAGGTATAACTTCCGAGTGGTAGGTTTGCTTACCGTCCCTTCGGAGCCGTCATGCATGCTGGATTGCCCTTGCGCTCGATCATCCCGACCATCGACGCCCCCGTCCTGACGGTCTTGGCCGGGACCACGAGGCCCCTGTCCGGCCGTCGCGTCGCGGCCCTCGCGGGTGCGAGCCATCCAGCAGTGGGTGCTGTCCTGGCCCGACTGACGGAGGCAGGCATCGTGACTGCGACTCCGCAGGGGCCGTCGGTGCTGTACGTCGCCAACCGCGACCACCTCGCCTGGCCGGCGATCGAAACCCTCACCCGGCTGCGCGGTGCCGCGCTGGACCTGATGCGCGACAGCATCGGCTCCTGGCCGATCGCGCCCCGGACTGCGCTGCTGTTCGGGTCTTTCGCCCGTGCTGACGGCGACGACAGCAGCGACATCGACCTGCTCGTCGTACAGCCAGACATGTCGTCGGGCGCCAGGGCTGCACAGGGCTGGCAGCAACGGTGGGAGCACCAGGTCACCGAGCTGCAGGAACGCGTCCAGCACGCGACGGGCAATCACCTGCAGGTCCTCGACGAAGACCTCGGCAAGCTCCGGCGTCGGGTGCAGGCGGCCGACCCCATCCTGGACAGCTGGCGGGCAGACGGCCTGGTCCTGGCAGGAACGGCCACCCTCGATGAGGTCCTGCTCGAGGCCGTGGCGGAGGAGCGGGCGTGACCCCCCGCCCAGCCGGTCGAGTCGCTCCCTGCACGCCTGCCGAGGCCCGCGCCCGCCTGCGCAAGGCACAGTCCTTCGCCAGTGGCGCTGAGCTGGTCCTCGAGCTCGGCGAGGACACCGGTCTTGACCTGCCCGCGGTCGCTGCCGCCCTGTCCGTACTGGCCGGGATCGCAGCGGCCGATGCCGCCTGTTGCAGCGCCCTGGGTGAGCGGTCTCGAGGGCAGGACCACCGGCAGGCCGAGCAACTGGTCGCCACGGTGCTGCCGCACGGACCGCAGATGGCCAAGGACCTCAAGCGGTTGCTGGAGCGCAAGGACAACGCGCACTACGGCGTGATCAGCACCACCGAGAAGGAAGCGCGCGACATGCTGGGCTGGGCGAAGCGCCTGGTTGGCGACGCGCAACGGGTCCTCGATCGCTGACCGTATCGCGGTGCCAGGATGAGCCGACGAAACCGTCGTTCACAAATCCTGGGCCGTCTGTGGGCCGTGAAAGATCGGCGACAGGGGGTAGTGACCGGTCAACCGTGGACACCAGCGGAAGATGTATAACCGCAGGTCAGAGGCCCTTTTTCTCGGATTCTCGCAGGTCAGAGCCTTGCGCGATCTCACGCTGGCGACTTTCCGCTTCAACGTGCAGCACGATGGCCGGCATCTGCCGGCATGGACGCCGCTTCCGGTCGCTCATGCCGCCGGCGGGGAATGGCTCTTCCTCGCGGTTCGGTCCCGGAGACCTGGTGCCTCGCAGACGACATCGGCGGCGGTCTCCGCGCCCGGTCGGGAACTCGCCCGCAGCAGGGAGGAGCTGCGCGCGCAACGTCGAAGCCTGCAGCGTGCCGAGCCTCTCCCGTGTCCTCGCCGCTGCCACCTCCGCTGTCGTCGTCGCCGCCGGGGGCGCCCAGGCCGCGCCGACCGGGCACGCCGTCGACCCGGCGCCGTCCGGATTGCCGTCGGTTGCCAGCGGCCACCGCCCTGGCCCCGACGTCCTCTACGCTCCCGCCCCGCGGGCGCCGCAGCTTGAGAACACCGGGCCTTGGAAGGCCGCGCCGATTCTCGTCAGCGGCGCGACGGCGTACCGCGACGGCGAGTGGCTCTACCAGGACTTCCTGTACGACGACCACGGCGCCACCGGCACCCCCGACCCGAACAGCCCCTACGGCGCCTCGACGCACCTGTACTCCCCGGCAGCGGGCACCTACACGTACCCGACGGACAAGCGGTACGCCGACGACGGCGCGGACCTCGTCGAGCTGCGCATGAAGCCGCTGGCCGACGCCACCGCCTTCCGGCTGACCCTCAACACCCTGATCGACCCGACCCGAACCGCCGCGACGATTGCCCTCGGCGACGGCCCGAGCACCGCTTGGCCGTTCGGCGCCGGCGTCTCCTCCCCGTCGCAGCTGTTCGTCACCTGGCACGGCAGCACCGCCGTCGTGTCTGGAAGCCGCACGGGCAGGGCGACCGTCTCGGTGGACCTCGCCCGGCGGCAGGTCGAGGTGCGCGTCCCGCACGCGGTGTGGAACCCGGGCACCGGAAAGGTCCGTACGACCGTTGGGGTCGGGCTTTGGGACCCGGCGGCCGGCCACTACCTCGCGCCCGCGGCCGGCCCGTCGACGGCCACCACGCCCGGTGGCGGCCCCGGGGCGGCCATCGTCAACGTGGGTCCGCGGACTGCCGAGCCGCAGCCGTTCATCGCCGGGGCCACGATGGCCGACACCGCCGTCGGCGCCGCCGCGACGACCGCCTTCTGGCGAGAGCGCTCGCAGTCGCTGCAGCTCACCCGCGGTGACGTCACACCGTTCTCGGCCGAGGTCGACTTCGCCAAGCTGGGGGGCCGCGTCCACGACGACAGCGGCGTCCCCCGAACGGGGCCGATCGACCGGATCTTCGCGAGCCACTACTCCTACGGTCAGGGCCTGGACCCGTCCCAGGTCTGCTTCGACCTCGCCTCCAGCTTCGCCGCGGGCGCGGCCTGCAAGGGCTCGCTGATGGGCCAGCTGCAGCCGTACGCGCTGTACGTGCCGACGCACGTCGGGGCCCGCGGGTACGGGATGACGCTGCTGCTGCACTCGCTGTCCGCCAACTACAACCAGTACGCCGCCACCCACAACCAGTCCCAGCTCGGGGACCGCGGGACCGGCTCGCTCGTGCTCACCCCGGCCGGCCGAGGCCCCGACGGCTTCTACGCCGGCACCCCCGAGGCGGACACGTTCGAGGCATGGGCCGACGCGGCCCGGCACTACCGCCTTGACGCCTCCTGGAGCACGGTCAGCGGCTACTCGATGGGCGGCTTCGGCACCTTCCGGATGCTCGCGCGCTGGCCGGACCTGTTCAGCCGCGGCTTCTCCGTCGTCGGCGCCCCCGGGTCCGTCGCCGACCAGCTCGCGTCCCTGCGCAACACCCCGCTGCTGTCGTGGAACTCCGGCGAGGACGAGCTGGTCAACCTCAGCACCACGAAGGCCACCATCGACGCGCTGACGGCCGCAGGGGCCCGCTTCGAGGAGCACCTGCACCTCACCGCCGACCACCTCACCCTCGCTGCCAACGACCAGTACGCCCCCGGCGCTGCCTGGCTCGGGCAGGACGCCGTCGACCGCGACCCGGTCCACGTCACCTACGTCCTCGACCCGTCCGAGGACGACCGCGCGGCGACCGTCGTGGGCGACCACGCCTATTGGCTGTCCGGCCTACGCGGGCACGGGACAATCGACGTCATCTCCACCTCCCGCGGATACGGCGACGGCATCGTCGAGCCGGTGGCCACCGGCGCCGGCGCGCTGACAGGCGGTGAGATCCCGGCCCTCGCGTACGTCTCGCAGACCCGCACCTGGGGCCCGCAGCGCCCGGTGCGGGCGACGGATGCACTGCTCGTCTCCGGCACGGGGATCACGGCCGTGACGATCGATGCCGCGCGGTCCCACGTCACCTGCGGCGCCGTCCTGGTCGTCCACACCGACGTGCCGATGAGGGTCACCCTCTGCGGGAGGACCCGCACGTACCGCTGACGGGGCGACAGCGTCGGCTGGCGGGCGGTGCCGGCGTCGTCGTACATCTCGGCAACCAGCCCGGCGGAACCTTCGCCGTGGGAGCCGACCCCGCTGCGTTCCTGAGCCAGGCCAATGAAGCAGCGCGAGGACGGAACCGAGTCGACATCAGAGTCGGTCTCGGCGGCAGCGCCCGGACTAGGCTCCACCACGTGCACGAGCACCAACGATTCGACGACGCGGCAGCGACCTGGGACGACGACCCCGGTCATGAGAAGCGGCAGGTGGCGATCGCCCAGGCCATCAAGGAGGCCGTCGACCTCAGCCCTCGGATGAGTGCTGTTGACGTCGGTGGTGGCACTGGCCGGCTGAGCATCTTGCTGGCCGACCTGGTCGGTTCCGTTGTCGTGACCGACCCGTCCGCTGGAATGGTGCGGGTCGCGCGGGAGAGGATCGAGGAGGCTGGGCTGGGTGATCGGCTGCGCGCTGTCCAGGCAGACCTGACGACAGACGGGCTCGATGGGGCCTACGACGTGGTGTGGAGTTCCATGGCGTTGCACCACGTTCAGGACCTGGACTGTTTGTTGCGGTCCGTGGCCGGCTTGCTGGTCGACGGTGGTCGGCTGTGCATCGCGGATCTTGACGAGGATCCGGACGGCGCCTTCCACGCCGACAAGGTCGACTTCGACGGACATCACGGGTTCGACAGGCACCGCCTTGCCGAGCAGCTGGGCCGCGTCGGATTCGTCGACGTGCGCTTCGTCGACGTGACGCTGATCCTCAAGGAGGACCGCGAGTTCGGCGTCTTTCTGTGCACGGCGACGAAGGCGCGTGAACCCAGCGGGGATCACTGACTCGACACGAAGCTGTGTGCGCGCGCATCCCCTGCCCGCGCCGCGGCCGGGGTGGGGAACGAGGCTATGAGATGCCCCTCCCGCATTCTGAGCAGCGTCCGGACATGCCGCGACGTGGTGCCAGCACAGAGCCGACCATGTCGAGCACGAGGCCGTGCGCCAGAGGCGGAGCGTTCTCATGCGTTCTTCTTGGGCTTGCCGCCGAGGTGCCGCTAGCCGGACAGCCCGATCCAGTACCGGCGCTTGGCAGGCCCGCTGGCCGCGGGCTCCACCACGTCGTGGAGCACGCCGCCGCAGCGCTCGATCGTTCGGGCCGAGGCGATGTTGTCGTCGTCGCACGTGACCAGGGCCTTGTCGACGCCGAGCTCAGCGACGATGACGAGCGCCTGGCTGAGGATCGTGGTGGCGTACCCGCGCCGCCGGAAGGCGGGGCGGACGCCGTACCCGATGTGTCCGCCAACCTGGAGCAGGACGTCGTTGAGGGTGTGCCGGATCGACACCCTGCCGACGAGCTCGCGCTCCGCAAAGGCCAGCAGGAACGTCTCCGGAACGAACCCCTCGGGCAGGCCGATGCCGTGCGCGTGCAGGTTGCGACGCACGACGAAGTCAGCCCACGGCTCGCCGTCGTGCTCGTCGAGCAGGAACTCGAAGCCGTCCTGGGCAAGCTCTGCGTGGGCCGCCCGGGCAGCGGGCTCGTCGGCATCGGTGAGTGGTCGCAGCGTGAGCACCGTCTGATCGTGCCGCCACCGGGCGGAGCGCTCCAGCCAGTTTCTGCCCGTGATCCAGATCAGAAGGTCCTGAGCGCGGTGACGTATTCGATTGGCCCCGGGGTGGCTCGGTAGGCATCCAACGTCCGCCCATGCCGCGGGTCGGGTCTTTGCCGATGAGCGCATGTCGAAGAGCGGTCGCTATCCGACGTCCCCGGCCTGGCCCGCGGACATCAAGAAGCGGCACCTCTCCACAGCGGATCAGCTAGCCGGGATCACGGGCGCATGTACCAGCACCCGCCGGCCCAGTGGGTGTTTCAGTGCGACCTCCAGCCGGACGCTGCCGCTGGGGATCATCGGGCAGCTATGCACGCCGCTAAGAGTGACGGTGACGACGGCGATCTCGACCTTCGTCAATGACTCTCGCACTACGGCGCGTTCGCCGAAGCATTGAGGGCGAGTGAGTATCGCGACACTTGAAGCAGCGACGTCCGCGCTCGGTGCGTGCCATGCGATGCTGCTGCAGCCCACAAGTCCTCCTCCCCCCGCTGGGTTGCTTCGCAAAGTGCCTACGGGAAGCTCGACGCCACTAGAGGTACACGTGGGCCAGGCAGCAGATGCGCTGGGCACCGGCGACACGTTGGCGACCGGGGTTAGCGTGACGTCCCATCCAGGGACCGTCTCGACGCAGTCCTTCAAGGCGTCAGCGTTGTCCCGGCCGGCCACCCGGCCGCTGTACTGCGCGGGGAAGCTGTAAAGCACCGCAACCTGCGACGTCCCGGGCATGTTCAGGCACCGCTGGAGAGCCACACGGTCGGAGAGGTCTTTCCCGCGGTATGCCGCCTTGATGAGGAAGCCGAATACCTCGCCGCCGGGCTGTGCGACCTGGGCGGGAGCCTTGCCTTCGTCGCTCCGGAACGCGCCCGGGACGAACGCGATGCCTGCCACGGCCAGCGCCGACACGACCACACTGGCGCCTATGCGGCGACGGTCGCTGGCGCGCCTGCGGGCCTTGAGCGCCTCGAACGACGGCGGCAGCGCCGGGGTGTGGGCAGCGATCTCGGCCTGCACGGCCTGGTGGAGGTCAGACACGGTCGCTCAGGTCCTCTCGAAGCAGTGGGTTCAGGGCGGCGCGAGCGCGCGACAGGCGCGATTTCACCGTTCCCTCGGGGATGTCGAGCTGGCGGGCGATCGCGGCGACGTCGAGGCCGAGGTGCTGCAGGACGATGACCTCGCGCTGAGGCCGCGGGAGCGCGGCGAGTGCACGTCGGAGATCGACGCCGTCACCGGACGGGGCCGGCGCGTTCGGAGCAGCGCCGGACTTGAGCGCGGCCTTGATGCCGTTCAGGGTCTTGCGCCGGCGGTTGCTTACGTAGCCGAGCGCGACCTTTCGCACCCACGCTTCAGGGTCGTCGTAGCCGGCGACCTTCGACCACTGGCCCATCAGCCGGACGAAGGCGTCTTGCACGGCTTCTTCTGCCTCGTGTGTGTTGCCGCAAACAGCGCCAACCACGCCGACGAGCCGCGCGTAGGACGCCGCGTACAGCTCAGGCAGGTCCTGCTCGTCGGTCACTGGCTCGTCCTCACACACCTAACCCCCGCGAAGAGCCTTCCAGGTTCCACGCGGCCGGGGACTTTCTCGCACGATGCCCGGAGAGCCACCTCTATCTCCCGCGAGGGCGGCTGATCCTCGACGCACCCCCGCAGGGTAAGCCTGGGCCGGACCCGACCGGCCGCCGTCCGGGCCGTGCGGGCGGGACGGCCTTAGGAGCGTGCGGGTCGTAGGACTTGTTCGACGGCGGTCGCGGCGGTCGTGGCTGCGGCGCCGACGTTCATTTACCGGCTGCGGAGACCCATGAGTGTTGCGCCGGGTGTCGTGATGACGTCCTCGACGGCTGGGGCGGCGGCGCGGAGTTCGACGACGGCTTGGCCGGTGAGGACGATCCCGTCGGTGGTCGTGAGGTAGCCGTGGTGCGCGGGCCGGCCTGGTGAAGAGGGCCGGCGCTCGTGCGTGACGCGGCCCCTCCTCGCGGCCGCAGTCCCCGCCCGCCGCGAGCCGCTGCTACGGCAGAGTGTCCGCATGACGGCAACCGAACCAGGTCCTCGTCAAGATCTTGACGACCGCGTCGCCGCGGTCCTGGGACGGATCGTGGGTTGGCCTCACGAGGGCGTCAGGTTCACCGACGTCAGCGCGGTATGGGAGCGAGAGCCTGACATCTTCCGGTCACTGGTCGATCAGTTGTGCGACCGGTACTCCGCCTCGCCGCCGCCGGTCCTGTTGACCATCGAGGCGCGCGCCTTCCTGTTCGCAGGTGCGATGGCCTACGTGCTCGGTTCCCGCGTGGTCATGGCGCGCAAAGGTCCAACCCCGCGGCTACCAAGGGATGTGGTCACGCAGAACTACGTCAGCGGTTACGACAGCGGCCTGTTGATGGGTGCTCACCGCGACGCGCTCCAGCCTGGTGACGACGTCCTGGTGGTCGATGACGTCCTCGCCGCCGGCTGGTCAGCCCTAGGTGCCGTCCGACTCGTCCGCAAGATGGGAGGCAACTGCCTCGGGGTCGCCGTCGCCATCGAGCTGGGGCACCTCAGAGGGCGGGCGAACCTGGCCGAGCATGCCGGCGTGCCGCTCTTCGCCGCCGCCAGGACGCCTACTGAATGGGCAGCGCAGCCCTGACAGGCCCGCCTCAGTCAGCGCAGGGGCATAGCAGGTAGCGCCGAGCCTGCGAAGTGAGCAAGGCACGATCTCCGCGCAAGAGAGCGGCACCTCTCCGGCTCGATGGCCCAGCAGCGCCGAAGTTCAGCCATAGGCTGCCGATGTGTCTAACGGTGACGAGCTAGGAGTATCGGCGCGTGGTTGGGTAGCGCCTCCGGGGTGGCCTCAGCCCCCGGCCGGCTGGTCACCACCGAGCGGCTGGCAACCCGACCCGTCCTGGCCGTCTCCGCCACCTGGATGGCAGCCCGTAGCTGAACAAGGCTTCCCTTGGCGGAGGGTGCTCTCGTTCAGTGCGTTCATCGGCGGCGTGTACGCGGGCCTTCTCGGTGCCGTCTCCGCGGCGGCTAATGGGGCCCTGATCAGCTCGGCGACCTTCACCGACCCGTCGGGTGGACACGCATTCCACCTCGGCTTGCCTCGAGAAATCCGCTGGTTCTTCATCGGGGCGGGCCTGGGTTGGCTGGTAGCTGGTGCCATCTGCGCCACCATCGCTCGGCGGATCTGGCGGCGTGACCGCCTTCGGTTGGGATGGGGCTTCCTCATCGCCGTGCCGCTCACCTCTGTGGTCAGCATCCCCGTCGGTCTACTGGCTCTCGGTCTGGGTGCGGCAACAAGCAAGGTGGCCGACGTTGCGTTGCCGTCGCAGAACTACATCGATCTGCGCAATGACACCTCCGCCACAGTGGAGGTTCGCTACTGCGTCAAGCAGGAGTGCGCAGGCGCAACGTCAGTGACCTTGCTGCCGGGGCGATCGCACCGATACGCGGTCCCGAAGGACGACCCGACCCCGGACGAGTGGGCCATCACAGGTACGGGGCTCCGCCTACGTTGCGATTTGGTCCCGACATTGGGCTCTGACGAGACAGGGCCTATCAACGTACGCGTTTCCGAAGCCGACACTGAAACATGCTGACGCTGGCCGTTCGACGCGAGGCACCGGTGCCTTCGAGACCTGCTGGCCGGGCTCTCGGCTCCCGTCATTGAAGAAGTAGCCGCCTACTGGTCCTGTGCTCCCGGCTCGGGGTCTCGTCGCCGATCTTCCCGCCGCTCCCGCGCGTTCTCGACGGCGAGAGCGAGGCTGTATGCGAAGACCGGGATCACGCACAAGAACATCGCGGCGATCAACGCGCTGCTGAGCCGGTCGCAGATCGTCGAGACATTGATGAAGGGCAGGAGGACAAGTTCCGCGACTCCCGCGAGCGCGATCACCGCGAACCACGTCGCGACGGAGTTGAGAAGCCTGTCTGCTCGGTCCCCGGCTTGGAGTTCTTCGAGGTACTCCGCATCGGTGAGCTCGGGGGCAAGAATCCGGCGGACGAGCGGCGCGAGCCAGCGCGAGAGCCGTCGATTCATGACGGCTGGCTACGTGGACCGGGTAACAACTTGAACGCCGCCTACGAGCTTCCGCGCCGAGTGCCCGGGTCGCGCGTCGCCCAGGTCACTCCGGCGGCCACGAGGCCCATCACCAGGGTGATGATCGCGAGGGCCGGATAGCCGCCGAGCGACAGGAGTACGGAGCCGTACAGCCAGACGACGACCACGAGAGCAAGGAGCGCGCCTCGCCAACCGCGTTTGGTGGATGGCTGCACGTAGAGGAAGGTAGCGCGATCTCCATAGGGCGCCGGGAACGCCGCAACTCACAACTGCGGAGAACGCCTGCTCTCAGCGCGGCGAGCGGCACTACCCACCGGGGCCGACGCTAGATGGCGACCCACCGCGTGATGCTTCGGCAGGTGGCATAGGCGGTCAGGACCTCGGTCCGCAGCGAAACGGGGCTAGCTCTTGAGGCTGAACGATGCCAGGAAGGCGCTCGCGTCCATAGGAAGGGCCTTCTGGGAAGCGGCCTCGACATCCACGAAGTACATGTGCGCGTGCCGGTCAACCACGAAGCCAAGGACTTTGCGTCCACCACACGTGCCGCTAAATGCGATGGTTGGCTCGCCCTTGATCGCCGGAGCGGACCGGGTGGCCACGGCGCAGGCGAAGTTGCTGTAGAACTTCTTCGCCTCGTAGGTGAGCCCCTGGATTTCCTTGCCCGGCGTCAGTGTCGCTGGAGACAGGTCGAACACGTCATACTCCGCACCCGTCGCCGCCTTCGCCGAGGTCGCCGCGAGCGCGGCACCTTGGGCATCCTTGGGGTGCGCGAGCCTCCGCGCTACCGGCGCGGGAAACATGACGCTGTACCGCGGATCCCCAGCGTTGTCCTGCGCGGCTACCAGCCGAGGAGAAGACGTCGGCGACGGCGTGGGCATGGCGCTGTGCCGGGAGCTCGACGACCCCGAACAACTGGCGACAAGCAGGAGCACGAGGAGGGACAAGCAGCGGCTGGGGCTGTGTCCACTGGTGGGCGTCATTCCAAAGACTTCGACGCGCTCGGATGATCACCTGCCCAGCCCCACGACTGCTTCTCACCCCACCCCGGCAACCGCGAAGAACGCCTGCTCCTCGTCAGTTGCTCTGCCAAGCATCACTGTGAAGAAGGGTCGCTGCACGACGCGCTGGAACGCACTCGTCTACCGCTGAGGACGGCTCGAAGGTTCCTTTGAGTGGGCTAACTGTCCGACTCGCGCGAGGCGCTGTCTGAGCCGCCCCGGGTCACGAGATCGACGATGGTGACCCTTGCGCACTCCTCCCCCCCCCGTGACGGCTCACCCGTGGCCGCCGGTCGGCCACTGCCAGCATCGTCGGCAGCTCTTGGTCCGGGGCAGAGTCGAAGGTCGGCCCGCTCCCTTGGCCCTGCCGGGCGAGGTTACCCACGATCGACGTGCGGGCCGCCGGAACGCCCGCGATGGCTGGCCGCCGGCGCGCTCCGCGTCGTCGTCGACCGCGAGTTCCCGCTCGCTGCTGCGGCGGCAGGCGCACGCCCACATCGAGAGGCGCCAGGCGTTCGGCCGGGTCGTGCTCATCCTTGACCTGAAGGACAACAGCAGCGGCTGCGCACGCGAGAGCGTGCGCAGCCGGTGCTGCTTCCGTGACGAGAAAGGTCAGCCGGCGACGAACTCCAGGTTGGGCGACGGGTACGCCTCGTCCTCCTGCCGCTGAGGGAGCGCTGGCCCAGCGGCCCGCCGCGACCGGATCAGCACAGCCACCACCACGAACCCTCCGAGCAGCAGCCCGACGTTAATCGCGAACGCCGACGTGAACCCGTGCACCACCGCGGCCTGCGAGAAGCCGCCGTGCGTCACGACGTACGTCGCCGTCGCCGACGTCGCGATCGTGTTGAGGAACGCGACCCCGAGCGACCCGCCGACCTGCTGCATCGTGTTGACCAGCGCCGACGCGACACCGGCATCGTGGTTCTCGACGCCGAGCAGCGCCGTCGACGACAGCGGCACGAACACGTGCCCCATGCCGAGCGAGATCAGCAGCTCGGCCGGCACGACGTGCAGTGCGTACGACGAGGTCGCGCCGAGCTGGGTCAGCCACAGCATCCCGATCGCCGCCGACACGAAGCCACCAGCAGCGAGCACCCGCGGGCCGTACTTAGGCAGCGTGCGCGACGCGATCGTGGACGAGGTGATCACACCGAGGGGGAACGGCAGGAACGCCACGCCCGCCTTCAGCGCCGAGTAGCCGAGCACGCCCTGGAAGTAGTAGGTCAGGAACAGGAACGTGCCGAACAGCGCCAGCGTCGCGAGGAAGAACGCGAGGTACGCGCCACCGCGGGTGCGGTCGAGCACCACGCGCAACGGCAGCATCGGGTTGGAGGCCTGCGTCTCCCACGCCACGAAGCCGACCAGCAGGACGACCGCCGCGCCGACCAACGACAGAGTGAGAGGCGCGCTCCAGCCGTGCAGCGACGCCTCGGTGAAGCCCCACACCAGCAGCGCCAGCCCGGACGTCGCCGCGACGGCACCCGGCACGTCGAAGTGGTGGTCACCGGGCGCGCGGCTCTCCTGCACCAGTGGGATCGCGGCAACCGCGACCGCGATGGCGATGGGCACATTGACCAGCAGCGTCCAACGCCAGGACAGGTACTCGGTCAGCAACCCGCCCGCGATCAGGCCGATCGCCGCACCGGTGCCCGAGATCGCGCCGTACACCGCGAACGCCTTCGCCCGCTCGTGTGCCTCGGTGAACGTCGTGGTGATCAGCGACAGCACCGCCGGCGCCAGCACTGCTGCGAACACGCCCTGGATCGCACGCGCACCGAACAGCCAGCCGGCCGACTGTGCGAACCCGCCGAGCGCCGACGCGGCGGCGAATCCGAACAGCCCGATGAGGAAGGTCCGCTTGCGCCCGAGGTAGTCGGCGATCCGGCCGCCGAGCAGCAGCAGCCCGCCGAAGGTCAGCGAGTACGCCGTCAACGCCCACTGCCGGTCCGCGTCGGAGATGTGCAGCGCCTTCTGCGCGTGCGGCAGCGCGATGTTCACGATCGACGCGTCGAGGATGATCATCAGTTGCGCCACGCCGATGACGGCGAGCGCGAGCCACCGGCGGTCTCTGCCGCCCGAGGTTTCTGGAAGGCCGGCGCCCAAAGCGGCCGGCTCGGAAGTCGTGATCGACATTGCGTGTCTCCCCGAGTGGTAGGGGGCGATCCCTTGCGAACTCACCCCTGGCGACCTACGCTGGGCCCATAAGCGGAAGCCGCCTCCGTTAACGTAACGGAGGCACCCTCCGCTTCGTCAAGGGTTTTCCGGAGGCAATCTCCGGAGACTTTCGGGGACCGGGCGAGGAGGAGGGATCGGTGATGGCACGGGCGCCGCGCGCCGACGCGTGTCGCAACCGTGACCGGCTCCTCGAGTGCGCTTCCGCCGCGTTCGCCCGCGAGGGCACCGACACCTCGCTGGAAGGCATCGCCAAGGACGCCGGGGTCGGCGTCGGCACGCTCTACCGCCATTTCCCCAACCGCGACGCGCTGATGGAGGCGGTCTACCGCCGCAACCTCGACCAGCTCATCGCTGACGCCGACGAACTCGCCACGACCAAGCCGCCGGTCGAGGCGCTCGAGGAGTTCGTGCAGCGCTTCGTCGCCTACGTCGCGTCGAAGAAGGGCCTGGCGATGCACCTCAAGTCGGTGCTGTCCGCCGACTCCGAGCTGTTCACCTCCAGCCAGGCCCGAGTGAACGCGGCGATCGGCAAGCTCGTCGACGCCGCGATCGAGTGCGGCGGCATCCGTCCTGACGCCGACGCGCAAGACCTCTTCCGCGCCCTCGCGGGCGTCTGCATGACGAGCGACATGGCGCAGTCACAGGATCAGCCGTGCCGCATCGCGCGCCTGCTCGTCGACGGACTGAAGTACGGCGCACCCGCCGTCCCCGCTCGCTGATCAACTATCTCCGCGCGACTGCTGCAGATCGGCGCGCCCTGGCGGCTGGCCGACGCGGGCCTGGCGGTGCGCCACATTCACCCAGGTCGAGCAGTTCGCGAGCCCGGCTCCGTGTCTGAGCAGCAGCCTCCGCCGTGGTCCTTGCCGCTACACCTCTGCGCGTGATTCGGTTGCGGTCAGGTCGATCGTCGCTGGGCCGCGGATGCCAACGATGGTCGTCTCCAGTTCACGCACGGTCGGCTCACCCGCGCCGAACCGGCTGACGATGCCCGCTCGCAGCTTGTCTGCAGTTGCGCGGGCGGCGTCGAGTTCCGCCCGGCTGCGGTAGGTCACGTTGAGCATGGTGTGGCCGGTGTCGCGGTTGAGCGATAACACGACCGTGTTCACACCGGGAATCTGCTGCACGCTTGGGAGGAGCTCGTCGCGGAAGACCGCAATGCCTTCCTCGATCCGGTCCGTCGGGACGTCCATCTCCACTGACCGGCTCCAGTAGCCCGGCTGGTCTGCGGCGGCCTGCCACACCACGATCGGTTCGCCCAGTTCAACCCGCACCGTCTTCGCCCCGACGATCTCTGCAGCTTCCGCTCGCACCTCAGTGACGTGTCCCTCGCTCGCGTCCAACGCGGCTCGGTCGTCCCAGACCGTGTTGACGACGACGTCGCCGGTCTCGCGGTTGACCCACATCCCCAGCCCGCGGCTGCCGGGCAGCGAGTCGACCAGGGGTTGTATGCGGTCCCGGACGAAGGCGATGCCCGCGTCGATCTTGCTCGGATCCGCTTGGAGGATGTTCACGCGCCCGATCATGTCGCGCCCCTTTCGTGCGCCGAGCCCACAGACCCGACCACCCCACACTGCGCCCGAGGAGGCGAGCTGGCAACCCGCACATCGGGTGGTTGCATGCTGCGGGGCCTGCCGCGACGGGTGACTCCCTCGCCGTTGTCGTAGGTCCTGGCGAGGAGCGGACGGCCCTGCCGTTCGCATCCGCTCTGTGCCGCGCCTGACGGCGCCGCCAGCGCAGGGGCCACACCGGCGGCCCGCTCGAAGTGGTCCGGCTACAGGATTCGGGGGAGCGGGGATCGGAGCTGCACTCGGCTGTTCCTCAGAAGCCGCTCTCGTGACCAGCGGAAGCGTCGTTCCTGCTTCGGCCGGCGGCCCGGTCGAGTAAGCCCCCTGCACCGGCGAGCTCGCCCAGGACGTCGGCGGCTGTCACCTCGGCGCGCAGCAGCGCTACGCCCTGACCGGCGTAGACACCTGCGACGTCGAAGTCACCTTGCTCCCGAGCCGCCACCAGCTCGGCTTCCGCCTCGTCATCGCCCGCGAGCTCGTCCTCGCGGCCGACCCAGCGGTCGAAGAAGGCGTTGCGCAGGGCGCGACCGCCGTACTGCGGTGGCCAAGCCAAGCGCTGCCCCACATCGAACACACGGCCGTACGCCGTATCCGTGTCGGCCGCCGCCACGAGCAGCTCGCGCGCGCCTGCCGGGGTGGCCGCCTCGGTGCAGGTGAGAAACGCGGTCTCGACCCATGCGCCGGCCGCACCGGCGGCGAGCACTGCGGCAACGCCGCGGGCCGTCCCTATGCCACCGGCCGCGAGCACAGGGACCTGCACGGCGTCGAGGACCGCCTGCAGCAGCGGCAGCGTGGCGACGTCGTTTCGTCCGTGGCCGCCGCCCTCACCGCCGCGGGCGACGAGCACGTCAACACCCGCTCTCGCGGCGGAGACAGCCTCCTCCAGCGTGCCGACCTGGGTCGCCACGACGATGCCTGCGTCCTGCAGCGGCGCGATCCACCGCTCGTACGGGCCGTAGCTCACGGACACCAGCGCCGGCGCCTCACCGGCGACGACATCCACCAGCTCGTCGTCCTGCGCGAGAGCCCAAGCCATCAGCCCGACGCCGAACTGGCCCGCCTCCCGCGCGACAGCGCACTGCGCGCGCACCCAGTCCGGCGTCGATGTCGGCCCGACACCGAGCATGCCGAGCCCCCCGGCGGCGGACACCGCTGCCGCGAGCCGACCGGTGCTCACGCCGGCCATCGGCGCCGCCACGACGGGAACCGTCAAGCCGAACCGCTCGGTCAGCCACGTGCGCACCGACGTCTCCCTCCCGTGGCTGCTGAGGATGCCACCGACCCAGGGTCAGGTGATCCGCTCAGCGAGGGAGACGATGATCCCCTCCGGTCCGCGCACGGAGGCCATCCGCCAGGCGTTCTCGTACTCGCCGATGCCGCCGAGGAGGGTGTAGCCGTCCTCGGAGAGCCTCTCGACGATCGCATGCACGTCGTCCACCTCGAAGGCCACGCTGCGCAGTCCCAGTTCCGTGGACATGGCAGCGGGCGATCCCGGTTGGTGGTCAGGCCGGATGAAGCTCGCCAGCTCGACACCGGCACCTCCATCGGGCGCCCGCAGCAGGACCATCTCGGTACGCGCATCGGGTATGCCGATGACGGTGTCCAGGAACTCGCCCTCGAGGAACATGCGGCCCTCGCTCTCCAGACCCAGAGCGACGAAGAACGCCGACACCGTGTCGAGATCGGCCACCGTGATGCCGACATGGTCGAACCGCCGAATGCGCGACATGAGGGGCATCCTTGCGGGTTCCGTCGACGGCGTCAGCAGTCGGCTCTCGGCTCGCACGCATCTGCCGCCGAGCGGTCGATCCGCGCCGTCACGACCTCGTGAACGTGAGGTGGGTGACGCCGCTGGGTGTCGACACCGCCTCGACCTCGTAGTCCGTCTCGAGAGCTTCGAGGCCGTCCCACAGCCGCACTCCGCGGCCGAGCACGATCGGCACCTGGACCAGGTGGATGTGGTCGACGAGCCCCGAGGCGATGAAGTCGCGGGCGACGGTCGGGCCGCCGCC
>JBAVRG010000207.1:0-4097 GCA_049694795.1 Mycobacteriales bacterium
GCGGGCGCGAAGAGCACGAGCAGCGCGAGGTCCTCGGTCACGTCCACGAACCGGTGCGCCTCGCCCGCGGGGACGAAGACCACCGAGCCGGCCCCGACCGCCACGCTCTCGCCCCCCGACCGGAGCGTCGCCGCACCGCTCATGACGACGTACACCTCGTCCTGCCCGTGCGGCAGCTGGTCGTCCTCGCCGCCTCGCGGGACGCAGTAGGTGCCCACGCTGAGGGCGGGCTCGCGCAGGTGCTCCACGAAGTGGTTGGGCGTGCCCGGTGGGCAGCGGTAGGAGCCGGCGTCGGTGAGGAGGCGCATGGCCGCACGCTAGCCACGACCACCGCTCGGCCACCGGTCAGGAGGACCGGGCCGCCCGTTCGAGCGCGACGGCCTTGCGCATCGCCCGCCGTCCGCGCGGCGCGTCGCGCGCGGCGTCGTAGGCGGTCGCGAGCCGGAACCACGTCCGCCAGTCCTCCGGCGCCGCCTCGACCTCGGCCTTGCGCCGGGCGAACAGCGCGTCGGCCGCGTCGCGGTCCACCCGGCCGCTGGGGGTGACGGGCAGGTCCTCCTCGACGAAGCCCTCGTCGTACAGGCGCCGGCCCAGCCGCTGCGAGGCGAGGCCGAGCCGGACCTCGCCGGTCACCAGCAGGCCACCGACGAGCACGAGCAGCAGCACGCCGACACCGAGCAGCGCCCCCTTGGCCGTGCCGGTGGCGAACAGGTCGACAGCCCGCACCACCAGGTAGACGCCGACCAGGCCGGTCGCGGCGACGGCGAGCAGCGCCCCGCGCCTCACAGGTCGAGCAGCGCGTCCAGGCCCACGGTCAGCCCGGGGCGGGAGGCGACCTGGCGCACGCCCAGCAGCACGCCGGGCATGAAGGACGCGCGGTCGTAGGAGTCGTGCCGGAGGGTGAGCGTCTCCCCCTCCCCGCCGAGGATCACCTCCTGGTGGGCGACCATGCCGGCCATCCGCACCGCGTGCACGTGCACGCCCTCGACGACCGACCCCCGGGCCCCCTCGAGCGACTCGGTGGTGGCGTCCGGCATGGGTCGCATCCCGGCCCGCGCCGCCCCGATGAGCTCCGCGGTACGGCGGGCGGTGCCCGACGGCGCGTCCGCCTTGCCCGGGTGGTGCAGCTCGACGATCTCGACGGAGTCGAAGTACCGGGCGGCCTGGGCGGCGAAGCGCATCATGAGCACCGCGGCGATCCCGAAGTTCGGGGCGACCAGCACGCCGACCGAGGTGCCCTCCAGCCAGCCGCGCAGCTGCGCGAGGCGGCCCTCGTCGAAGCCCGTGGTGCCGACGACCGCGTGCACGCCCGCGTCGATGCACGCCTTCAGGTTGGCCATCACCGCTGCTGGGTGCGTGAAGTCCACCGCGACGTCCACGCCGGTCAGGTCGAGGGCGTCACCGGCGTCGTACGTCGGACCGAGCTCCAGGTCGGGAGCCGCGCCGACCGCCCGGACCACCTCCGAGCCCATCCGGCCCTTGGCGCCCAGCACCGCCACTCTCATCGCGAGGCCCCCGCGGCGGTGCGGGCGCAGCGAGCAGCGTCGTGGGGTGATGTCACGAGAGAACCTCCGCGAAGTCCCTGTCGGGGAACGGTCCGATGATGCCGAGCGAGAGCGGGCGCCGGAGCACGTCGTCGGCGACGGCGCGGACGTCGTCCGGCGTGACGGCGTCGATCCGGGCGAGCAGCTCGTCGACCGCGAGCACCTCGCCGTGCACCAGCTCGGCCTTGCCGATCCGGCTCATCTGGGCGCCGGTGTCCTCCAGGCCCAGGACCAGGGAGCCGCGCAGCTGGCCCTTGGCGCGCACGACCTCCTCGTCGGTGAGGCCCTTGTCGGCGGCGCTCGCGAGCTCCTCGCGGCACAGCCCCAGGACCTCGTCGACCTTGCCGGGCGCGCAGCCGGCGTAGACCCCGAACATGCCCGTGTCGTGGTGGTGGCTGACGTAGCTGTAGACGCTGTAGGCCAAGCCGCGCCGCTCCCGGACCTCCTGGAACAGCCGGCTGCTCATCCCGCCGCCCAGCGCGTTGTTCAGCACCGACAGCGCCCAGCGGCGGTCGTCGTGCCGGTCCACGCCGTGCACGCCGAGGACCAGGTGGGCCTGCTCGGTGGCACGGTCCTCGACGACCGCCCCGGACAGCGGCGACGGGGGCGCGAAGGACCTCAGGGGCGCGGGGGACGCCGTACCGGTGGAGGGGAAGGCGTCGGCGACCAGGCGCACGACGACGTCGTGGTCGACGTTGCCCGCCACGCTCACGACCATCTCGGGCTGGCGGTAGCGGCCGTGGTAGTAGCCCGCGATCGCCTCGGCGGACAGGGCCTCGACGCTGTCGACGGTGCCGATGACCGGCAGGCCGAGCGGGTGGTCGCCGTAGAGCGCCTCGGCGAACGCGTCGTGCACGACGTCGCCGGGGTCGTCGTCGTGCATCGAGATCTCCTCGATCACCACGCCCCGCTCGGACTCGACGTCGGCGGGTGCCACGAGCGCGGCCGCGACCAGGTCGCTCACGACGTCGACGGCGAGCGGCAGGTCGGCGTCGAGCACCCGCGCGTAGTAGCAGGTGTACTCCTTGGCGGTGAAGGCGTTGAGCTCACCGCCGACGGCGTCCATGACCGCCGCGATCTCCAGGGCGTCCCGCTTGCGGGTGCCCTTGAAGAGCAGGTGCTCGAGGAAGTGCGAGGCGCCGTGCTCGGGCAGCGCCTCGTCCCGCGACCCGACGCCCACCCAGACGCCGAAGGCGGCGCTCCGGACCCCGGGCACCGCCTCCGTGACGACGCGCAGGCCCCCGGGCAGGACGGTCTTGCGGAACCCGCCCGGGGCCTGCTGCGTCAAGGTGCTGCTACTCCGCCGCGGCGGTCTCGGCCGGGGCGGACTCGACCGGCGTGAGGCTGATCTTGCCGCGCTGGTCGATCTCGGTGATCTCGACCTGGAGCTTGTCGCCGACGTTGACGACGTCCTCGACCTTGCCGATGCGCTTGCCGTTGCCCAGCTTGCTGATGTGCACCAGGCCGTCGCGGCCGGGCACGAGGGACACGAACGCGCCGAAGGCGGCGGTCTTGACGACCGTGCCGAGGAAGCGCTCGCCGACCTTCGGCATGGTCGGGTTCGCGATCTGGTTGATGACCGCCATCGCGGCCTCGGCCGCGGTCCCGCTCGTGGCACCGATGTAGATGGTGCCGTCGTCCTCCACCGTGATGTCCGCACCGGTGTCGGCCTGGATCTGGTTGATCATCTTGCCCTTGGGCCCGATGACCTCGCCGATCTTGTCGACCGGGATCTTCACGCTGAGCACGCGCGGGGCGTACGGCGACATCTCGTCGGGCTCGTCGATCGCCTCGGTCATGACCTCGAGGATCGCCAGGCGCGCGGTGCGGGCCTGCTGGAGCGCGGCGGCCAGGACCGACGACGGGATGCCGTCGAGCTTGGTGTCGAGCTGCAGCGCGGTGACGAACTGCGGGGTGCCGGCGACCTTGAAGTCCATGTCGCCGAACGCGTCCTCGGCGCCGAGGATGTCGGTGAGGGTGGCGTACTCGCCGCCCTCGAAGATCAGCCCCATCGCGATGCCGGCCACCGGCGCCTTGAGCGGCACGCCGGCGTTCATCAGCGACATCGTGGACGCGCAGACCGAGCCCATCGAGGTGGAGCCGTTCGAGCCGAGGGCCTCGGACACCTGGCGGATCGCGTAGGGGAACTCCTCGCGGCTGGGGAGCACGGGCACGAGGGCCCGCTCCGCCAGGGCGCCGTGGCCGATCTCGCGGCGCTTGGGCGAGCCCACCCGGCCGGTCTCGCCGGTGGAGTACGGCGGGAAGTTGTAGTTGTGCATGTAGCGCTTGCGGTTCTCGGGGTTGAGCGTGTCGACCATCTGCTCCATGCGGAGCATGTTGAGGGTCGTGACACCCATGATCTGGGTCTCGCCGCGCTCGAACAGCGCCGAGCCGTGCACGCGGGGCAGGACCTCGACCTCGGCGGCCAGCTGGCGGATGTCCTCCAGGCCGCGGCCGTCGATGCGGACCTTGTCGTTGACGACGCGCTTGCGGACGACCTTCTTGGTCACCGAGCGGAACGCCGCGCTGACCTCGCCCTCGCGGCCCTCGAAC
>JBAVRG010000208.1:0-5251 GCA_049694795.1 Mycobacteriales bacterium
GCGGACCGTGGAGCCGGTCCGCCGGCTCACCGCGGCCGCCCAGCGGGTGGCGTCCGGTGACCTGACGGCGCGCACGCCGGTGCGGGCGCGCGACGAGGTCGGGACGCTGGCCCGCACCTTCGATGACATGACCGGCTCGCTCGCGCAGCTGACCGGCGACCTGCGCGACGCCGCCGCACGGCTGGGCACGGTGCTGTCGTCGATGTCCGACGGGCTGCTCGCCACCGACGGCGAGGGGGTCGTGACCTCCGTCAACCCGGCTGCGCTCGCGATGCTCGGGCTCGAGGAGGCCGACGTGCTGGGCGAGAGCCTCACCGTGGTGGCCGACGTGCGGGACGCGTCGGGGGCGGCGCTGGCCGATCCCGCGGTGCGGCTGCGCGAGGAGCCCGCCGAGGTGCACCGGCCGGACGGGACCACGGTGCCGGTCCGGGTGGAGATCAGCCCGCTCGAGGGCACCGAGGGCGTCGTCATGGTGCTGCGCGACACCACCCGCGAGCGGGAGGTCGAGCGCATGAAGACCGAGTTCCTGTCGAATGTCAGCCACGAGCTGCGCACACCGCTCACCCCGATCCGCGGCTACGCCGAGATCCTCGTCGGCAAGCCCGAGCTCGGACCGGAGCGGGTCGGCCGGTTCGCCACCACGATCCGCGACGAGGCGCTCAAGATGAACCGCGTCGTCGACCTGCTGGTTGACGTGGCGGCGCTGGAGGCCGGCCGGGTCTCGGTGACGCCTCGGCCGGTGGCCGTCAAGGACCTGCTCGAGGCGCGCATCGTCGCCTGGGACCTGCGGGCCCCGGCTCGCAAGGACGACCTGAGGCGCAGGGTCGCCGCCGGGCTGCCGCAGGTCAACGTCGACCCCACCTGGGTCGGCAAGGCGCTCGACGAGCTCATCGACAACGCCGTGAAGTACACCCCCGCCGGCACACCCATCACCCTCGTGGGCTCCTGGTCGCCCGACGGCTCCCGGGTTCGGGTGGCCGTGCGCGACGCCGGGCCGGGGATCGCCGAGGACCACCAGGGCGCGCTGTTCACGTCGTTCGAGCAGGTCGACGGGTCCGCGACCCGCAGGGTCGGCGGTCTCGGCCTCGGCCTGTCCTTCGTACGGCGCCTGGCGGAGGACGCCGGGTACCCGCTCAGCGTCTCGTCGCGTCTCGGCAAGGGGTCGGAGTTCGCCCTCGACCTGCCGGTGGCCGAGCGGACGGACCGGCCGGCTTCCCGCCGTACGCGCAGGTCGGGCTAGTCCTCGAGGGTCGCGAGCAAGGCCTCGGCGAGGCCGGGCGCCAGGTCGCGGCCGGTCACCCGCTCGTCCTCGCCCCCGTCGGCGGCGCGCAGCCGCAGCACCGCCTCGCGGCTGCCGTCACGCAGCACGCCGACAGCCATCCGCACCTCACGCCGCTCCGGGTGCTCCGCAGCGGCGGCAGCGGGGTCGGTGCTGTCGTCGAGGGCGGACTCTGCGGAGGGCGGCAGCACGAGCACCTCGTGGGCCAGCACGACCCCGAGCACCTCGGGCCCGAACACCAGGCTCGCGAGCTGCTCGTCGAGCGGCCCGTCACCCAGCGGCTCCTGCGCGACCGGGGTGAGAGCGCCGGGCCGGGAGGCGACGATGCCCATGGTCTCGGCGAGCTGCGGCTCCGCCCGCAGCAGCTCCTCGGTGTCGACGAGGGCGAACAGCTGGGGCGGCTGGTCCCAGCCCGCCTCGGCCAGGTGGGCCTCGACCTCGCCGACGACGGACAGAAGTGCGCTCATGCCCTCATTCTCGCGCACGGGGAACCACAGGCCCGTGTGGTTGAGTTCGACGTGAGGAACGACTCGTCGAGACGAAGGTGAGCACCACGCCCGTGGCTGTCCGCACTCGGGGTCCGGCCCTGCCGGGTCGCCCGCGCCTGTTCGTCCCCGCCGTCGTCATCGTGCTGCTGCTCGTCGTCCTGGGCGGCGTGTTCGTGTCGCTGTACACGGACCTGCTGTGGTTCCGCGAAGCCGGCTTCGCCACGGTCTTCAGCACGGTGCTCCGCACCAAGGTGCTGCTGTTCTTCCTGTTCGGGCTGCTCATGGCGGCGCTCATCGGCGCCAACGTGACGGTGGCCTACCGCACCCGGCCACCCTTCCGGCCGCTGTCGCTCGAGCAGCAGAACCTCGAGCGCTACCGGGTCGCGCTGGAGCCGTTCCTGCTGCCGGTGCTGCTCGTCGTGAGTGGCGTCTTCGGGGTCTTCGCGGGGCTGGCTGCGGCCGCCCGGTGGCAGACCTGGCTGCTGTGGCGGCACGGGCAGCACTTCGGGCAGACCGACCCGCAGTTCCACCGCGACATCTCCTACTTCACCTTCACCTACCCCTTCCAGCGGTTCGTCCTGACCTTCCTGCTGACGGCGGTGGTGCTGTCGCTCGTGGCGTCGGCCGTCACGCACTACCTGTTCGGCGGCGTACGGCTGCAGACCGCAGGGGAGAAGATCTCGGTCGCGGCCCGGGTGCACCTGTCGGTGCTGGTGGGCGTGTTCGTGCTGCTCAAGGCGGTCGCCTACTGGCTCGACCGGTACGGCCTGGCCTTCTCGCTGCGGGGCGTCGTCGAGGGCGCCGGCTACACCGACGTGCACGCCGTGCTGCCCGCCAAGACCATGCTCACCGGCATCGCGGTCATCTGCGCGCTGCTGTTCTTCGCCAACATCGTCGTGCGCAACGTGCTGCTGCCGGCCGGTGCCCTCGCGCTGCTCGTCATCAGCGCGATCGTCGTGGGCGGCATCTACCCCGCCTACGTGCAGCAGTTCCGGGTGCGGCCGAACGAGGTGGTGCGCGAGAGCGCCTACATCCAGCGCAACATCGACGCGACCCGGGCCGCCTACCAGATCGCCGACACGGTCCTGTCCCAGTACCCGGCGGTGTCCGACGCGACCCCCGCCGCCCTGCGCGGCGACAAGGGAACCATCCCGAACGCCCGGCTGCTCGACCCCAACATCCTCGGCCCGGCCTTCAGGAAGGACCAGGGCATCCGCAACTACTGGGGCTTCAACTCCTCGCTCGACATCGACCGCTACACCATCGACGCAGCCACGCAGGACTACGTCGTCGCGGTGCGCGAGCTCGAGCAGGCCAACCTGCGGCCGGACCAGCAGAACTGGATCAACCTGCACCTGACCTACACGCACGGCAACGGCTTCGTCGCGGCGCCGGCCAACACCACCTCCGCCGACGGGCTGCCGAACTTCACCGTGCGGAACGTCCCACCGGTCGGGCCGGGTGGGGAGTTCACGATCGACCAGCCGCAGATCTACTACGGCGAGAGCTCGCCCAACTACTCCATCGTCGACACCAAGCAGGGCGAGATCGACGGCCCGGGCACGTCCACCACGGACCAGGCCACGATCCACTACGACGGTCCGGGTGGTGTGAAGCTCGACAGCGGCTTCCGCAAGCTGCTGTACGCCTTGAAGTTCAAGGAGAAGAACATCCTGCTGTCCTCGGCGCTGACGAAGGACAGCAGGCTGATGTACATCCGGTCCCCCAAGGACCGGGTGGCGAAGGTGGCGCCGTTCCTGAAGCTCGACGGTGACCCCTACCCCGCGGTGGTGGACGGCCGGCTGCTGTGGATCCTGGACGGCTACACCACGAGCTCGGGCTACCCCTACTCCCAGAGCACCAAGCTCGGTGAGGCCGTCACCGACAGCCGTGGCGTCGCGCAGGTCAACGACCAGGTCAACTACATCCGCAACTCCGTCAAGGCGACCGTCGACGCCTACACCGGCAAGGTGAAGCTCTACACCTGGGACGAGCAGGACCCGGTCCTGAAGACCTGGAAGGCAGTGTTCCCAGGGATCGTCGAGCCGAAGGCCATGATCAGCAAGAGCCTCGAGAAGCACCTGCGCTACCCCGAGGACCTGTTCAAGGTGCAGCGCGAGCTGCTCGGCAGCTACCACGTCACCGACCCGACGGCGTTCTACGGCAAGGAGGACTTCTGGCAGGTGCCGGGAGACCCGACCCAGACCGCGACCGAGGTCATCAACGGAGTGGCCACGCAGACGGCGGGCAGTGACAACGGGCCGGCCCAGCCGCCCTACTACGCGCTGCTGCAGTTCCCCGGCCGGCCCAGCTCCGCATTCTCGCTGACCTCGACCTTCGTGGCCCGCGGCAACACCAACCTCACCGCCTTCGCGGCCGTGTCCTCGGATCCCGCCGACTACGGCAAGATCCGGGTGCTGCAGCTGCCCAAGGGCACCGTGATCCCCGGCCCGGGCCTGGTGGCCAACCAGTTCGAGAGCAACTCCAACGTCTCCAAGAGCCTGTCGCTGCTGCGCACCGGCGGCTCCGAGGTGGTCCTCGGCAACCTGCTGACGCTGCCGGTCGGCGGCGGCCTGCTCTACCTCGAGCCGGTCTACACCCAGGCCAAGAAGGAGCCCAAGTTCCCGGTGCTCAACAGCGTCATCGTCAGCTTCGGCGACAAGCTCGCCTACCAGCCGACGCTGGCTGCAGCGCTGGACGAGCTGTTCGGCGCCGGGTCGGGCACGAACGTCGAGACCCCCAGCGGCACGCCCTCCCCGGGGACCACGCCCACCCCCGGCGAGACCGTGAAGTCGCTGGCCGCACAGGCCCAGCAGCTCTACGAGCAGGCACAGGCCGCGCTGAAGGCAGGCGACTTCGCCAGGTACGGCCAGGTCCAGGCCCAGTTGCGCACGGTGCTCGAGCAGCTGGTGAAGGAGACCGGCGCGACGGGCAACGCGACCCCCTCGCCGGCACCCAGCAAGTAGCTGTGGACGGCCTCGCACGCCCGGTTCGCCGTACCAGCTGGCGGGCGCTGCGCAGCCGGGTCCAGGTCTAAAGCAGCTCGTGCAGCCGCTCCGGCGGCCGGGCCACGACGGCCCGGTCGCCCCGGATCGCGATGGGTCGCTCGATGAGGCTGGGGTCGGCGGCCAGCTGGTCGAGGACCTCCTCACAGGTGCCGGTCACGCCGGCGCGCGCGATCACGGTGGCGTCGTCGGTGCCCAGCTTCGTGAGCACCGCCTCCAGCTCGGCCCGCGTGGGAGGGTCCTCCAGGTAGTAGCGCCGGGTGCCGCGTCCGTCGAGGATCTGCTCGGCCGCCCGGCTCTTGCTGCAGGCGTTGTTCGTCCAGAGGACGAGGTCGTCGAGGCTGTCTGTCATGGGGCACGAGTTTGCACCCCGCTCCGCGCGTGACGTAGTGTGGTCTCACCGACGCGGGGTGGAGCAGCTCGGTAGCTCGCTGGGCTCATAACCCAGAGGTCGCAGGTTCAAATCCTGCCCCCGCTAC
>JBAVRG010000209.1:0-2027 GCA_049694795.1 Mycobacteriales bacterium
AGGTCGAGGACCTCACGACCGGTGACCTCGTCGGCCAGTTCCTGGGGCAGGTCTACGGCGAGGACGAGGACGAGTACGGCGACGCCGGCGCGGGGGCCGACGTGCCGCGCGAGGTGCTGGTGCCGGCGCTGCCCCCGGAGCACGAGGCGATGGAGCGCTGGCTGCGGCAGCTGCGCGGGACGAACGTCCGGGTGCGGGTGCCCCAGCGCGGTGACAAGAAGGCCCTCATGGAGACCGTGGAGCGCAACGCGCAGCAGGCCTTCGCGTTGCACAAGACCAAGCGGGCCAGCGACCTCACGGCCCGGTCGAAGGCGCTCGCGGAGATCCAGGAGGCCCTGGAGCTGGACGAGGCCCCGCTGCGCATCGAGTGCTTCGACGTGTCGAACCTCCAGGGCACGTCGGTGGTGGCCTCGATGGTGGTGTTCGAGGACGGCCTGGCCCGCAAGTCCGAGTACCGCCGGTTCGCGGTGAAGGGCGTCGAGGGCCAGGACGACGTCGCCTCGATGCACGAGGTGCTGACCCGCCGCTTCGCCCGTCACCTGGAGGAGGCCGCTCGGCCCGAGCTCGACGAGGAGACCGGCCGCCCGCGCAGGTTCGCCTACCCGCCCAACCTGGTGGTGGTCGACGGCGGGGCCCCGCAGGTCGCCGCCGCGCAGCGCGCGCTGGACGACCTCGGCGTGAGCGACGTGGCGCTCTGCGGGCTGGCCAAGCGGCTCGAGGAGGTCTGGCTGCCCGGCCAGGACGACCCGGTGATCCTGCCGCGCACCAGCGAGGGCCTGTACCTGCTGCAGCGGGTGCGTGACGAGGCGCACCGGTTCGCCATCGCGTTCCACCGGCAGAAGCGCTCGAAGGCGATGACCGTCAGCGCGCTGGATGACATCGCGGGTCTGGGGGAGACGCGACGCAAGGCCTTGCTGCGACACTTCGGTTCGCTCAAGAGGCTCAAGGCGGCGACCGTCGAGGAGGTCATGGAGGTGCCCGGGGTGGGACGTCGTACGGCGGAGGCGGTGGTGGCCGGACTGGCCGCGGCTCCGCCCGCCACCCCTGCCTTCGACCCGGCCACCGGCGAGGTGATCGCGTGACGCTGCAGCTCGTCGTCGTCACCGGGCTGTCAGGCGCCGGCCGGTCGACGGCCGCGAAGTGCCTGGAGGACCTCGGCTGGTTCGTGGTCGACAACCTGCCGCCGTCGCTGCTCGGCACCATGGTCGACCTCGGCGCCCGGTCGCAGGGCGCCGTGAGCAAGATCGCAGCGGTCGTGGACGTCCGGTCGCGGGCCTTCTCGTCCGACCTGCGCACCACCCGCGACGAGCTCGAGCGCAGCGGCACGCACGCCCGGGTGCTGTTCCTCGAGGCCTCCGACGAGGCGCTGGTGCGTCGCTTCGAGTCGGTACGGCGTCCTCATCCGCTGCAGGGGGACGGGCGGCTGGTCGACGGCATCGAGCGGGAGAAGGCCCTGCTGCGCGACCTGCGCGGCGAGGCCGACCTGGTGCTCGACACCAGCGTCCTCAACGTGCACGAGCTGCGCGCGAAGGTCGTCGCGGCCTTCGGCGAGGACGAGGGCGAGGGCGACCTGCAGCTGACGGTGATGTCGTTCGGCTACAAGTACGGCCTGCCGGTCGACGCCGACCTGGTGGTCGACTGCCGCTTCCTGCCCAACCCGCACTGGGTCCCGGAGCTGCGCCCGCTGACCGGCAGGGACGCCGACGTCCGCGACTACGTGCTGGGCCAGGACGGCGCGGTCGAGTTCCTGGACCGCTACGAGGGGCTGCTGCGCCTGCTGGCGGACGGCTACCGCCGGGAGGGCAAGCGCTACGTGCTGCTCGCCGTCGGGTGCACGGGCGGCAAGCACCGGAGCGTGGCGATGTCCGAGCAGCTCGCCGACCGCATGGCCGGCCAGGGCATCACCGTGCAGGTGCAGCACCGCGACCTGGGGCGCGAGTGACCGGCCCGCGCGTCGTCGCGCTCGGCGGGGGCCACGGGCTGGCCCGGTCGCTGGAGGCGCTGACGCAGGTGACCGACCACCTCAC
>JBAVRG010000210.1:0-1996 GCA_049694795.1 Mycobacteriales bacterium
CCGTGCCAGAGCAGCAGCCGGCGGGCCTCCTGCTCGTCCGGGGTGTGTGTCATCAGGTCGTCGAGGGCGTCGCGGACGTCGTCGGTGTAGTTGCCCCGGACGACCGGCCAAGGGCGGGCGTCGAGCTCGAGGTAGCGGGAGCCGCCGTGCTCGTCGCTGAAGGCGACATCGACCTTGCCGTCGGCGCTGCCCACGGGCACCCGGCCGCGGATCTCCTCGACGACGGCGAGGGCTTCCGCCTGGTCGACAGCGGAGGCGGTGATGTAGGCGGACGCCTTCCAGGACCGCACGTGCACGACAGTGTCGTCGAGCTCGGCGACGAGGTGGCTGTTCGGTCCGAGGTCGACGGTGCGCACGTTGCGGGCCCGGGCCGGGAGGGCGGTCAGGGGTACCGGGCGCTTGAGCTCCCGCCTTACGACGTGGTGGTGGGCACGAGTGAACAGTGAGTCGAGGAACAGGAACTGCGCGACGTCGTGGTCGATGTCCTCGATGGCGAAGTGGGCAGGCAGGTGGTCCATGGGTCGGGCTCTCGTGAGGGGCGCCCGTGAACCCTGCGCCGGTCAGCGCAGCACGGGCACCGGTTGGAATCGATGCAGGCGTGCTGGCATGTGAGCTCCTGGTCGCGGTGGAGCGGGAAGGATGGCAGAAGGCACTGACTTTCGCGAGCGAGTTCCGTCAGGCCGTCAGCTCGTAGGCGCCACTCGCGCTCCACAGCGGCGTCCCGGCCGGCAGGCGGCCGTAGAGGCCGCGCGCCAGGCGCTGGCTGCGGTCCCACTCGGCCGGCCACCGGATGTCGGCACCGACTACCTCGAGGGCGGCCTTGTCCCGGTTCCGCCAACGCTCCAGGTGCTGCAGGCTCGCGAGTGCGTCGGACTTCGAGGTGTTGCAGCGGACATCGGCGAGAACGAGGTTGGCGAGCCTGTTGAACGGCACCCGGGCCCACGGCAGGAAGTGATCGACGTTCATGTCGCTGTGCCGGATCGTCGAACCGCAGTAGAAGCACGTCGCGCCTTCGAGCTCGAGCAACGCCCGACCGGCGCGGACCAAGCTGCTTCGATCGGCCCCGAACAGGAACAGCGGCAGGTCCTGGTACTCGCGATCTACCCCGTTGAGGCTGGCCACGTCGTCGGTCCAGGCCCGTTCGATGGCGGGCCTGAGCAGCCCTGCGAGACGGACGAGGCCGTCGGCCACCCCGGGCAGCAGGTGAAGCTGCCACTCCCGCCGCTCCAGCTCTTGGAGCGTGATGCCGTAGGACAGCCAGCTGTCGTCGTACAGGAAGGGCGTGCGGACGCGACCGGTGCTGCCGAGCGTCTGGAGGGCCGGCAGCGGCTGCTTCGCGAGGGTGTGGGCGACGCGCCGTCGCGACCGGTGGTATGTCGACGGATACTCGGCCCGCACCGCCGCTGGCGACGCTTCTCGACTGCGGAGCTCCGCGACGGCGTCGAGCACGATTGCCTTGTGCTGCGTGGACTGCCGCAGGGTTCCCAGGTCGTAGTAGGGACGGACCTGCGGCCAGTACAGGTCGATGACCCGATCGGCCAGCTCAAGGATCGAGACAGGGAAGGGTTGCGACGATGCCGGCGGCTGCTCGGCTTCGGCGCAGGTGTCGATGAGCGCCAGCAGCGTGGCGAGCTTGTACGTCGCGACGCGTCTGCCGGACTCCAGCAGGGCTGCGAGGCGTTGGGCGAGCTCGACGGCGTCCGTCACTCGACCCTGCTCCGCCGTCCGGCGGACTCGCGGCGCAGCCGCCAAGCGTCCGAGACGAGCTCCTTGAGCCGTTCAACGTCGACCTCGGCGAGCCTCAGCAAGACGAGCGGCCAGCCGTCGTAACCCGGGGCGGTGAAGAAGCGTTCCGCCTCGCCGAGCAGGAGCGCCTGCTTCTCGGCTTCGTCGCCGACGTACAGGACGGCGATGTCGGTGCGGATGACGCGCGAGCGGCCGGGGTGGCGCTCGGGGTAGGACCAGACGAAGCCCATGTTGCCGACGCGGAAGTCGA
>JBAVRG010000211.1:0-2043 GCA_049694795.1 Mycobacteriales bacterium
CACGCTCGAGGACGGCCGCCGCACCGGCTACATGGTGTTCGACATGACCGAGAGCCACGACATGCCGCCGATCATCGAGCCGCTCTTCCTCGACCTCGACGCGGACGTCGAGCTGACGCCCTGCATGAACCGCGACGACCTCACCATCGGTATCACCGAGGCTGCCAAGCACTTCTGATCTAGGACGGAGCCCGAATCCGAACCTGGAGCGCGGGCACCGGGGGGTCTGTCGTCAGTTGTGTGCTCCTGTCTCAGGACGCCTCCCTCCCGGTGCCCCGAGAGAGAGGCAGCTGATGGTGCGAACCCGGCTTGCCAGCTCCTTGGCCTCCCTCGACCTGCTCAGGCGCAGCCCGACGGCCCGCCGCAGCGCGACATCCCCCGCCGGGTCGTACGGCTGACCCTCCAGGACGCGCGCGGTGGCGGGTTCCTCCCCTCGACCCGCCACCGCGTTGCCCCGTGTGACTAGCGTGCTGGGGTGCCCGCCACCCTCGTCGCCACCGGCCTCACCGTCGTCCGCGGTCCGCTGCTCGTCCTGTCGGACGTCTCACTGACCGTCGCGCCCGGGTCGCGCATCGGGGTCGTCGGACCGAACGGCGTGGGCAAGTCGACCCTGCTTGCCTGCCTCGCCGGCCGGCTCGAGCCCGACAGCGGTCAGCTGTCCCTCGCGCCTCCGACGGCCAACGTCGGGTTGCTGCCGCAGGAGCCGGAGCGGGTGCCCGGCGAGAGCGTCGCGGCGTTCCTGCACCGCCGTACGGGGGTGACGGCTGCGCAGGCGGCGCTGGACGCCGCGACGACGGCGCTGACCCTCGGAGAGGCGGGCGCGGACGAGGCCTACAGCACTTCCCTGGAGCGCTGGCTGGACCTCGGCGGCGCGGACCTGGACGCGCGCGCCGAGGCGGTGTGCGACGACGTCGGCCTCTCCCCTGCCCTGCTCGCCTCGGAGATGACGACGTTGTCCGGCGGCCAGGCGGCACGCGCCTCGCTCGCGTCGGTGCTGCTGTCGCGCTTCGACGTCTTCCTGCTCGACGAGCCGACCAACGACCTCGACTTCGCGGGTCTGGACCGGCTCGAGCAGTTCGTCCGCGAGCTGCAGGCCGGCCTCGTCCTGGTGTCGCACGACCGCGAGTTCCTCTCGCGCACGATCACGTCGGTGCTCGACGTCGACGGCGCGCTGCGCACCGCGCGCCTCTACAACGGCGGCTGGGACGCCTACCTCGAGATGCGGGCAGTCGCGAAGCGGCAGGCCCGCGAGGCCTTCGAGGAGTACGACGACAAGCGCGCCGGCCTGGTCGTGCAGGCGCAGAAGCAGCGAGAGCAGTCGGTCCGCGGGGCACTGCGCGCCAAGCGCAAGCAGCCCGACAACGACCGGGCCGCACGCGGGGCGAAGGTCGAAGCGGCCACCCACGCGGCCGCCCGCGTGCGAGGGATCGAGTCGCAGCTCAACCGCCTGGAGGAGGTGGAGGAGCCGCGCAAGGAGTGGCAGCTGCGGATGTCCATCGCGGCGGCGCCCCGGTCCGGTGACGTGGTGGCCGTCCTGTCCTCGGCCGTGGTGCAGCGGGGCTCGTTCACCCTCGGCCCGATCGACCTGCAGGTCTCGTACGGCGACCGCATCGCGCTCGTCGGACCCAACGGGTCGGGCAAGACCACGCTGCTGCACGCGCTGCTCGGCCGGATCCCCTTGACGTCGGGGCGTCAGTCCCTCGGCTCCGGAGTGCGGCTGGGCGAGGTCGACCAGGCCCGCTCCCTGTTCTCCGGTACGGCGTCGGTGACCGACGTGCTGGAGGAGCGCACCTCCTGGGCTCCGGCCGAGGTGCGGACGCTGCTCGCGAAGTACGGCCTGCGCGGCGATCACGCAACGAGGCCCGGGTCGTCTCTCTCCCCCGGAGAACGGACCCGGGCCTCGTTGGCCCTGTTGCAGGCGGTGGGCGTCAACCTGCTCGTCCTGGACGAACCGACGAACCACCTGGACCTGCCGGCGATCGAGCAGCTGGAGCAGGCGCTCGACGCCTACGAGGGGACGCTCATCCTCGTCACCCACGACCG
>JBAVRG010000212.1:0-5823 GCA_049694795.1 Mycobacteriales bacterium
CGTCACGCTGTGGCCGGTGCTGCTCGGGCTGCTGCCCTGGGTCGTCGGCAAGTACGTGCTGTGCCCGCTGCGCTGGCACGCGCTCTCCGAGAGCGGCCAGCCGCGCCGGTGGCACCTGCGGGCGTACGCGGAGTCGGAGCTGATGGGGCTCATGACCCCAGGGCACGTCGGTGCCGACATCTGGCGGACCAAGCGCCTCACCCGGGTCGGGATGCACGCGCCGTCCGCCGTCGCCGAGGTGACGCTGGACCGGCTGGTCGGCGCGATCGGGCTCGCGGTCTTCGTGGGGGTCGCCGGCGCGGCGCTCCCGACCCACATCCTGCTGGGCGCGCTGGCCCTGGCCGCCGGTGCGCTCGTCGTCGCCCTGGTCGTCCGCAAGTACCGGCCGGACCTGGTGCCGCGGCGTGAGCTGCCCACCCCGGCGAAGGTCGCGCACGGCGTGGTCCTGTCGCTCGGCTACCAGCTCACGATCGGCATCCTGCTGTTCGGCACCGTCGCCGCCACCGGGCACGTCCTGTCCCCGCTCGCCCTCCTCGGGGCCTTCGGCGCCAGCCAGGTCGCCGGCGCGCTGCCGGGCCCCAACGGCGCCAGCCCGCGCGACGGCGCGTTGGTCCTCGCGCTCATGGGCCTCGGGCTTCCCTGGAAGGCGGCCCTCGGCTCGGTCACCCTGATGGCGAGCATCGCGTGGCTGCCGGCGCTGCTGCTGGGCGGGGTCAGCCTGCTGGTCGCCCGGCGCGTGGTGTCACAGGATCGGGTCGCCCTTCCCGCCCCGGTCTAGTCACGTCTGGGGGTTTCCCTCCCGCCCGCCTCGGCCCACCCTGGGGTCGGTGCGTCCGCAGCCAGGGGGGTGCGATGCGGAGAGACCCGACCGGCCAGGCCGTCTGGGTGCTTCGGCAGCTGGCCGTCGTCCTGCTGGGGATCGTCGTCTACTTCGGCGTCCGCGGGCTCACCGCAGGACGGCCGAGCACCGCCGTCGCCCACGCCCACGCCATCGTGGCCTTCGAGTCGCACGTCGGCCTGCACCAGGAGCAGCGGCTGCAGGACCTCGTCGTCGGCAACGCGGTGCTGACCGACGCGGCCAACTGGATCTACATCTGGGGCCACTGGCCGGTGATCATCGTCGTCATGCTGTGGCTCGGGCTGCGTCACCGCCAGGGCTTCCTCCGGCTGCGGAACGCGATGATCGCCTCCGGCGCGGTGGGGCTGGTCGTCTACGCCACCTACCCGGTGGCCCCACCGCGGCTGACCGACCTCGGGCTGATCGACACGGTGACCGAGCGGTCGAAGGCCTACCGCGTGCTGCAGCCGCCAGGCTTCGTCAACCAGTACGCCGCAATGCCGAGCCTGCACGTCGGGTGGGACCTGCTGGTCGGGCTCGCGGTGGCGTCCGCCGCGACCGTGCTGTGGCTGCGCATCCTCGGCTACCTGATGCCGGTCCTCATGGCGCTCGCCGTCGTCTTCACCGCCAACCACTACCTCATCGACGGCATCGCCGGCGCGGCGCTCGCCCTCGCCGGGCTGGGTGCGGCGCTCTGGTGGGAGCGCAGGCAGGCGCGCGAGCGGACGGTCGTCGACCTCACCGCGATCGAGAAGGCCACCCAGGTGGCACCACCCTCCCCACGCAAGCCGCCGGAGCGCCTGTCGTCGGTGCGCCAGCGATCCTGGGCCGACTGAAGGCCGACTGAGGTGCTCGCCATCGCCCACCGCGCGGGCAACGACCTCGAGACCCTGCGGGAGGCCGTCCGGCTCGGCGCCGACGCCGTCGAGGCGGACGTGCACCTGCACGACGCCCGCCTCGAGGTGCGTCACCAGAAGACCCTCGGACCCCTGCCGTGGCTGTGGGACAAGTGGGAGCTGTTCCCCGCAGCACTGCCCCGGCCGCTGCTCGGCGACATCTTGGACGCCCTCCCGCCGGGCGCCACCGTGATGCTTGACCTCAAGGGCGTCGGGCGCGTGGGCGCGGTGGCCGCACGGGTGCTGCACGCCCGCTCGCCCGAGCACCCGCTGATGGTCTGCGCCCGGTGGTGGCCCTCTGTCCTGCCCTTCCAGGACGCCCCCTGGGCCACGGTGCTGCTGTCGGCCCGCGGGCACGTGGAGCTCCTGCGGCTGCGCCGCCGGCTGCGCACCGGCACCCCCCCGGACGGCGTCTCGGTGCACCTGTCGATGCTCACCCCGGCCGTCGTGGCCGAGATCAAGGAGCGCGCACCGCTCGTCCTGACGTGGCCCGTCGATGACGAGGAGAGCCTGCAGCGGGCGCACGAGGTCGGCGTGAGCGGGGTCATCACCAAGGACCTCGAGATCGTGCGCCAGGTGGCAGCAGCCCGCCGCTGAGGCTCACCCGGCGAGGCTGGCCGCGCCGTCCTGGACCGTCAGGCGCAGCCGACGGCCGACGTGCGTGGTCGCGCCGGTGGGCAGCGCGTCGAGTGACAGCACCGCGGCGCCGGCGGCATCCCCGCGCCGGCTGCTGACCGCGACCCGCTCGCCGTTCGACGTGCGGGCGACGAGGAAGGCCTGCGTCGGGACGCCCGAGCGGTCGTGCTCGACAGTGGCGGTCTCGACCACCACGTCGGTGTCGGCTGCGGGCGCGAGAGCGGGTGCGTCAGGGTGGCTCACCTGCACCGGCTCGGGACGCCCCACGTAGCCGTCGCGGTGGGGCTCCCGGCTCAGCAGCACCGCGTGCTGGTAGCTGAGGTAGCCGCCGTTGGCGTGCACCAGCCCCAGGCTGGCACCGGCACGCAGGCGCTGCGTCAGGGTGGCCAGCGCGTGCACCGAGTAGCTGTTGAGCGGGCCGCCGAACGACGAGTGGCCGCCGGTCACGCTGAGGGTCGTCTCCCGCGGCAGGCCCAGGTGCAGGCCGGTCAGCTTCGGGACCACCGGAAAGCAGCTGTACACG
Organism: Mycobacteriales bacterium; assembly: GCA_049694795.1. GTDB lineage: Bacteria > Actinomycetota > Actinomycetes > Mycobacteriales > SCTD01 > RYN-111. The sequence continues at coordinate 2,894 of JBAVRG010000212.1, forward strand.
TCGACGAGGTCCACGTCGGCCACCGTCGTCCCGGCCTGGTCCAGGCAGCGGTCGAGCGCGACCTCCAAGGCCACCGAGCGCCCGAAGCCCTCGCGGGCCAGCACATCCGGCAGGTCGTCCGCGCCCGCACCGCCCCAGACGTGCACGATCCTGTCGGCGGGGACGCCGTACGCGCGGGCGGTGCCGAGGGACGTGACGATGACCGCGGCGGCCTGGTCGACGTGCGGCATCGCGTTCACGGCCAGCGGGTACGGCTCGCAGACCATCCGGTTGGTCGGCGAGACGTCGCCGACCTGCGCGGGGGTGAGGACCTCCTGGTGCCAGGCCGTCGGGTGCGCCGCCGCCAGGACGCTGAGGTCGGCGTAGAGCTGCGCCGACCACGCCCGTGCCTGCTCCGGCGTGAGTCCGAGGTCGGCCTGGAGCCGGTTCTCGTACAGCGGGTAGACGCGGGTCGGCGCGAGCAGCCCGGCGGCCTGCATGCCGGCCGAGCCGAGCTCGTCGAGGTCGAACGCCGGCGGCCCGCCCGGGTCGGCGCTCCACCCGAGGTCCGCAACGGGGTCGATGCCGGCCTTGCGGAGCAGCGACACCGACGCCTGCGCCTCGCCCCCGACCAGCAGGGCGACGTCGCTGTCGCCGGCCCAGATCCGCGCCGCCGCCTGGTCGAGCAGCCGCACCGGCAGGTGACCGCCGAGGCCGGTGTCGACGCAGGTCCGCGGGCGCGCGCCGACGGCCGCACCCACCTTCGCCGCCAGGTCTGCATAGGTCCAGCTGGCCACCTTCACCGCGTGGACGGCGTCCGCGTCCTGCAGGAGGGCCGGCGCGCCGGCGTCCTGCGCGGCGGCCTCGAGCGCCTGCACCAGGAGGGCCAGAGGCTCGCGAGCGCCCTCGACGGTGCGCTCGCGGTTGGCGCGCAGCTGCCCGACGCCGACGAGGACGGGGGTGCGGAGGGACGGGTTCACGGCGTGCTCCAGGTGGGCGTCACGGTCACAGCTGCGCTGCGGCGGTGTAGAGGTCGGTGAGGTGGTCGACGAGCAGGGGGGTGCCGGCGGGGTCGCCCTCCCAGGCGATGAGGAGCTCCACGACGCCGCCGGTGAGGACGGCGGCGCTCTGCTCGAGCCGGCGCCTGGCGGCCCGGCTGGGGTCCTCGCGCAGCGCTCGCATGAGCCGCGCGGCCAGGGAGTGGAAGGACTCCAGCAGCTCGCGACGGTGCACCCGCAGCTGCTCGGTGGCGAGCGACTCGACAAGGGCCACCCGCACCGTCCGGGCGTCGGAGGTGAAGTAGCCGGCCAAGGCGGTGAGGACGGCGTGCGCGCGGGCCCGGGGGTCCGCGGCGGGCGCAGACAGCGCGCTGCGGACGGTCTGCTGGACCTGCTCGGCGATCCTTCCGGTGACCGCGAGGAAGAGGTCCTCGCGGCTGCTGAACAGCTCGTAGAAGTAGCGCGGGCTGAGTGCTGCGGCCCGGCAGACGTCCTGCACGGTCGTGTCCGACCAGCCGCGCTCGGCGAAGGTGGCGAGGCCGGCGGTGAGGAACTGCTCGCGCCGGCGGGCGGAGCGCTGCTCCGCGCTCAGGCCGGCGTACAGCCGCTCGGTCACGTCACGCCTCTCCCATCTGGCAGCGTGACCTTACAAGATGAAACGGCAGTTTCACGATGCGGCCTGCGCGGCCGGGACCGGAGCGGGAGCGCCGCTGCGCCGGGTCAGCCCGCCAGCGTGCCCCCGAAGACCTGCCAGGCCAGTGCCGACTTCGCGGTGAGGCTCAGCACGATGTAGGCGCGTTCGCCGTACAGGTAGTCGCGCCAGCGACCCCGGGCCCGGTACTGCAGCCACTGGTTGAGGGCGAAGACGTTGAAGAACGCGAAGAGCGAGAAGACGATCCCGTAGACGAAGGCCGGTGGCTCCGCTGCCGCCGTGGTGCCCGGCGCCAGCGTGTAGACGGCGATGCAGAGCCACGGGACGATGCCGGCGATGCAGCCGAAGCCGAACGGCAGCCAGCCTCGCCCGCCCGGTTCCTCGTACCGCTCCTGCAACCAGCCGAACAGGATCATCGAGGTGTTCACCCCGACGAGCGCGAGGAGCGCGGCGACGTCGGCGATCCCCACGAGCTGGGCGATCAGCACGATCATCAGCGACGACGACAGCGAGTACTCCACCCAGCGGGCGCTGTTGCGGTGGTGAGACAGGTCCTTCAGGTAGCGCTGCCACCAGGCGGTGCAGACCAGGGTGTGGGCCAGCGCCGACAGCAGCAGGAAGGCGGCGACGGCGGCGCCCGTCGGGATGTCGAACAGCTCGACGGGCTTGAGCGCCGGGGTCCCCGGCGGCCCCTGCATGTAGGCAGCCGTGACCGGGAGGGAGAAGCCGGTGGCGAGGGCGAGCACAGCGATCGCCTGGCCCGCGTGCAGGGCCGCGGCGCCGGCGTTCCACCTGCGCAGCCGGCTTCGCTCGGCAGCAGGGATGCGGTCCGTCATGACGTCCTCCTCCACGGCGGTGGCGCCCGTCATCGGAGCACCAGGGGCTGCCGGGTCTTGAGCCAGCTCGCCACCACGGAGACGGCGATCAGCAGCGCAACCACGGACAGCGAGACGCCGATGGGGATCTTGTAGAGGTCGAGCAGGAGCATCTTGATGCCCACCCAGACCAGTACGGCCGCCAGACCCAGGGTGAGGTAGACGAACCGGTACATGAGGTCGGCGAGCAGGAAGTAGAGCGCGCGCAGGCCCAGGATCGCGAAGGCGTTGCTGGTGAAGACCAGGAACGGCTCCTGGGTGACGGCGAAGATCGCGGGGATCGAGTCCACCGCGAAGACGATGTCGCTGACCTCGATGAGCAGCAGGACCACCAGCAGCGGGGTCGCGACGAGCCGGCCGGCACGGCGTACGAACAGCTTCTGACCCTGGTAGTCGTCGGTGGTGGGAACCACGCGCCGGAGCCAC
>JBAVRG010000213.1:0-32451 GCA_049694795.1 Mycobacteriales bacterium
CGCGGGTCGTGCTCCTCGGCCGCGACGGGCTCCGCACGACCGCGGCGGCCGAGCGGGTCCGCGCGGCGGTTCCCGGCGCGCAGGCGGAGGCAGTCGTCTGCGACGTCTCGTCGCTCGCGTCGCTGGCCGCCTTCACGTCCTCCTGGACGGGGCCTCTCGACGTACTGGTGAACAACGCGGGGGTGATGCCGCCGAGCCGGGAGCTGACCGGTGAGGGCATCGAGCTGACCTTCGCGACCAACGTGCTCGGGCCGTTCGTGCTCACGGACCGGCTGTCGCGTCGGCTGCCCCCCGGCGGCCGGGTGATCAACGTGACGTCCGGGGGGATGTACGGCCAGCGGCTCGACGGCGACCTGCAGAACGTCGACTACACGCCCGTCAAGGCCTACGCGCGCACCAAGCGGGCCGAGGTGGTCCTCACGGAGCTGTGGGCCGAGCGCCTGCGCGATCAGGGCGTCGTGGTGCACGCCATGCACCCGGGCTGGGCCGACACGCCAGGGGTGCAGAGCTCGCTGAGTCGCTTCGCGAAGGTGATGCGACCGATCCTGCGGACGCCGGAGCAGGGCGCGGACACCATCGTCTGGCTCGGAGCGGCGCCGGAGGCGCTCGCGTCGACAGGCAGGCTGTGGCACGACCGCCGGGAGCGGCCGACGTACCTGTTCGGGCTCAACCGGGAGCCCGAGCAGAGCCGGCAGGCGCTCTGGGACACCTGCGTCGAGCTCTCCGCGGGTTGAGGTTTCTGTCGGCCACAGGGTGGCGAGCGCAGGGCCGCCCGCAACACACAGGTCCTCCACGACCGCGCCCACAGCCCGGACCGGGAGCCGTCCCCACCCCGCTCACCGCACCGTCCACCGCGGCGGTTGGCAGGTGCCGGACGGGCTCCTACCTTCCTGGGACAGTCGAGGTGGAGGTGGCCATGCGCAAGCACGTCGTCCTCACCCGGGAGCCCGACCTCGGGCCGGCCTTCGACGAAGCCGTGGAGCGGCTCGCCGACCTCGCCCGGCGGATCGGCAACGTCCGGGCGGTGCACCGTCCGGTGCGCGGCCGGCTGACATGGATCCGGCCTCGCTGCGCCGGCTGCGGGCGCGAGCACCCCTGCCCGACGCTGCGCGCCATGGGCGAGGAGGTCACCCGCAGAGCGTGAGGGAGGGGGGCAGCCCCTCCATGTGCCAGCCGTCCTCGTCCACGTCGAGCCGCACGAGGTCCCGTCCGATGCGCAGGTTGTCGACGCGCAGCGGCAGCAGCTCCGCAGGCAGTCGGGGGTCCAGCACGACCCGGTTGTCTGGCAGCCGCGGCTGCAGGCCCAGGAGCGTGCGCAGCAGGAGCAGCGGTGCTGCGGCCGCCCAGGCCTGCGGCGAGCACGAGGTCGGGTAGGGGACCGGCGCGCTGAACTCGGCGCGGTCGAAACCGCTCCAGAGCTCGGGGAAGCGCGAGCCGAAGGTGACGCCCGCATCGAGCAGCGCGAGGGTCACCCGCCGGGCCTCCTCGACGAACCCGTAGCGCCGCATCCCGGCTGCGACGATCGCGCTGTCATGCGGCCAGACCGAGCCGTTGTGGTAACTCAGCGGGTTGTAGGCGCCCATCGAGACGCCCAGCGTGCGCACCCCCCAGCCGCTGAACATGTCGTCGGACATCAGGTGACTGACGACGGAGGCCGCCTTGTCGTCGTCGACGATGCCGGTCCACAGGCAGTGCCCGATGTTGGAGGTCAGCGCGTCGACAGGCCGCTTGCTGCCGTCGAGCGCGACCGCGTAGTAGCCGCGGTCCGGCAGCCAGAAGGCGTCGTTGAACGCTCGCTTCAGCGCCTGCGCCCGGTCAGCCCAGCGCCCGGCGAGCGCGTGGTCGCCGAGGTCCGAGGCGATCCTGCTGCGCGCGGCGTAGGCCGCGTAGGCGTAGCCCTGGACCTCGCACAGGGCGATGGGAGGGGCCGCGATCGGGCCGGCGGCGAAGTTGACACCGTCGCCCGAGTCCTTCCAGCCCTGGTTGGCCAGCCCCTGGTCGGTGGCCCGCTGGTACTCCAGGAAGCCGTCCCCGTCCCGGTCGCCCAGGGTCGTCATCCAGTCGAGAGCGGCGTCGGCGTGGGGAAGCAGGCCTGCGAGGTGCTCCGGCGCCAGCCCCCAGTCGTGCGCCTCGCCCAGCAGCATGACGAACAGCGCGGTGGCGTCCGCCGTGCCGTAGTAGACGCTGCCGCCGCCCAGTGCCAGGCCCGCCTCTGCGCCGAAGCGCATCTCGTGCAGGATGCGACCAGGCTGCTCCTCGGTGAGCGGGTTCGTGCTCGTCCCCTGGTAGCGCGCGAGCGTCTCCAGGGTGCCGCGCGCCAGCTCGGGATCGAGGGGCAGCGCCATCCAGGCCGTCAGCAGCGAGTCCCGGCCGAAGACCGTCATGAACCAGGGGGCGCCGGCCGCGATCACGTCGCGCCCGGGCTCCTCGGGGTCGCTCATGCGCAGGGCGGACAGGTCGCGCTGGCCGGTCCGCACCGCGGCCTCGAGGGGTGCGTGCGGAGTGGTCAGGACCAGGTCGTGCGCGAGGCGCCTGCGACGACGCCGGTCCCGCGGTCCCACCTCGTCCCCGTCGGGGTAGGCGGGCTCGACGGGCAGGCCCTCCACGGCGAACCGGACCTGCAGGCAGGTGCGCCACTCCTGGCGCGGCGGGATGGCGACGGCGAAGCTGAGCAGACCGGGCGCCCGGACGGGCTGCGCGTCGCTGGTGACGTGGACGTCGCGGCTCCGGCCGAGCCAGCGGTAGGCGAAGTGCACCCCGGACGCCTCCGCGGCGGCGAGGGTCGTCACCCGGTCCGGGTGCGGCACGATCCGGTTCTCCTTGACCTCGAACAGGTCCGCGAAGTCGGCGTCGAGCAGCAGCGTCACGCTGCAGCCGGCGGTCTCCTGCCCGAGGTTGCGGATGACGAGGTCCTCCCGCATGCCGTCACCGAGCCACCGGTGCCGCAGCACGAGCAGGTGGCTGTCGGCGCAGCCCGGCCTGGGTGGCACGCGGGAGACGTACGTCGCCGACGACGGCTCGTCGCGGTAGGCCGTCAGCGGCTGCGGGCTGTGGCCGTCGACCCGCAGCTCCCAGCGCGACAGCGACCTCAGGTCCCGGAAGAACAGCCCGAATGCCCCCGTGTCGGGGATGTCGCCGTTGGCCTCGCTCACGCAGAACAGCGAGCCCTCCACCAGCGTCTGCGCGGCGCCGCCGCCCCCGAGGACGGGTGGCTCGCCGTTGTAGCTCCAGCCCTGGGTCATCGTCCGCTCAGCTCTTCCCGTGGGCGCGCACGTGCTCACCCTGTCCGGGACGGTACGGGCTCGACAGAGTCCATGGTCCCTACCCAGCGGCTGGTCCCGACAGCCCCTCCAGGTCCGGACCTTCGGCCCTGTCCGCGCGGCGCCGCGACCGGTTTGCTGACGCCACCCCTGCGAGACGAGGAAGCATGCGCGTCGGTCTCATCGCACCGCCCTGGGTGCCTGTGCCACCCCCGAGGTACGGCGGCACCGAGCAGGTCGTCGCGGACCTGGCGGCAGGGCTGACCGACCGGGGGCACGACGTGCGGCTGTTCACCGTCGGGGAGTCGACCTGCGACGTGCCGAGCCACTGGCTCTTCGACAAGGCCGTCACGGCCCTCAACAACAACATGGCCGAGGCCGCGCACGCGCTGACCGCCTACCAGGTCCTCGCCGACGTCGACGTCATCCACGACCACACGCTCATCGGGCCCCTGGTGACGGACCGGAGCGGCCCCCCGGTCGTGACCACCAACCACGGGGTGTTCAGCGACCAGGCACGAGTGATCTACCGCGAGGCCGCCCGCCGGGCCGCGGTCGTCGCCATCTCGCACTCGCAACGCGCCACGGCGCCGGACGTTCCGGTCACCGCGGTGATCCACCACGGCATCGACCTCCGGCGCTACGCCTTCGGTGGCGGTGAGGGCCACTTCCTGCTGTTCGTCGGCCGGATGTCGCCCGACAAGGGCGTCCACCGGGCCATCCGCGTCGCCCGCCGGGCCGGCCGCCGCCTGGTGCTCATCAGCAAGATGCGCGAGCACGACGAGCGCGCCTACTTCGAGGAGCAGGTGCAGCCGCTGCTCGGGCCCGACGTGGAGCTCGTCGAGGAGCTGTCCGCGCCGGAGCGGATCGCCTACCTGCAGGAGGCCACGGCGGTCCTCAACCCCATCTGCTGGTCCGAGCCCTTCGGCCTGGTGATGGCCGAGGCGCTGAGCTGCGGCACACCGGTCCTCGCCTTCCCGAACGGGGCCGCGCCGGAGATCGTCGACGACGGCGAGACCGGCTTCCTGTGCGCGGACGAGGACGCCATGGTGCGTGCCGTCTCCCTGGTCGACGCGATCGACCGGCGCGCCTGCCGGGCGGCGGCAGAGGCGCGCTTCGACAGGAGCCGGATGGCCGAGGACCACGAGAGGCTCTACACGCAGGTGCTCGGCAGGCAGGCGCCCGAGGCTGCGGTGGCAGGGCTGCCCGCGCCGCGGACGCAGCCCGCGGGGAACGGCCTGCGGCTCGACCTGACCAGCGGCCTCGCCGGCGGGGTTCCCGCCGCTCATCCGCCTGCGCTCCCCACCGGTCTCGCCACCGGTGAGGGCCCGGTGTAGGGACCGAAGTCCCTTGTCCCAGGGCACGGCGGAGCACAGGCTGGCTGCGAGGACCTCAGGAGGTGGTGGTCATGCCGACGATCCCGACCCCGACGCTCTACGCCATGCCGCAGGAGGCGGTCGACGCCCTTGCTTGGGAGCCGCTGGCGGGCAACACCGGGGTCAGCCACAAGGTCATCTTCCTCGGCGACGGTGTCGTCGCCGGCCTGCTGCGGCTGGCGCCCGGGGCGAAGGAGGTCCCCCACCTGCACAGCGACGGCGAGCACCACGTCTGGGTGCTCCGCGGCACCGTGGTCGCTGACGACACCGAGCTGTCGGCGGGCAGCTACCTGCACGTCCCGCAACGGCTGCTGCACACGATGCGCGACGCGGGTGAGGGCAGCCAGCTGTTCTACGTCTTCCGCAGGCCGGACTGAGACCGCGCGCTCAGTGGGGGAGGAAGGCCTGCTCGTTCGTGACGGCCGTGATGTCGACCTCAGCGGCGCCGAGCAGGGCCTGAGCCAGTCCTGACAGCGCCCGGGCGGCCGCCACCTCGTCGCCGATCTCGGCCACCTCGGTGTCGTGCGGGTTGCGACGGGCGACCCCGTGGCCGACCAGGCCAGGGCCTTCGGCCGCGTGCAGGACCGCACGGGCCCGCGTGGTCCCGTCCTCCTCCGACAGCAGCAGCTCCACCGTCCACGTCTTCGTCTGCATGACCGCTCCCTCCGTCATCTCGGAGCCTCGTGCCGGTCTGCGCGGCGCCAGTAGAGGCCTAGGTCCTGACGTCACAGGCGGGCCTGGGAGTCGTCGCAGAAGTCCTGCGTTCCATGACAAAATGCCGGTGAGGGCCCGTCACCTCCGCGTCAGGACCTAGCGTCGGGGGATGCACCTCCGACAGGACGGCCGGCACGGTGCCGCCGGCGACAGCACCGTCGCGGCGCCGCTGTGGCTGCTCGCCCTCACCGCAGGTCTGCTGTACGGCGTCCTCGCCATGACGATCATGAGCAGCACCTCCTACGGCTCGTCCCTGGGGGCGGTGTTCTGGCCAGGCGCCGGCGTGACCGTGGCCTTCCTGCTGCGGCTGCCCTTCCGGCAGTGGCCCGCGATCGTCGGAGCCGTCGCCCTCGCCGAGATCGTGGCCGACCTGCTCAACGACCTCGACGCCGCCACCGCGGTGGGCTGGGCGGTGGCGAACACGGCCGAGGCGGCACTGGGGGCGTGGCTGTTCCGCAGGCGCGGCCGGGTGCCGGCGCCGCTGGTCGACCTGGGTGACCTGGTCCGCTTCCTGGCGTGCTGCGTGGTGGCCGGGCCCGTGCTGGGCGCGACCATCGGGACGCTGACCGCCACGCTCACCATGGGCGACCCCGTGTGGCCGCGGCTGGCCCGGTGGTTCGTCGGTGACGCCATCGGGGTCCTCGTGGTGGCGCCTGCCCTGCTCGGCCTGCGGGGCCGCGGAATGGGGGCCCCGACCACGAGGATGCGGCTGTGGTCGCTCCTCGGCATCCTCGTCGTGAGCGTCGTCGGGCTGGGCCCGTGGCGGGTGTCCGAGTCCTGGGGGCTGCCCTTCCTCGTGCTCGCAGCGCTCGTGCTGATCTCCCTCTGGCAGGGTCACGGCTGGGCGGCCGGCGGCGTCCTCGTGGTGGCGAGCGCCGCGGAGGTGACGACTGCCTTCGGCCTCGGCCCGTTCGCGCTCCGGGGTCCCTTCCACGGCCTGGTGGTCGCGCAGATGTTCATCGCCGCGTGCGCGCTCACGGCGCTCCTGGTCGCCGCGCTGACGAGCGACCTGATGACGAAGGACGAGGTGGAGCGGGTGCTGCGCGAGCAGGCCATGCACGACCAGCTCACCGGCCTCGCGAACCGGCGCCTGTTCGCCGAGCGCTTCGAGCAGGCGGCCGGCCGGGCCCTGCGACACAGCCGGGCCGTGGGCGTGGCCGTGGTCGACCTCGACGACTTCAAGGGGGTCAACGACAGGTACGGCCACACGGCGGGGGATGCGGTGCTCGTGGAGACGGCGCGTCGCATGCAGGACGAGGTGCGCTCCCAGGACACCGTGGCGCGGCTGGGCGGCGACGAGTTCGTCGTGCTGCTCGACGGTGTCGACGAGCCGGCACTGGCCGACCACCTCGCTCAGCGCCTCGAGAGGTCGTTGAACCGACCGGTCTTCTGGCAGGGCTCCGAGGTCCCTGTCGCAGCGAGCATCGGCATGGCGGTGTCCCGGCCGGGCGGGGAGCCTCTGGACGCTCTGATCTCCCAGGCCGACGTGCTCATGTACGCCGCGAAGTCCGGCCGGAGCGACGCGGCGCAGGTGCCGAGTGCCCGCAGCGACGGCGAGCGGGTGCCCGCCCCGCGCGGTGGCCCGTCGTGACGTCCTCCTGGCCAGGGTCCACACTGCTCCCATGACGAGCGCCGACAGCGGAGACGGGCCCGACAGCGCTGACAGCCGTGCCCCTGACGACAGCGGCCTCCCCTGGATCCAGGTGTCGGACGCCCTCGACCCCGAGCAGGACCCGGTGGCCTTCCTGCACGACACGCAGGAGGAGTCCGGCGACGAGGACGCTGTCCACGACAGCTTCACCATCGACACCCGCGAGGCACATGAGGTGGGTGTGCAGCTCGACCAGGTGGACGACGGGGAGCCACCGCTCGACTGAGCACGTCACGGAACGGGTCAGACCTGGCGCGTCGACGACGGAGGCCGCGTCTGCGGGACCTTCGGCCCTGGAAGGGGTCTCCTGCCCTACCTAGCGTCGGGAGCAGGGCAAGGTCAGGAGGCCTGCGATGAAAGAGCTCTCAGTGCCGTCGCGCTACACCCCGGGTCCGCAGGACCTGATCGTGGACGACGTCTTCGACAACGCACTCAAGTACCCGGAGCGGGTCTCGATCCGACGCCGCGTCGATGACGAGTGGGTGCCCGTCACCTGCCTCGGTCTCGTCGATGACATCGAGGCGCTCGCCGCAGGTCTCATCAACGCCGGCATCGCCCCTGGTGAGCGCGTGGCCCTCATGTCACGCACCCGCTACGAGTGGCTGCTCTACGACTTCGCCATCATGTCGATCGGCGCGGTCACCGTCCCCATCTACGAGACGTCGTCGGCGGAGCAGGTGGAGTGGATCCTGACCGACTCCGGCGCGGTCGCGGCGATCGTCGAGACGGACGCGCAGTTCGCCACGGTCGACGGCCTGCGCGCGCGCCTCCCCGGGCTGCGCGACCTGTGGCGGGTGGAGGAGGACCGGTACCGCCTCATCGAGGCCGGCTTCGGCGTCGGCCGCGAGCAGACCGCTCAGCGCCGGGACACGATGGGGCCGGAGTCCCTGGCGACCATCGTCTACACCTCCGGGACGACCGGGCGGCCCAAGGGCTGCGTCCTGACCCACGGCAACGTCCTGAGCCTGGTCCGCAACGTCGTCTCTGCGGATGGCGTCTACGAGAAGGTCTTCAACGAGCGGGAGACGACGCTGCTGTTCCTGCCGCTGGCGCACATCCTGGCCAGGGTGATCCAGTTCTCCGCCCTCCACGCAGGCGTCCAGCTCGGCCACACGGACATGTCACACGTCGTGGAGGACCTGACGTCGTACCGGCCGACCGTGGTGCTCTCGGTGCCGCGCGTCTTCGAGAAGCTCTACAACACAGCCCGTCACACCGCGACCGCGTCCGGCAAGAAGCGGATCTTCGACAGGTCCGAGACGGTGGCGGTCGCCTACAGCGAGGCCTTGGACCGCGGCGGGCCGAGCACGGCCCTGCGGCTCCAGCACGCGCTGTTCGACCGGCTGGTCTACCGCAAGGTGCTTGCCGCCATGGGCGGTCAGGTGCACTGGGCGGTGAGCGGCGGCGCGCCGCTCGGAGCCCATCTCGGGCACGTCTTCCGGGGCATGGGCATCAACGTGCTCGAGGGCTACGGGCTCACGGAGACGACCGCCGGCGGCACGCTGAACCTGCCAGACAGGCAGCGGGTCGGCTCGACCGGGCCGCCGGTACCGGGATCGGAGATCCGGATCGCGCAGGACGGCGAGATCCTCATGAAGGGCCCGCACGTCTTCAGCGGTTACTGGCAGAACGACGCCGCCACGTCGGAGGTGATGGACGAGGAGGGCTGGTTCCGCACCGGCGACGTGGGCCAGCTCGACGACCAGGGGTTCCTGTTCATCACCGACCGCAAGAAGGACCTCATCGTCACGTCGGCCGGCAAGAACGTCGCGCCCGCGATGCTCGAGGACCGGCTCCGTGCGCACTGGCTGGTGAGCCAGGCCCTCGTGGTGGGGGACGCCCGGGCCTACGTCGGGGCGCTGCTCACGGTGGACGAGGAGGCCTTCGTCACCTGGAAGGCCGAGCACGGCAAGCCGGAGGCGGCGGGGCCGGAGGCGTTCGTCGCGGACAGGGACTTCGTCGGGGCGGTGCAGGAGGCCGTCGACAGCGCGAACGCGTCGGTGTCCCAGGCCGAGGCCATCAAGCGGTGGCGGGTGCTGCCCCACGACTTCACCCTGGAGGGCGGCGAGGTCACGCCGACCCTCAAGCTGCGTCGAAGCCTCGTGACGGAGCGCTACGCGAAGGACGTGGAGCTGCTGTACAGCTGAGCGCTCACGGGGCGCCGGCGACCACGACGGCGTGGCCGCCGGCGCGCTTCGCGAGGTAGCACGCGTCGTCGGCCCGACCGATCAGCTCGTCGACCGAGTCCGCGCCACCTGCGTCCTCGAGCGCCAACCCGGCACTGACCCCGAGGCGGAACGACCAGCCGTGCCAGGTGAAGGTCGTGTCCTCCACCCGGTGCAGGATCGTGTCGGCGACCCGCGTGGCGTCGGCGAGCGTGCAGTCGTGGAGGAGCACCGCGAACTCGTCGCCACCCATCCGCACCATCTCGTCCGACTCGCGAACTGCGCTCCGGAGCACATCGGTGACCTGGCACAGCACCGTGTCGCCGGCGAGGTGCCCTGCGGTGTCGTTGACGCCCTTGAAGCCGTCGAGATCGAGGAAGATGACGGCCGAGGGCAAGGCCACGTCGGCGTGCCTGCGGTGCTGCAGCTGCTCGAGGTAGCGGCGGTTCTTCAGCCCGGTGAGGGGGTCGTGGAGGGCGCGTTGCTTCGTCTCCTCGAGGATCCGCCGGGAGTTGCGGACGTCACGCAGCGTCAGCACCACTCCGCGGGGCTCTCCGTTCGCGCTGCGCAGAGGCGTGATCAGCCAGTCCACCGGTGTGGTGAGACCGCGGCGCCCCAGCAGCTGGTCGCGATCGCTGCGACGGCAGACCCGCCCGGTCGCGAGCACCTCCTGGCAGAGGGCCACGACGGGGACGTCGCCTTCGTGATCGGCGACCCGCACGACGGCCGCCACCGGCTTGCCCAGGCTCTCCGCCGAGGCCCACCCCGTCATCGGACCCGCTGCGGCGTTCACATCGGTGACGCGCAGCTCGAGGTCCAGGGAGATGACCGCGTCGGTCACGGCGTCGAGGATCGTCCGCACGCGCTCGGTCTCGTCCGCGAGCGCGCTCTCGGCGATCTTGCGGGCGGTGATGTCCGTGACGAGGACGAAGAAGCCCCGGACCTGGCCGTCCACCAGGTCCGGGACGTACGAGGCCTGGGTGTGGCGGCGGGCGCCGTGGGTGTCCACGATGGTCCGGTCGAACAGCTGCGGCTCCCCTTGGAGGGCGAGCCGCATGTAGGGCTCGTTGAGCGCGAACAGCTCCTCGCCGAGCACCTCGCGGATGTGCTTGCCGCGCATCTGCTCCGGCGTGAAGCCGAACCACTCGACGTACGCCTGGTTGGCCATGGTGTTGCGCAGGGCGGTGTCCCAGTAGCCGATCATGGCGGGCAGGTTGTCGAGCACCGACCGCAGCTGGGTCTGCGCCTCCAGCAGCTCGGTGACGAGGTCACGGGACTGGTCGAGGTCGATGCGGGAGCGCGGCTCGGGCACGAGCGGCACCGTCGGTTCCCCCGTGTGCTTCATGAGGTCCAGCATGCGCTCGGGTCGGCATACCTGGAACAGGACCTAGGTCCCGGCCCTCTCCTCCCTTGCGCCCTGTCGTCCCACGGGCAGCGGCGGGAGCGTGGTTGTCGGAAGAGCACGCGGACCTGTGGGGAGGCGTGACCACCATGTCTCATGTCGTCGCCATCGGCGAGCGCTCCAAGGTGCAGGGCTTCGTCCCCACCGGTGCCGACGTCGTCGTTGCCGAGGACCCGGTGGCCGTGCAGCTGGCGTGGTACACGCTCGCCGCGGACGTCGACGTGGTGCTGCTCACCGCGGCGGCACGAGGGGCGCTCGGGCCGGGCGAGGACGAGGACCTGCTCGACGGGCTGCCGGGCAAGCCGTTGCTCGTCGTCCTCCCGCCCTGAGGGCTGGCGACCCTTCAGCCCTGGCGGCGGAGGCAGACGGCTGGCAGGGGGAACCAGCGCAGCCCCTCGAAGTCGGCAGGCAGTCCGGTGGGCTCGTCGTCGTCCCACGTGGGGTTGTCCGGCCGATCGGCGAGCAGTGCTCGCGCCCGATCCAGGTAGGCGCCGTAGGCGCTCTCGTCCGCGTGTCGGTGCACGTGCGGGTAGACCAGCTTGCCGTCGTCGTCGTAGCGCAGCTGCCGCAGCCGCAGCGGCGGGTCGACCGGCGCCGTCCGGTGGTGCCACAGGGCGGTGAGCGGGTCGAAGACGTAGTCGGGCAGCAGCTTCCAGCCCTGCTCCGCGACGAGCCGCACGGCCTCCACGAGGAAGTCGCAGGTCGCCTCGGAGATGAAGTAGTTGAAGTTGAGCCGCGTCCAGCCCGGCTTCACGCCCTCACAGCCCTTGGAGATCTCGCGCTGGAAGGCGTGCGAGCGGTCAAGGTCGATCCCGAGCAGACGGTGGCCGTAGGGGCCTGCGCACGAGCACCCGCCGCGGGCCTGGATGCCGAACAGGTCGTTGAGCACCGAGACCACGAAGTTGTGGTGCAGGTAGCCCGGTCCGTAGCGGATGACGAACGACACGATGGACAGCCGCGCCGCGTGGGTGTCACCGAGGATGCCGATGCGCGGGTCGCTCTGCCACGACGTGAGGGCCCGCCCGAGGTACGCCTCCTCCCGCGCCTGGATCAGGTCCGTCCCGACTGCCGTCTTGAGCTGGAACGCGAGGCCGGCTCGGATGGCGCCGATGATGTTCGGAGTGCCTCCTTCCTCGCGAGCGACAGGGTCGCTGAGGTACTGCTGCTCGGTGGGGTTGACGTACAGGACGGTGCCGCCCCCCGGGACGGTGGGGACGCGGTTGCGCACCAGCTCACGCCGCACCGCCAGCACGCCTGGCGCCCCGGGTCCTCCGATGAGCTTGTGCGGCGAGACGAAGACCGCGTCCAGGTAGGAAGGACCCTGCGACGGACCAGCCATCTGCACAGGCACGTACGGCGCCGCCGCGGCGTAGTCCCAGAACGCCAGCGCCCCGTGCTGGTGCAGCAGCGTGGAGATGCGTGCCGTGTCGGTGCGGATGCCCGTCACGTTGGAGGCCGCCGAGAAGCTCCCGATCAGTAGGGGGCGGGCGGCGTACCGGACCAGCTCCTCCTCCAGCCGCCGCACGTCGACCTGGCCGTCCTGGTCCTCGGGGATGACGACGACGTCGGCGATCGACTCCCGCCACGGCAGCTCGTTGGAGTGGTGCTCGTAGGGCCCGATCAGCACGACCGGCCGCTCCTGCGGCGGGATGTGGTCCGTGAGCCGGTAGCGGTCGTCGAGGTCCGCCGGGACGCGCAGGCCCAGGATGCCCACCATCTTGTCGATCGCGGCGGTCGCTCCCGAGCCGCAGAAGATGACGAGCACGTCCTCGTCGCCCCCCAGCGCCTCGCGGATGATCGCGCGGGCGTCCTCTCGCAGCCGGGTGGTCTGCAGCCCGGTCCCCGAGCTCTCGGTGTGGGTGTTCGCGTACAGGGGGAGCACCTCGTCGCGGATGAAGTCCTCGACGAACGTGAGCGCCCGCCCCGATGCCGTGTAGTCGGCGTAGGTGATGCGCCGGGGTCCGTAGGGACCCGCCAGGACCTCGCTGTCCCCGATGACACCGGCTCGGACCTGCTCCAGCAGGGGCGAGGTGGGCACTCCTGCTGCACCCGTCACACCGTTCTCCTGGGTGCTCTGCTCCCTCACGACGTCCATGTCGGCACCGTACGGTCCACGGCGCCGCGCCTGGGCACTTTCGGCCCTACCCGGGTGTACTTCACGGGTGGTTCCACGTGTCTTCAAGACGAGGCGGCACGCATCTCGTCGTCGCCCCACACTTCTTGAAGGGCGGAACCCATGGACGGACCATCGAAGCGCGTGGCCCTCGTTGCCCTCGTCGTCAGCGGGGCGCTGGTGGTCACGGCCTGCGGGAGCAGCAAGAAGAAGGCCACCCCCTCGGCGAGTGCGAGCGCCTCCGCGCCGGCCCTCACGGCCACGTCGTTCACGAGCGACTTCTCGGCCATGAAGCAGCTGTCGGGGCTGGCGTCGTCCGGAAAGGGCAAGATCGGGATCCTCCTC
Source organism: Mycobacteriales bacterium (assembly GCA_049694795.1). GTDB lineage: Bacteria > Actinomycetota > Actinomycetes > Mycobacteriales > SCTD01 > RYN-111. Next base: position 13,027 of record JBAVRG010000213.1, read on the forward strand.
CCCGAGACGACGACGTCCGCGCGCTACACGTCCTTCGACGCGCCGTACCTGAAGAAGGCCCTCGAGACCGCCGGGCTGAGCTCGAGCGACTTCACCATCACCAACGCCCAGGGCAGTGACGCCACGCAGCAGACCCAGGCGGAAGCGGCGATGACCGCTGGTGCGACGGTCCTGATCCTGGACCCGATCGACAAGGGCGTCGGCAAGACGATCGAGGACGCGGCGAAGAGCCGCGGCGTCAAGGTCATCGACTACGACCGCCTGACCCTCGGTGGCAGCCGGGACTACTACGTCAGCTTCGACAACGTGAAGGTCGGCCAGCTGATCGGCAGCGGGTTCGTGCAGTGCGTGACGGACTGGAAGGTCGCCAAGCCCAACGTGCTGGTCATGCGCGGCGACCCGACCGACAACAACGCGACCCTGTTCGCGCAGGGCTACAACGGCGTGCTGAAGTCCCACTTCGACTCGGGCGAGTACGTCAAGGTCGGCGAGCCCGCCGGCACGTGGGACCCGCCGACCGCGGCGACCACCTTCCAGCAGCAGTACACCGCTCACCGCAACATCAACTCCGTGGTGATGCCGAACGACGCCAACGCTGCGGCCGTCATCTCGGTCCTGAAGACGCTGAAGACCAAGCCGAACACGTTCCCGACCACCGGTCAGGACGCCCAGGTCTCGGGTCTGCAGAACATCCTGACCGGGTTCCAGTGCGGCACCGTCTACAAGCCCATCCAGATCGAGGCACAGGCCGCGGCCGCGCTCGCTCTCTACATCCGGGGCGGCGTGACGCCTCCGAGCGACCTGGTGAACGGCAAGACGGCTGACACCGACGCGAAGTCGGACGTGCCCTCCACGTTGCTGACCCCGATCTGGGTGACCACGAAGAACATGGCCGACACCGTCATCAAGGACGGGGCCGTCAAGGCCTCCGAGGTGTGCACCGGTGACGTCAAGGCCGCCTGCACGGCCGCCGGCATCTCCTGACCGCAGGGCGAGTACGGCGTCAGGCCCGCACCGAGGGCGGGACCTGACGCCGTACCGGCCCGTGAACTCCTGGGGGGCACATGAGGTCCGACGAGGCGCCGCTGCTGCAGCTCTCGGGTGTCGGCAAGAGCTTCGGGCCGGTGCAGGCGCTCGTCGGCGTCGACCTCGACGTGCCGGCGGGCCAGGTGACCGCTCTGGTGGGGGACAACGGCGCGGGCAAGACCGTCCTCATCAAGACCATCGCGGGGATCTGGGCGCCGGACGACGGCCAGATCCTCTGGGAGGGCAAGCCGGTCCACCTCCGCTCGCCGAAGGACGCCGCGGCGCTGGGGATCGAGACCGTCTACCAGGACCTGGCTCTGTGCGACAACCTCGACATCGTCCAGAACATGTTCCTCGGCAGGGAGCGACTGCGGCTGCGCGTCCTGGCTGAGGACGACATGGAACGCGCCGCGGGCGAGACGCTGTCCCGGCTGTCCGTGACGACGGTCCGGTCCGTCCGCCAGCAGGTGGCGTCCCTCTCGGGAGGCCAGCGCCAGGCCGTCGCCGTCGCCAGGGCCGTGATGTGGAACTCCCGCCTGGTCATCATGGACGAGCCGACCGCGGCCCTCGGCGTCGCGCAGACCCGCATGGTCCTCGAGCTGATCGAGAGGCTGGCCGCCGAGGGCATCGCCGTCATCGTCATCTCCCACAACCTCAATGACGTGTTCGAGGTCGCGGACCGCATCGCCGTGCTGCAGCTCGGACGGATGGTCGCCGTCGGCCCAGCCGCCGACTTCGACCGCCAGACGGTCGTCGACTACATGACCACCGGCCGGTCCGCGCGGGAGTCGGCGGCGAACGGCTCCGCACGAGAAGGGGCCCCACGATGACGCAGTCCAGCACCGAGCCCGCACCTGGTCCCCCGACGGACGGTGGTGAGTCCGCACGGGCCGACCGGGCGGCCCTGGTGGCCTCACCCGAGATCGTCGCGGACTCGCTGGGCGACTACCTGCGGGCGACGTGGATCCGGGTCCGGCAGGGTGAGAGCGGCGTCCTGCCGGTCGTCATCGGGCTGGTGGCGATCTGCATCATCTTCCAGTCGCAGAACTCGCTGTTCCTGTCCTCGGGCAACCTCACCAACCTGCTCGTGCAGGGGTCGTTCTTCATGCTCCTCGGCATGGGCGAGGTCTTCGTGCTGCTGCTCGGGGAGATCGACCTGTCGCTCGGCTTCCTGTCCGGGCTCGGCGGGGTGATCGCGGCGGAGCTGGTGATCGCCCCGCGTGGGTGGACCTGGTGGGCCGCGATCCTCGTCGCCCTCCTCGTGACCACCGGTGCCGGGGTGCTCCAGGGCGCTCTCGTCACGGGCCTGCGGCTGCCGTCGTTCGTGGTGACCCTCGCAGGGCAGCTGTTCTTCCAGGGGCTCATGATCGTGATCCTGGGCGCGGGCGGGACGATCCCGATCCCGGACAAGACCATCAACAACCTCGCCAACGCGAACCTCTCACCGGTCGCGGGCTGGGTGGTCCTGGTCGTCACCTGGGGCCTGTTCGCCGCTCTCACCCTGCGAAGGCACGCGCGACGCAGCCGCAGTGGCCTGGTGAGCCCGCCGTTCAGCCTGACGCTCCTCAAGCTGGCCCTGGCCGGGGGCGCCGGCGTCGCGCTGGTCCTGGTCTGCAACGCCAACCGAGGCGCGCTCGTCACGGTTGAGGGCGTCCCCTGGGTCGTCCTGATCGTGTTCGGCGTGCTCGCCGCCTGGACGTTGCTGCTCAGCCAGACCCGCTTCGGCCGCTACGTCTACGCGATCGGCGGCAACGCCGAGGCGGCCCGGCGCGCCGGCGTGAACCTGGCACGCATCCGCATCGCCTGCTTCGCCCTCGCCGGCTTGACGGCCGGGATCGCCGGTCTGGTCTACGCCTCCCGGCTTCGCTCGGTCTCCACCAGCCTCAACGGCGGGACCCTCGTCCTGTACGCCGTTGCGTCCGCCGTCATCGGCGGCACCAGCCTGTTCGGCGGCCGCGGCAAGGCGCTGCACGCGGTCCTGGGTGGGATCGTCATCGCCGCCATCTACAACGGGATGGGGCTGCTCGGCATGAGCGCCGCAGCGCAGTACATGGTCACGGCCCTCGTGCTGCTGGCCGCGGTGACGGTGGACGCGCTCGCGCGCCGCGGTCGGGCGGTCGCCCTCCGCTGAGCGCTCCGTCCTGCGGTGCCATGCTCTTCCGGTCGAGAAGGAGGCCGATGAGCGCCCAGGTGCACGCGTACGGCGACGACGTACTGACTGACTGCGACGGCATCGCGCTCGCCGCGCTCATCCGCGCCGGTGAGGTCAGCCGCCGCGAGGTCCTCGAGGCTGCGCTGGCGCGCGCCGAGAAGGTCGACGGCGCCCTGCACGCCGTGCAGGTGCTCGATGCCGAGCGCGCCCTCGCCTCGACGTCGCGGCCCCGCCCCGGTCCCTTCTCCGGTGTGCCGACCTTCGTGAAGGACAACACCGACGTGGCCGGGCTCCCGACGGGGCACGGGTCGGAGGCCTTCACCGCACGGGCCGCGAGGAGCGACGCGCCCTTCAGCCGGACCCTGCTGGAGCTCGGGCTCGTGCCGCTCGGCAAGAGCCGGCTGCCGGAGTTCGGCTTCAACGCCACGACCGAGTTCATGACCGAGGAGCCGGTGCGCAACCCGTGGGACCCGGACTTCTCCGCAGGTGCCTCGTCCGGCGGGTCGGCGGCGCTGGTCGCGGCCGGCGTGGTGCCCCTCGCGCACGCCAACGACGGTGGCGGGTCGATCCGGATCCCCGCGGCAGCCTGCGGGCTGGTCGGGCTCAAGCCCAGTCGCGGGCGCTTCCGGCCGTCGCCCCTGGAACGGCTGCTGCCGGTCAACATCGTCGGGGAGGGGGTCGTCACGCGCACGGTCCGGGACACCGCCCACTTCTTCGCCTGCGCCGAGCAGACCCGGCGGGTGCGGCCCCTTCCGCCGGTCGGCCTCGTCGAGGGCCCCGCCGCGCGGCGCCTGCGGGTCGGTGTCGTCCTCGACTCCGTGACGGGCGTCCCCACCGATGACGAGACGCGCGCGGCCGTGCAGGCCACCGCCGAGCTCCTGAGCGGCCTCGGGCACGACGTCACGCCGATGCCGGCGCCGATGGACCAGCAGTTCGCCGACGACTTCGCCCTCTACTGGGGGCTGCTCGGCTTCCTGATGTCCAGGGTCGCGCCACGGGCGTTCGCCGACCTCGACGCAGCCCGCCTCGACGGGCTGACCCTGGGCCTGGCCGAGCACTACCGCACCCACGCCCGCGAGACGGCAGGTGCGCTGGCCCGGCTGCGGCGCTCCCGGGTGGCCTACGCCCGTGCCCTCAGCGGGTACGACGTCGTGCTCAGCCCGGTGCTCGCCCACACGACACCGAGGATCGGCCACCTGTCACCGCGCCAGCCCTTCGAGCAGCTCTTCCCGCGGCTCATCGAGTACGTCGCGTTCACGCCGCTGAACAACGCGTCAGGGACCCCGGCGATGGCTGTGCCACTGGGCTCGACGGAGCAGGGACTCCCCATCGGGGTGCACCTCATGGCGGGCCACGGCGACGAGCGGACCTTGCTGGAGCTGGCCTACGAGCTGGAGGCCGCGGCGCCCTTCCGCCGGCTCGGGTCCGGTCGCTAGCCCGCCGGCTGCGCCGGGGGAGGGGCCTGGGGAGCTGACGGCGGAAGGGTGATGGTGGTCGGGGGGCGGAGCCGGTGGAGCCAGGCCTCGTAGAGCGCCAGCAGCCCGACGATCACCAGGAAGCCCCAGAAGTTCACGCTGACCACCAGCAGCAGGAGCACCGCGACAGCGACCCCGGCGACGCGCAGCACGTCGACGTGCCGCCGCACCCACAGGACGGTCGAGTCCTCCTGCGCTGCAGCGGAGGTGCCCTTGGCGCCGGCGGACAGGAGGTTCCCGGTCCGCCGCCCCGCCGCCGCGAGGCGCCTGCGCAGGGCGACTGCGTACGCGTAGGGACCCGTCAGGAGGGCCAGCAGCACGATCACGAGACCGCCGACCAGGAACCACAGGCTGACGTCGAAGAACCCGTTGAGCACGCCCTCGACGATCGCCGTGCGGGCCGCCTTGTTCTCCGGCTTGCCCGTCGCGATGAGCTGGTTCTGCTCCCACATCACCGCTCGGCGCACGACGACCAGCCCCAGCATCCCCCCGATGGTGAGCTGCAGCAGGGTGCGGCGGCGCCGCCGGGAGAGCGCCAGCGCCGCGACGGCGAGCAGCGGCGTGACGACCAGGAGCGCGAGGACGGCGCCGTCGAACCAGCGCACGGCACGCTGGGCGCTCTCCAGCTTGGCGGAGGGGAACAGCGCGATCTGGCCGCAGGTCGCGGGAAGCGGGCGGTCCAGGGCCGCGGAGATCTTCTCGCAGGCGGCGGAGGGCAGCTCGTCGCTGGTGATCGTGGGCAGCGTGATGGGCTTGCCGACGACGCCGGAGGCGAAGTCCTGGGCGTTCTTCAGCGCCTCGTTGAGCAGTGGCACCAGGTTCAGGACCACTTGGCCGTTGGTGGTCTGCAGGACCTTGGTGTCGCCACGCAGCACGCTCACCAGCCTTGCGTGCGCGAACCTGTTGGCACCCACCCACAGCTGCTGGAACTGGTCGCTGCGGAGGACCTTGTCGACGGCCCCCTGGACGTTGTCCTTGGCGCCGGTCGCGATCGGGCCGGCGAGGAACGCCGCCTTGGGTGGCAGCGCGTCCGCGATGATGGCCTGCGGGTCCAGGGCGTCGTACAGCTGGTTGGTGACCTCACGGCTCACGGCGGCCGTGACGGCGGGGTCGGAGGCGATGGGGGTGACGGTGCTGACGTAGGCGCTGGTGTTGAGCACCGTGCGGTGCGCCCAGGTGGCGGTCACCGCCACCGGGAGCAGGACGGCGAAGACGACGACGAGCAGCCCGACGAGCACGCGCCGCGTCCTGCCGCGCTTGTCCATGCGGCGCTGGAGGCGGTGCTTGTCCTCGATGGCGGCGTCGCGCTCGGCGCGGAGCCGGGCGACCTCGGCTTCGGAGGTGTCGGTGGTCGTGAGGCCGCTCGTGGGGGGCTGGCCGCTGCCTGATCCCGGTTCGGACGTCATCCTGCGACCGTCCACGGCTTCCACCCTCCTGGCTTCACCCACCTGGGATGAAGGGCTCCTGCTGGCCGGTGGCGAGTCAGGTGCTGAGCGCCTTCTGCTTGAGCGCCTCGTACTCCGCGGGGGTGATCGCGCCGCTGTCCAGCAGCTCCTTCGCCTGCCCGATCTCCTGGGCAGCGGCCGCGCCGCCGCTCGGGGTGGAGGCCACCGACTTCACGTAGCTGTCGAAGCTGGCCTGCTGCTCGCGCACCTGAGCAGACTTGCGCTCGGCCATGCCATGGCTCTGCGAGATGAGGTAGGCGAAGACACCGAAGTACGGAAGGACGAGGACCACCGCGGTCCAGCCCGCCTTGCCCCACCCGGAGATGTCCTGGCGGCCGAACAGGTCGGCGAAGGTCATGACGAGCAGCCAGATCCAGATCATCCAGGCGAAGAAGACGACCATCGTCCAGAACACGTCCAGCAACGGGTAGCTGCTCGCAGCCTCAACCATGACGACCTCCCTACGCACCGGACACGGGATCCAGCCGCGCTGAGACAAGCCTGTTGGGCCGGGGCCGGGCGGGCATCACCCACTCCGGGTGATCCGCGCGGCTACGCGGTGCGAGTGAGCGAGGGGTCGTGGTCGCGCCCGCTCCGGCGCTGCAGCGGGATGAAGCGGCCGCTCGGCCCCGGAGCCGGCTGCCCGGCTTCGAGCCGCGCAGCCAGCGTGTCCCACAGGTCGTCGAGGTGGACGTCCTCGACGTCGACACCCCGGACCTGGCCGCCGAAGGGCCGCGTGAGGTCCTCGACGTACCGGCAGTCCTGCACGAGCAGCGGAAGCTGCGCCAGGCCGATGCGGCTGAGCCGGACGACCCACCCGGAGCGGTCTCCGTACAGGGTCGCCTGCCACCCGTCGGCGGCGGCCCGCCGCCTCATGACGTAGGCGGCCTCACGGTCCGTCCCGGTCCCCACGAGGTAGGTGACCGACACCGAGCGCCGCATGTCGAACCCCCTTCGTCGGAGCTCGGTGTGCAGCGCCACGGCGTTCAGGCCGGCGGCGGGTTCGCGCGCCGGCTCGTCGAGTCTGCGGGTCAGGGTCATCGACACCATGGTCTCCTCGTGCGCCGGTCCGCGCACAGGGCCCTTCGTCCCGGCACGCGAGGACCGGGGCCCCGGGCGCAACGCCGGTTCGCACCAGGTCGCGGGGTATTCGGGGGATGAGCACTCACACCATGCCCAGCGACCTTGCCCGCTCCACGGCCTCGGTCCGGGAGGCGACCCCGAGCTTGCGGTACGCGGCGATCGCCTGGGTCTTGACGGTGTTGCGCGACAGGAACAGGCGCTTGGCGATCTGCTCGAAGGACAGGTGACTGGGGAGCAGCTGCAGGACCCGCATCTCCGCGGAGGTCAGGGCGGACGGCCCCACCCCCGTCGCGAGGGGGTACGTCGCGACGTGCGTCCACGCCTCGTCGAGCCGGTCGCGCAGCCACGTCGCGTCGGGCGTGGCCCGCATGTGCGTCTGCGCCTCGGACAGCAGGACGCGCGCGGCCGCTGTGTCGCCCATGAGCAGGTGCGCCTTGCCGAGCAGGTAGCGCGTCTGCACTGCCATCCAGGGCGGGCACTGGTTGAGGACCGCGATCATCCTCATCGCACGTCTGGCGAGCCGCCGGGCTTCGTCCGTGCGGCCCTGTCTCGCGAGCGCAAGCGTCTCGACGCAGTGCACGAGGCTGACGGTCGGCGCGTCGGGTACCTCGTTGTCAACGAGCAGGGCGGAGGCTGTTCGAGCCCGGTCTCCCGCTGTCTCCCAGTCCCCGGCAGCGAGAGCCAGGCAGGCCAGCTGCGCGAGGCAGAGCGCTTGGTGGCTCGGCATCCTCAGCGCCTCCGCGACTCTGCCCGCGCCCTCGAGCGTCTCCCGTGCCTCCTCGGTGGCGCCCCCGAGCAGGACCGCGACGCCCTGCAGGTACTGGCCGAAGGCCAGCCAGGGGTCCTCCGGCTCCTGCAGCTCGAGGGCCCGCTGCGCGTCCGCCCGCATCTGCTCGAGCCCACCACGAGCGCGCTGCGCGTGCAGCAGGGCGATCGCTGCGGCGATGGACCGGCGCTCCCCGGGGCGGCTCGCATCGAACACACCCCGTTCCGCGGCGGCGATCCAGTGGTCGACCGGTCGGCCGCTCTCCAGCGCGCACCACGCCGCCGCCAGGGCCAGCTTGGTGTGGCCGACGACCTGCTCGCTGGTGAAGCCCTCGAGCCAGCGCTGCAGCGTCGCGACCCGCCCGGTGGCGAGGTAGGGCCCCACCTGCGACCACACGAGCCGGGCGGCTCTGTCGACCTCATGGGCCGCCTGGGCGTGCAGAACCGCCTCCTCGACGTACCCGGCGGCCTCCAGCCACCGGCTCGCCTCGGAGTGCAGGTGCGCGACGACTGCCGGCTCCTCGCGGGACAGCTCGTCGCGCAGCATGGCGCCGAAGACGTGGTGGTAGCGATACCACTCCTCGTCTCCCTCGAGCGGCACCACGAACAGGCTCGAGCGCTCCAGCTCGAGGAGGACGTGACCTGCCCCCGTCGTGCCCAGTACGGCGTCGCACAGCGGCCCGCACATCCGGGTGAGCACGGAGGTCCTGATGAGGAACTGCCGGCGCTCCGGCGGGAGACCGGCGAGGAGCTCATCGCGCAGGTAGTCCGAGACGACGCTTCCGCGGCCACCCAGGTTGGTGAGCACGTCGTGCGACCTCGCGGCCTGGCGCAGGGAGAGGGCAGCGAGGTAGATCCCCGCCGGCCAGCCCTCGGTGCGCTCGAGCAGGGCCACGAGCTCCTCCGGTGCGAGGTCGACGCCTGTCGCTGAGAGGACGGCCCTCGCCTCTGCCGCCGACAGACGCAGGTCGGCCGACCCCAGGGTCAGGAGCCGGCGCTCCGAGCGCAGCTGGCTCCATGGCAGGTTCGGCGTGGTCCGGGCAGCGACCGCGAGCTGTGAGCCCTCGTTGAGGTGCTTCACGACCATCGTCAGGACGTCCAGGGCCTCCGGGGAGGTGAGGCACTCCGCGTCGTCCAGGACGAGGACGAACGGGTCCTCCTGCCTGGCGAGCATCCGGCCCAGCCGCGGCAGCAGCACGGTCGGCACCGCGGACTGCTCCGCCAGGGCGCCCACGACGCCGGCATCGGCGTCCCCGAGGCGCTGCAGGGCCAGGATGACGTACGTGACCAGGACGGTGGGGTCGTTCGCGGCGGGGTCGAGGGACACCCATGCGAACGGTCGCTCGTCCTCGTCGTCCCACTGTGCCAGCAGGGTGGTCTTGCCGTAGCCGGGTGGACCCGTGACGAGGACGACGGGGAAGTCGCTCTGCTCACGCACGGTGTCCACCAGCTCGCCGCGGATGACCAGCCCGTCCCGGAGCCGCGGCCGTTGGAGCCGCGCCTCGCTGGGCACGAACCCCGAGGGCCGGACACGGACGACCCGCCGCTCTCGAACGCGAGCGGCGTCCTGCACCCGTCGGGTCACGACTGTCGCCTCACCCCGCCCTCAGCAGCTCGCACAGCCCGGGCTGCTCAGCGAGGGCCACCTCCGAGTGTGGGGGAGGGGAACGGGCTCCCTGTCACCCGGCGAGGATGAAACGCGGTCCGTGGTCGGTCCGTCACACGCTCGAACGGGGTACGGGTCCTCCGCGCGGCCAGCTCAGCTCACCGCCGGGCGGCAGCACCACCACCTCCGTCGGCAGCCGGCGTCGCCGGACCTCGGCTGCGAAGGCCAGCGCGGGCGCCCTCGCCGTACGCGCCGACGGTGTCCGGTCCCACACGGGGTGCAGCGCACCCCAGTGCACCGGTACCGCGACGGACGGCCGGAGCAGCCGGGTCGCCTCGGCGGCCCGCACCGGGTCGAGGTGCCCCGGCCCGAGCGTCCGCCCCCACCCCGCGACCGGGAGCAGGGCGATGTCGAGCCCCTTCCCCAGCTCACTCATCCCGGGGAACAGGTCGGTGTCGCCCGCGTAGTAGACCCGCAGCCCGGGGGCCGACAGCAGGTAGCCGAGCGCGGGTCCCGAGGGGCCGAAGGGCCGGCGCCGGCCGTCGTGCGCGGCTTCGGTGGCCGTCACCTCCACCGCTCCGGCCGCGTGCACCTGCCCCGGGCGCATCGCAACCACGTCCTGGAAGCCGCGGCGCCGGAAGAACCCTGCGGTACCCCAGGGCACGAGCAGCGTGCGCTGGCGCCCCAGGAGCAGCAGCGATCTCGGGTCGCAGTGGTCGTGGTGCAGGTGCGAGATCAGGACTGCCTGCACGTCGGCGCAGGACGCGGTCGGCGGCAGGGGGGCGTGCCAACGCAGGAAGGCCACGTGCCCGCGGAGCAGGGGATCGGTCAGCAGCAGGGTCCCGGCGGTCTCGACACCCACGGTGGCGTGACCGAAGAACGTGACGCGCGAGCCGGCGACCCCGTCCCACGGCGCGCCCGCGTACGGCGACATCAGCCGCGGGCGTGAGCCGCAGGTGCCAGGTCCTGCCGCTGACCGAGGTCCTCGAGCCAGCGCACCAGCTGCCCGTGCAGCGCGTCGGCACCGACGAGGGGGCCTGGCGCCGCCCAGTGGCTCGGATGGACGAGGACGGCGTCGCTCTGCCAGCCACCGAGCCCCCCGTGACAGCCGACGAGCTCCTCGAAGGCCGCCACCTCTCCCGTGGCGTCGTCGAGGCGGCTGTTCACGACGATGTCGCCCACATGCGCGAGCTGCGCATGCCGGCGCACGTCCTCGGCAGCCGCCGGGCCGAAGGGCTCCAGGGGGTCGACGCCCTCGACGCGACGTTCGTCGACGAAGTGCACCCCGTGGGGGCCCAGCGCCACCGTGCCGTGCGCCTCGGACCTCACGACGACGAAGCCGATCCCGTCGTGGTCGGCCAGCGACTCGACGAGGCCGGGATAGCTGCGGTCGAGCTCCTCCTTCGACAGCCGATGAGGGTGGTGCGGGAAGTACAGGAACGCGAGGTTCCCGGAGCCCGTCACGATCAGGTCGGCCCCCTCGGGGGCTGCTGGCTCAGGCCGGCCGGCTTGGTGCCGGTGGACGACGTGCCGTCCCAGTCGGGCCAGTGGCCCGCGGCCCGACCCGACTTCCCGCAGGAACGTCGTGACAGGTCCCCACTCCTCGTCGCGGTCGGTGCTGGCGACGGTCTCGACAGTCGTCTCCTCACCTGCCGCGGGGGGAGGAGACAGGAACCGCCGGACGACGTCCTCGAGGGGCTCGCCGTACCGCTGCCGGAAGGTGGCTCCCTGGCTCTGGCCGTGGTCGGACAGCACGACGAACTGGTAGGGGCGGGGTGCGACACCCGCGACCCGTTCGAGCAGGGCGATGGCGCGGTCGACGCCCACCAGGGAGGCGAGCGACTCCGGACGGGTCGGGCCGGCGTGGTGGGCCACCTCGTCGTAGTCGGTGAAGTCGCAGTACATCACCGGCACACCGGCCATCATCTGCTCGGCGAGCAGACGCACGTTCAGGTCGCGCAGGAGCACGTTCGTCAGGCCGCGCAGGGCGACGTAGGACGAGCGTCGGTCGATCCGGGGCTGGATGCCACGCGCCTGCTGCTCGTGCCCCTGGTACAGCTCCTTGACCATCTCCCCGAGGGTGAGCAGCACCGACCGCGTGAAGCCGAACGGGCGCAGGTACGACGCCGTGAAGCTCCGGGTGGGACCGTGCCCGCGCCCGGAGCTCATGGTGAGCAGCGAGGAGGTCGCGTCGCCGGAGAAGATGTTGCCGACGCTCACGCCGCCACCCGCCAACAGGCCCCGCCCGTCCGTCATGCCCTTCTCCACGTACGCCGCGTCCTTGGGGTGGTTGGTGACGGTCAGGCGACCCGAGTCCTTCTCGTACCAGCGAAAGGCGGGCACTGCGTCGCTGCGACCGTGCAGGATGCCTGCCTGGCTCGCGGGTGTGGTCGGTGGCAGCTGCGCGTGCCAGGCCACCAGCTCGTGGGTGCCGCTCCGGATCCAGCGGCCGAGGGTCGGCAGGTCCCCGGACTGCACGGCCCAGCGCAGCAGCGGGGCCGCCAGCCCGTCGATCTGCAGGATGACGACGCCGGGTGGACCGCTGGGTGCTGCCGGTCCGCGACGGCCCGCCTGCCGCAGCACGTCGCGGAGGAAGAGCTCGTCGTCGTGGGCGTCGAAGACCCAGCTCACGGCGCTGAGGACGAACGCGTACAGCCAGGACGCCCAGAACGCAGGCCAGAAGCCCGAGACGGAGATGCCCGGCGTGACGGCGAGCGCGGCGGCGAAGATGAGGGCCTGGGCGAACAAGCCGACCAGCGCGACACCGAGCCACCCCAGCAGGGAGGCGATGGCGGCCAGGACCGGACGGAGGATCGCCGACACGGTGCCGAGCACGACGATGGCGAGGAGGACGCCACCTGGGGCCGAGACGTCCACCCCGGGGAGCAGGAAGACGACGATCCAGAGGATCGCGGCGCTGACGATCAGGAGCACGACCGACTGGCGCAGCCGGTGCCGTCGGGGGCGCGGCGTCGCGGGCGCCGGCTCTGACGGGGTCATGCTGCGCTCCTCGTCCGCGGGCGCACACCCCACGCGGCCAGGTCGAGAAGCCGCTGAACGCTGACCGGTGGCTGCTGGACCGGTACCCCGGGACGCTCGCGTGGCAGCCGGACCCGCAGGGCGCCCGGACGCACCTGGCAGCGGACAGGCGTCGGGAGGAGCAGGCTCTCGCCATCCACCCCCGCGGGGACCCGGCCGTCCTCGGACTCGACCACGACCTCCCGGGTGGTGACCGCGGTGACGCCTCCGGAGCGCCGGCCACGCAGGAGGGCGGCGGCCTGACGGGCGCTCCCCACACTCACTGCGACCAGACCGAGCACGCCGCCGTCGAGGCGGGCGCGTCTGCCGAGCCCTGCGAGGTCCCCGGTGCCGTAGGGGTTGTTGCTGACCAGCGCGGCGGCCGGGTCCGGGACGACGACGTCGCCGGCACGCACCGTCAGCCGAGCGCCTTGACGCGCCGACAGCAGGTCCGGCAGGACGTCCAGCGTGACCTGGACCTTGTCGTCCCGGTAGTCGGGCCGGGCCACGACGGCGGCATAGGCGCCGAAGGAGACGTTGTTGACGAAGGGGCGCCCGCCGACGTCCCCGAGGTCCACCCGGAGCTCCACTCCGTCGGTCAAGGCGTCCAGGCTGCGGGCGGGGTCGTCGCGGTCGAGGCCGAGGTCGAGCGCGAAGTGGTTGCGGGTGCCCGCCGGCACGACCAGGAGCGGCACGTCGTGCTCGGCGGCGACACCAGCGACCAGGGCCTGGGTGCCGTCGCCGCCCGCGACCCCGAGCAGGTCGGCGCCGTTCGCCACCGCCTTGCGGGCCAGCTCTTCCACGTCGACTGCGCCGGGGCCTGTCAGCAGGACGACCTCGGCCCCGAGCTGCTCTGCCTTCTCCCGCAGGCCGAACCGCTCGACCTTGCCGCCGCCCGAGCGCGGGTTCATGAGCAGGTAGGCCTGCCTCGGCGGAGGGGCCGTCTCCTCGGGCGGACGGGCCGTGTCGTCGGCGACGGGTCTCAGAGCGGCTCGCGCGGCGCGCACGGAGACGAGGAGCAGAGCAGCGCACGTCACCACCAGCCACAGCAAGCCGTGTGCTGCCTCCAGCAGCGGCACCGACAGGGCCGCGGCGACGGCCAGAGCGACGCCGGCGGTGCGCACCCAGCCCCGGTGTGCGACGACGAGCCAGAGCCCGATCGCGATGACGGCGTAGTGGCCCACGACGAGGAGCAGCAGCCCGAGCCCTCGAACTCCTGGTGCCGCCAGGAGCAGAAGCAGCGCGGCAGCGGCAGCGGCAAGCGCGGCCCGGGCGAGCCAGCGCTGCCGGGCGAGCGGGTGCCCGGACGGCGGAGCGGGTGTCGTCACGACCAGCCGCCGATCAGAGCCCGCGGCCCTGCTGGGCCCTCATCTGTGGCCTGCCTCGCTGGGCGAGGACGTCGGTACGCCGGAGCGGTCGCGGACGTCGACCGTGCTCGGGCGCCTTCGGGCTGCCGCGGCAGCGTCCTTGAGCGCCGCCCGGATCTCGAAGGCCTGCACGCAGTAGACGACCCCGGTGATGACGGCCCACAGACCGAGGACCGTGATGACGAGACTCAGCGTCACCTCGGGACGACGCATGACCCAGAGCCCGAGGAGGAGCTCGACCGTCCCGATGGCGACGCCGAGCCCCCACTGCGCCATGTGCCTGCGCCGCGCGATGCAGGTCACGACGTGGAAGCCGCCGGACAAGGCGAGCCAGATCCCGAGGAACACCGCAAGGACCAGCAGCGTCGGGCCCGGCCAGGCGATGAGCACGACCCCGGCGACGACGCCGATCACTCCCGCCACCACTTGCTCGCCGGCGGCGTCCGAGGCGTAGCTGGGGTTGAACGCCAGCGCCAGCCCCCGGACGACAAGGGCGATGCCGGTCGCGACGACCAGGGCCTTCACGGTCCAGTCGCTCGCGAGCACGGCGAGGCCCAACCCGATCGAGAGCACCCCGGCCGTGAGCGGGACCCACCACAGGTGACCCACTTGCGCCGCGACATCGCGGATCGGGGACTGGTTGTCCTCCTTCAGGTGCTCCGTCGCGTGCTCTGTCATCTCGTGCCTCCTGCCGCGCCTGCGGTCCCGTGCAGCTCGTGCTGCAGGTCGGCCGCGGTCTTCTTCGACAAGGTCGACTGCAGCACCGTGCCGCCGTACTGGCTCAGAGCGTCGACCGCCTTGTCCGGCGTGACCCGTTCGACCACGAGGAACAGCGCCGACGTGCCGGGCTGCAGCATGTCGCGCACATGGTCCTGGAACTCCCGCTCGATGCCCGCCTTCTCGACCCTGCCCAGCAGGGCGCCGAGGCCGGCCCCGACCGCCATCCCGAAGACGGGGATGAAGAGCACCAGGCCGAACAGGAAGCCCCAGAAGATGCCCCACGTCGCACCGTCGCTCACGGCGTGGTGGCTGGTCGCGACGTGGAACGTCCCCTCCCGGTCCCGGCGGACCACGGCGACGGAGTCGGGCTCGAGCGACAGGTCCGCAGCCAGGCGCAGCGCCTCGTCGGCGGCCGCGGTCGCCGTCGCCTCGTCGGGGTACCCGATCGCGATCAGGGTCGCCATGTCAGCCTCCAGCGTGGGCGACCGCGGCGGGCGCTCGCGGGTGCTGCTCATCGCGTCGACGGGGCTCCGAGCCTGCGCCCGGTCCTCAGTCGAGCGCCTTGACCTCCCGGCCGTGGACGGACAGCGCGTAGATGACCAGGACGTCAACGGTGATCATGATCACGCCCCACACCGGGTAGGCGCCGATGAACGCGAGGTTCGCCACGGCGCTCAGGAAGGCCAGGGTGATGCCGAAGATGCGAGCCCACATCTGGCCCACCATGACACCCCACCCCGCGAACACAGCCAGCACACCGATGATCAGGTGCGTCCAGCCCCACGCGGTGAAGTTCATGTCGATGACGAGCTTGTTGGTCGCCACCAGGTAGTAGTCGTCCTTGAACAGAGCGACCAGGCCGGCGATGGCCTGGAAGGTGCCGACCATGAAGAGCATGATGCCGGCGAAGAGGATCCAACCGACCCAGCCGGTCGGTTCCGGGCCCGCTGGGGCCCGGTAATCAGTGCTGGCGTGCCGCATCTCGGTCATGACGTGTTCCTCTCGTCTCCGTGCCGTCACGATCTCTCCCCACAAGTCTGCGAGGCGTCGTCCAGAACGGATGAAACCTCCGGGCGTCGTGAGGTCCCGGTTCTCGTATCCCACGGGGCTGCTGATCGCTCTGTCGCTGCAACCGCACTTCCCAGGGCCGGGCGCGCTCGCTGGCACCGGGCGAGCCGCCGGCACCGTCCGGCGAGGACGGCTGGAGACTCAAGGGTGAGCACGTGGGTGGGGAACGCAGGGTTGTGCGGACGGCGGGCTTCGTCCCGATCGAAGCCAAGCTGCGGCCGCCCGCAGCGCCCGGTGGGCTGGTCCTGAGGGGGCGCCTCGTCGACCGGTTGCTGCAGGCGGCTGCCACCCCCGTCGTGCTGGTGACCGCGCCGCCCGGCTACGGCAAGAGCGTGGTCGTCAGCCAGTGGGCCGGCGAGGACGACCGGCCCTTCGCGTGGCTGACGCTGGACGCCGCGGACAACGACCCGGTGGTCCTGGTCACCTACCTCCTGCTCGCCCTGCACGGCGTCGAGCCGGTGGATGCGGGGTTCCTGGACGCTCTCGACGCTGAAGGGGAGTGGGACGTCGCGGTCGTGCTCCCTCGGCTCCGAGCCGTGCTGCGGCATCGGCGCCCCTTCGTGCTCGTCCTCGATGACGTGGATGCCCTGACCTCGTCCGGCAGCCTCGCGGTCCTGGGCACGCTCGCGCAGGCCCTGCCGGAGGGTGCGCAGCTGGTCCTCGTCGGTCGCACCGCGCCGCCGCTGGACTGGGGCGTGCTGGGTGCCGGCCGCAGACTTGTCGACTTCGGCAGCGAGGACCTCCGTCTCAGCCATGACGAGGGGGGCGCGCTGGTCCAGGCGACGGGGTTGCGCCTGAGCGAGGCCGAGGTGGACGAGCTGCTCCGCAGGACGGAGGGCTGGGCGGCCGGGATGTACCTGGCGACGCTGCCCTCCTCGTCGACGGGATCCGCCGGCACGCCCGGTGGCCTGCCGGCTCCGCTCGGCAGCGACACGCTGATCGCCGAGTACCTGCGTGACCAGCTCCTGGAGGGTCTGACCGGCGAGGACCAGAGCTTCCTCATCCGCACGTCGGTGCTGAGCGTCCTGTCCGGACCGCTGTGCGACGCCGTCCTGTCGACGCGCGGTTCGGAGGAGACCCTGCACCGGCTGGCCGGGTCGAACGTCCTGCTGGTCCCGGTCGACGACGAGGACCGGTGGTTCCGCCTTCACCAGCTGTTCGCCGAGGCGCTGCGCGGAGAGCTCCAGCGGCGCGAGCCGCAGCTCGTGAAGGGCCTGCACGCCCGCGCGAGCCGTTGGTTCGAGACGAACGGCGAGCTCGAGCAGGCGGTACCGCACGCGGTCGCGGCCGGCGACGTGGCCAGGGCAGCGCGCCTGATCTGGCACCAGGCCCCGTCGTGCCTGGCGACAGGTCGCGCTGCCACCTTGGAGGGCTGGCTGGACCGCTTCCCCCCGAGACAGGTGGGTGCTCACGCGAAGCTCGCGCTCACCGCTGCCTGGTGCGCCGTGCAGCGCGGGCGTCCCGCCGAGCACTGGATCGCTGCGGCCGAGCGCGGCCACTACGACGCGGCGCTGGCGGGCGAGGCCGAGTCGGTGGCCGCTGGCACCGCGCTCCTGCGAGCCGTCGTCGCCCGCAACGGGCTGACGCAGATGGCCGCCGATGCCCAGCTGGCCGTCCGCCTCCAAGGGCCGGACGGCCCGTGGCTCGCGACCGCCGAGCTGCTGCAGGCGGTCGCGACCTACCTCACGGGGCACGCGGCGCAGGCACGCACCCTGCTGGAGGCGGTCGTGCGGCTCGCCGGCGAGGTCCACGCCTACGAGTCGCAGGCTGTGGCGCTCGGCGAGCTCGCGCTGATGGCCCTCGACGAGCGCGACCTCGCGACCGCGGAGTCGCTGACCAGCCGGGCGAGCGCTCTGGTCCGGCAGCACGGGCTCGAGGACGTCGCGACGGTGGAGCTGGTGCCCTGCCTGGGCGCGCTGCTCGCGGCGGAACGAGGTCGGCGGGAGGAGGCAGGAGCACTGGTACGGCGTTGCCTGCGCCTCGTGGCCCTGACCGGGCACCCGGCGCCGTGGGGCGGGGTGCAGTGCCGCGAGGTCCTGGCACGCGCCCAGCTGCTGCTGGGTGACCCGACTGCCGCTCGGACGCTGCTGTCGGAGGCGCAGGGGCTGCTCGCCGACATCCCGGACGGTGTCGTCCTCCGGTCGGCAGTGGAGCAGGTCTGGCGGCGGATCGCGCAGATCCCGCTGGACGCAGCAGGGGGAGCGTCCACCCTCACGAGCGCGGAGCTGCGGGTCCTCCAGTTCCTGCCCACGCACCTTTCGTTCGAGGAGATCGGACGGGAGCTCTTCGTCTCGCGCAACACGGTGAAGACGCAGGCCGTCGCGGCGTACCGGAAGCTCGGCGTGAGCTCTCGCTCCGAGGCCGTCGAGCGGGCGCGGGCGCTGGGGATCCTCGGACCCTGAGCTCCCGTTCAGGCGGTTCCAGCGGCAGGGGTCTCGGGTTCGCCGTGCCCGGTCGGGATGAGGTAGGCGAGCACCAGGCCGAGGAGCGAGATCACGGCGAGGGTCGCGAGCGCGAGTCCGTAGGACCTGCCTCCCGGCAGGGCGGAGGCCACGAGCACGGAGCCGCACAACGCCGTTCCCAGTGACGACCCCAGGTTGGACACGCTGCGGGACAGCCCGGAGATGTCGGCCTGGTCGGCAGCCGGGAACGCCGACTGCACGATGTTGACCGAGGAGGTGAGCATCGTGCCGACTCCCAGGCCCATCAGCAGCAGCCCCGGCACGTAGCTGGCGACGCCGGAGTCCTCGCGGACGAGGGCGAGGAGCAGCCCCATCCCGACCGTGGTGACCAGGAAGCCGACGACCACGAGCCATCGCTGGGTGTGGCTCTTGGCGAGCCGCTCGGCAGCCAAGGAGGACGCCAAGATCCCGGCCGTCGTGGGGGTGAGCATCAGGCCCGTCTCGATCGCGCTGTACCCCTGCACCTGCTGCAGGAAGACCGAGACGACGAAGAACGAGCCCTGCAGGACGAGCCACTGGATGGTCTGGGTACCCAGGCCGAGGTTGGCGCTGCGGTTCCTGAACAGCCGCAGGTGCAGCAGCGGCTCGCCCCCGGCGCGCTCTGTCGCACGCACGTGGAGGAAGAACCACAGCAGGAACAGCGCGCCCACGCCGACGAAGAGCCACATCGGGGAGATCCCGCCCTTCGGGATGATCACGGTGTCCCCGAGGGCGAAGTCCTCACGAGAGCTGAACCAGCCGTAGGTCCTGGTCAACAGGATCCCCAGGACCACGAAGAAGAGCCCGGCGGCGGACAGGATCGCCCCGAGGACGTCGAAGCGCGTCGACCTGGCCTCGCGCGGCGGGTCGAAGATCTTGCGGGCCAGCACCAGGATCCAGGCGACGACGAGGACCTGGAGCAGGAAGGACGCCCGCCAGCTGATCCAGCTGGTGATCACACCGCCGATCAGCGGGCCGGCTGCCGCGCCGAGCCCACCGGCGCCGCTGACGACCCCGAAGAACTTGGCTCGGGTCTTCACGTCGGGGAACCACACGGTCACGAGGATGTAGATCGGCGGGATCATGAGGGCAGACCCCACGCCCTCGAGCAACGAGTAGCCGACGATCATCACCCCGAGACCCGGCGCCAGGGCGGCGAGCAGGGCACCGGTCCCGTACACGGCCAGACCACCGACGAAGCAGGTCTTGCGCCCGCGGATGTCCGTGAGCTTGCTGCCCGGGATCATCAAGGAGGCCAT
>JBAVRG010000214.1:0-1981 GCA_049694795.1 Mycobacteriales bacterium
GTCTCGTCGACGTCGGAGAGCCGCGCGACGTCGGGGGCCACGCCGCTCTGCTCGAGCCGTCGGAGCTGCTCGACGCCGGCCTCCCAGGAGCGCACCAGCCAGGCGTCGTACCGCTTCACCTCAGGCAGCGGGCGCACCCGCATGGTCACCGAGGTGATCACGCCGAAGGTGCCCTCGGAGCCCACGAGCAGCTGCAGCAGGGCGGGTCCGGCCGCGGTCGACGCGCCACGCCCGAGGGCCAGCCGGCCGGCGGGCGTCTCGACGGTCACGCCGAGCACGTTGGCGTCGAAGCGCCCGTAGCCCGTCGAGGCCTGCCCGGACGACCGGGTCGCGGCGTAGCCCCCGATCGAGGCGTGCTCGTAGGACTGCGGGAAGTGGCCGAGCGTGTAGCCGCGGGCGTTCAGCAGGGCCTCCGCCTCCGGGCCGCGCAGCCCGGGCTCGAGGACTGCGGTGAGGTCCTGCTCGGACAGGGCGAGCAGCTGGTCGAGGCGACGCAGGTCGAGGGCCACGACCGCGCGGTGCGGGCCGCTCAGCGGCGCGACGCCACCGACCACCGAGGTGCCGCCACCGAAGGGGACGACCGCGACGCCGAGCTCGCGGCACACGGCGAGCACGGCGGCGACCTGGTCGCGCGCCGGGAGGACGACGGCGTCGGGGGCGGAGAAGGCCCCGGACCGCAGCGCCAGCAGGTCCAGGTAGGAGCGGCCGGCTGCGCGAAGGGCGCGCGCCTGGTCGTCGACCAGCACGGTGGCCCCGGTCGCCTCGAGGGCTGCCCGCTGCGCAGCGCTCAGCCGGGACGGGGGCACGGTGACCTCCGGCAGGGGCACCGGGGTGGAGGGCCGGCCCTGACCCACCTGGGACGCCAGCCACTTGGCGGCGGCGGCCGGGAGGCCGGTGCGGCGGGCCGGGTCGCCCCAGCCTGCGTGGACCATGTCGGAAGGCATGCGTACAGTGTGACACATGCCGTCACAACGTAACAGCAACGCCGAGCGCGGGAGCGACGCCCTGCTCGACGCCGCTCGCGACTGCGTGATGGACGTCGGCCTGCGCCGCACCACGCTCGCCGACGTGGCGCGCCGCGCGGGCGTGAGCCGCATGACCGTCTACCGCCAGTTCTCCGACCTCGACACCCTGGTGGGCGCGCTGCTGACGCGCGAGCTGGTCGCGGTGCTCGACGAGGTCGACGCCAGGGTTCGCTCCCTCCCGACCGCGCGCGAGCGCCTCGTCGCAGCCGCGGTCGAGGTGGTCCGCCGGCTCGACGCCCATCCGCTCTACCGGCGGGTGCTCGACCTCGACCCCGAGCTGCTGCTCCCGCTGGTCGTGGACCGCTTCGGCTCGACGCAGCGCGCGGCGATGGCCCGGATCGCCGAGCAGGTGCGCGCCGGGCAGCAGGACGGGTCGGTGCGCGCGGTCGACCCGCAGCGCGCGGCGACCTGCGTGCTGCTCACGGCCCAGTCGTTCGTGTTCAGCGCGCGGCTGGTCGACGACGCCGTGGTCGGCGAGCTCGGGCTGCTCCTGGAGGGGTACCTGCGATGACCACTCAGCCGACCTCCTACCTCAACGCCGCCCGCAGGGCGCGCGAGCTGGACCAGCTGACGAGCGAGCGCGTCGACGTGCTCGTCGTGGGCGGTGGCGTCACGGGCTGCGGCATCGCGCTCGACGCCGCGTCCCGCGGGCTGTCGGTGGCGCTCGTGGAGAAGGACGACCTGGCCTTCGGCACCAGCCGCTGGAGCAGCAAGCTGGTCCACGGCGGCCTGCGCTACCTCGCCTCGGGCGACGTGGGGATCGCCTTCGAGTCCGCTCGCGAGCGGGGCGTGCTGATGACCCGGACCGCCCCGCACCTGGTCCGGCCGCTGCCCATGCTGGTGCCCCTGAGCCGCGACGTGAGCGCCCGCGACGGGCTGCTCGTCGACACCGGCCACCGAGCGGCGGACCTGCTGCGCCTGGGTGCCCGCACCCCCCGCGCGACGCTCCCGCGGCC
>JBAVRG010000215.1:0-1716 GCA_049694795.1 Mycobacteriales bacterium
GTCTCAGACACGGCGAGGACCGCGGGCAGCCGGCGCAGGCCACGGCGGGCGAGCGGCGCCAGCACCCAGCGGTCGGCGAGGGCCCTGGGGTCGGGCAGGTGGTGCTCGCTGCCCTTCAGCAGCCGCATGTCGTGCACGGTCATGACGACCGGCCGGTCGCGGACCGCGCCGAGCACACTGGGCGAGAGCTCCCGGACGACGTTGTGCAGGTGCACGACGTCCGGCTGAAGCCGGGCGACCCGGCCGGCGAGCAGCCGGCGCGCGGCCGGGTCCCACAGGTCGAGGGCCCGGCTCACCCCCTCGTGCCGGACCTCTCCGGCGAGCACGTACGGCTCGTCGCCGGCGGCCCGCTGGGCGGCGACGAGCCTGGCGAGGTTGACCTCCGCACCGCCGCCGTGGCCCTCTGGCCGGTCGTTGACGTGCAGGACCCGCACGCCGCGGTTCAGGCGGCGCCGGTCCGGTGCAGGATCGCCGGGACCGTCCGCAGGAGCAGCCGCAGGTCCAGCCACAGCGACCAGTTGCGGATGTAGGCGAGGTCGAGGCGGATCATCTCGACGTAGCTGAGCTCGGGGCCGCCGGACAGCTGCCAGTAGCCGGTGATGCCCGGCAGCACGGTGTGGCGCTCCGCCTCCATCGGCGAGAACTCGTCCGCTTCCACCGGGAGCGGCCGCGGACCGACGAGGCTCATCGTGCCGCCCAGCACGTTCCACACCTGCGGCAGCTCGTCGAGCGACGTACGGCGGAGCAGCCGGCCCACACGGGTGACGCGCGGGTCGTCGCGGAGCTTGAACAGCAGGCCGTCGCTGATGTTGCCGTCGGTCAGGTCCGCGAGCATCTGGTCCGCGCCCACGACCATGGTGCGAAACTTCAGCATCGGGAACATCCGGCCGCCTCGCCCGACCCGAGCCTGCCGGTAGAGCACCGGCCCGCCGTCGTCGAGCTTGACGGCCAGCGCGATGACGGCCACGAGCGGAAGCATGACCAGGGCGAGGGCGCCGGCCCCGACCAGGTCCAGGGCCCGCTTGCCCGGGAAGCTGCGCCGGGAGCGGGTCACCCGGCCGAGCGGGATGATCGGGATGCCGCCGACCTCCCCCACCGAGCGCGGGTCCAGGAACAGCTCGGCAAGAGCGGGGACCGCCGAGAAGAACGGCGCGGCCAGGTGCTGTCGCGGCAGGGCGGAGGTGAGCAGCGCCTCCTCCGGGCCCGGGGTGACGAGCAGGACGTGCCGCACGTCGTGCGCCCTCATCTCGCGCTCGACGGCCCCCGGCGCGTGCGCCTGGTCGTAGGTCAGGAGCTGACGCGGCACCAGCCCCGCTTCCGGGAACTCCACCAGCCGCCGCCACAGCGTCGTCGCCGAATCGCCGTCACCGATGATGAGCGTGTGCCGCAGCCCGCGCCCGCTGCGCCGGGCGACGGTGAGCGCCGACCAGGTGAGTGTGCGGAGCAGCGTCAGCGTGATCATGGCCGACAGGCACAACGTCGTGGCCGTGCCGAGGGTGACGAACTGCCCCGCCGTGGCCCCCAGCCCGGCCACGGACAACGGGACGACGGCCCGGCCGGGGTACCAGAGGAAGCCCCGGGTCTGGACGGTGTCCCGCGGCGTGTACAGCTGGGCGAGGTAGGCGAGCACCACGAACGCCACGGGGAAGGCCAGGCGCATCCAGGCGGGCCCCACGTCGAGCACCTCGAGCGAGAAGCAGACCACGGCGGCGTCGA
>JBAVRG010000216.1:0-11382 GCA_049694795.1 Mycobacteriales bacterium
GGCGGGCACGCCCCGTCCGTGGGCGGGCGGCGGGCCTGACTGCCGGGCACCGGTCACGCTGCCTGCCTGTGGCGTGCGTCACTTACCGCGGGTAACACCTGCTCTGTACCCTGTCCGCTCACGTCACACGATGGACAGGAGAACCGGGTGCAGGACTCCCAGGTCGCCGCCGACGGCGGTCGACCGCTCCGCATCGCTCTGCTCTCCTACCGGAGCAAGCCGCACTGCGGCGGTCAGGGCGTCTACATCCGGCACCTGTCGCGGGAGCTGGCAGCTCTCGGCCACGAGGTCGAGGTGCTCAGCGGACCGCCGTACCCGGAGCTCGACCCGGGCGTGGTGCTGACCCCGGTGCCGTCGCTCGACCTGTACCGCGAGCCGGACCCGTTCCGGGTGCCGTGGCCGAGCGAGTTCAAGAGCTCGATCGACCTGCTCGAGTTCGGCCTCATGTGCACCGCGGCGTTCCCGGAGCCCCTGACGTTCAGCCTCCGGGCGCACCGCGTGCTGCGGGACCGCGACGTGAAGCCCGACGTCGTACACGACAACCAGACGCTCGGTTACGGCCTGCTGCTCATGCAGCGCGCCGGGCTGCCCGTCATCGCGAACGTCCACCACCCGATCACCGTGGACCGGACGCTCGACATGGCGGCGGCGCCGCTGCGCAAGAAGTTCTCGACCTGGCGCTGGTACTCCTTCCTGCGCATGCAGAAGCGGGTCATCCAGCGGATGCCCACGCTGGTCACGGTGAGCGAGAGCTCCTACGACGACATCGTCCGCGACTTCGAGGTCGAACCGGCCAGGATGCGGGTCATCCCGGTGGGGGTGGAGCACGACGTCTTCGTGCCCCCGTCGGTCCCGCGCGTGCCGGGTCGCATCGTGGCGACGGCCAGCGCCGACGTACCGCTGAAGGGCATCGTGCCGCTGCTGGAGGCGGTCGCGAAGCTGCGCACCGAACGCGATGTCGAGCTCGTGGTCGTCGGGCGTGCCAAGGAGGGCGGTGCAGCTGCCCGCACCATCGAGCGCCTCGGGCTGGAGGGCGCGGTCCGCTTCGTCACCGGCGTGAGCGAGGCCGAGCTGGTGCAGGTCTTCGGCTCCGCCCAGGTCGGCGTGGTGCCGTCGCTCTACGAGGGCTTCAGCCTGCCGGCGATCGAGCTCATGTCCTGCGCCACGCCCCTGGTCGCCACCACGGCGGGCGCGCTGCCCGAGGTCGTCGGCGACGCGGCGCTCACCGTGCCGCCCGGCGACACGGAGGCGCTCGCCCAGGCGATCGGCCGGGTGCTGGACGACGACGCCCTGGCCACCTCGCTGGGTGCAGCCGGGCGCGAGCGGGTCATGAGCCGCTACACCTGGAAGTCGGTCGCCCAGCAGACCGTGCAGTGGTACCGCGACTACCTGGGGGAGACTCCCGCGTGCTGACCGTCGACTTCGACAAGTTCCCCGTGGGCCCGGGCGACCGGGTGCTCGACATGGGCTGCGGAGGGGGCCGCCACGCCTTCGCCCTCTACCGCCGTGGCGCCGACGTCGTCGCTCTCGACATGAGCGAGAAGGACCTCCAGGAGGTCGACACGATGTTCCGCGCGATGGAGCTCGAGGGGGAGGTCCCCGCGGGCGCCAGCGCGACGACGGTGCGGGGCAACGCCTACGCGCTGCCGTTCGAGGACGCCAGCTTCGACCGGGTGGTCGCGGCCGAGGTGCTCGAGCACCTGCCGGCGGACACCGACGCCATGTCGGAGCTGTTCCGGGTCCTCAAGCCCGGCGGGCTCATCGCGGTCTCCGTGCCGCGCTGGCTGCCGGAGAAGGTCTGCTGGGCCCTGTCCGACGCCTACCACGAGGTCGAGGGCGGGCACGTGCGGATCTACCGGGGGTCGGAGCTGCGCGAACGGCTCGAGGGCACCGGCCTGGTCTTCGAGGGCGAGCACCACGCGCACGCGCTGCACGCGCCGTACTGGTGGCTCAAGTGCGCGGTCGGCGTCACCAACGACGGCAACCCGCTGGTCAAGGCCTACCACTCGCTGCTGGTCTGGGACATGGTCCGGCAGCCGCTGCTCACGCGGGTTGCCGAGCGGGTCCTGCAGCCGCTGGTGGGCAAGTCGCTGGTCGTCTACCTGCGCAAGCCGTTGGAGAGCGTCCGTGCGGCGGCCTGAGCTGCGCGGCCTCCCGGGCCTGCTGACCGCGGCGCAGCTCCAGGAGACCGTCGACGCGATCGCCGCCGCCCAGCAGGAGAGCGGCTCGCTGCCCTGGCCCGACGGGCACACCGATGCCTGGGACCACGTCGAGTGCGCGATGGTCCTCACCCTCGGCGGCCGGCTGGAGGAGGCGAAGCGGGGCTACGCCTGGCTGCGCCGCACCCAGGCCGCGGACGGGTCCTGGGCGACCTCCTACGACCAGCTCGAGGTCCTCGACCCGATGGTCGACGTCAACCAGTGCGCGTACGTCGCGGTGGGCATGTGGCAGTGGTGGACGGTCACCGGGGACCGCACCCTGCCCGAGCAGATGTGGCCGCACGTGCGCCGCGCGCTCGACCTCGTGTGCGACATGCAGGCCCCCTCGGGTGAGATCTGGTGGGCCCGGGACGGGCACGTGCCGCGTCAGGAGGCGCTGCTCACCGGGTCGTCGTCGATGTACCAGTCGCTGCGCTGCGGCATCGCGCTCGCGGAGCTGCTGGGGGAGCCGCAACCGGAGTGGGAGCTCGCGGCCGGCCTGCTGCAGCACGCCGTGGCGCACCACCCCGAGGTGTTCATGGACAAGAGCCGCTTCTCGATGGACTGGTACTACCCCGTCCTCGGGGGCGCCGTCCGTGGACGTGCTGCCCGGGAGCTCTTCGACGCGAAGTGGGACGAGTTCGTGGTGCCCGGGCTGGGCTGTCGCTGCGTGTCGGACCGGCCGTGGGTGACCGGCGCGGAGACGGCCGAGCTCGCCATGTCGCTGCTGGTGTCCGGCGAGCCCGACCGGGCCCGCCAGCTGCTCTCGGACGTGCAGCACCTGCGGCACGACGACGGGTCCTACTGGACCGGTCTGGTCTACGACGAGGGCGTGCGCTGGCCCGGCGAGCGCTCCTCGTGGACGGCGGCCGCCATGGTGCTGGCCGCCGACGCCCTCGCGGGCGGCCCGACGCTCAGCCTGTTCGCGGGTGACGACCTGCCGACCGGGGTGCTGCTGCCCGCGGACGCCTGCCTCGAGGACGGCGCGCCCTGCGCCGGGGTGGCCGACCTGCGCTGAGGCGCCAGGACGCCGTACGGGGTGGAAGCGGCGCGACGTCCTGCCTGACGCTCAGGTGACCGGCGCGTCCAGCCGGCGCAGCACGCGTAGCGACCCCGTGACGGAGACCTGCTCGAAGGCCCCGGTGTCGATGGCCCGGCGGACGACGTTCCACGGCGGCCGGCCGCCGTCCTCGGGGTTCTCGAACACGTCGTGGACGGCCATCAGGCCGCCGACGACGACATGCGGGGCGAAGGCGGCGTAGTCGTGCTGCGCGACCTGCTCGGTGTGGTTGCCGTCCAGGAACAGGAAGGTCAGCGGCGAGGTCCACCAGCGCGCGACCTGCTGCGTGGTCCCCACGATCGCCGTCACGACGTCGTCCAGGCCGGCGTCCCAGAGCGTGCGCCGCAGTGACGGCAGCGTCTCGAGCCGGCCGGTATGGGGGTCGACGAGGGAGGTGTCGTGCCACTCCCAGCCGGGCTGGTTCTCCTCCGAGCCGCGGTGGTGGTCGAGGGTGGCGAGCTGGGCGCCCACGGCACGGGCCGCGGCACCCACGTGGACCGTGGACTTCCCGCAGTAGGTGCCCACCTCCAGCCAGAGGCCGGGAGCCGCGGACAGCGCGGCCGCGTGGAGCGCGGCGGCCTCGTCGTCGGGGAGGAAGCCCTTGGTGGCAGCGGCGACGGCAAGCAGGTCGGGGGTCACGCGGGTCCTTCGCTAGGGTGTGCGGTGTCGGAGGGGAGTATCCCCGTCGCACCCGGCTCGTCAGCACGGAGCCCCCCTGGGCGCCCGGGCCGGGTGGCCTCCACCGCGTGGTGGGAGAGACCTCCGGTCGGGCCCGCGTGCCCGGACCGGAGGAGATGCAGTGCTCGACGTCCCGCTCTACGCCTGGCTCGCCACGATCGCCGGCCTGGTGCTGGTGCTCGCCGTCGACCAGTGGGTGGCCGCCCGCAAGGGCGAGCACGCGTTCACGGTCGGCGAGGCGACCCGCTGGGTGGTGTTCTACGTCGCCCTGGCGGTGGCCTTCGGCATCGGGGTGTGGGTGCTCGGCGGCCACCAGGCGGGCGCCGAGTTCTTCGCCGGCTACCTCACCGAGTACTCGCTGTCGGTGGACAACCTGTTCGTCTTCGTCATCATCATGGGCAGCTTCGCCGTACCCGCCGCCTACCAGCACAAGGTGCTGCTGTTCGGCATCGCGCTGGCGCTGGTCCTGCGTGGCGGCTTCATCGCCATCGGCGCGGCGGCGATCGAGCGCTTCGTCTGGGTCTTCTTCCTCTTCGGCGCCTTCCTCGTCTTCACCGCGTGGCGGTTGGCGACCGCCGACGAGGAGGAGGCCGAGCGCGAGGAGAGCAAGGCCGTGCGGCTGCTCGAGCGCTTCGTCCCGACCAGCCGGGAGTTCGACGGCGCACGGGTGACCACCAAGGTGGCGGGGCGTCGGGCGGTCACGCCGATGCTGCTCGTGATGGTGGCGATCGGGTCCACCGACCTGCTGTTCGCCCTGGACTCGATCCCCGCGATCTTCGGGCTCACCAAGGAGCCCTTCCTGGTGTTCACCGCGAACGCGTTCGCCCTCATGGGGCTGCGGCAGCTGTACTTCCTGCTCGACGGCCTGCTCGACCGCCTCGTCCACCTCTCCAAGGGGCTGGCGGTCATCCTCGCGTTCATCGGCGTGAAGCTGGTGCTGCACGCCTTCCACGAGTACGGCGCCGCCTGGGCGCCGGACATCGGGATCGTCCCGTCGCTCGCCGTCATCGTCGGGACGCTGGCCGTCACGACCTACCTGTCGCTCCGGGACACCCGAGGCCCGTCGGTGGGGGAGTGACGGCCGGGGTCACCAGCCCCGGGCGCGCCACTCGGGCAGCGCCGGGCGCTCCCGGCCCAGGGTGGTGTCGGCGCCGTGCCCCGGGTAGACCCACGTCGAGTCCGGCAGCGGGCCGAACAGCTTGCGCTCCACGTCGTCGATGAGCATCGCGAAGCGGTGCGGGTCCTGCTCGGTGTTGCCGACGCCTCCGGGGAACAGCGAGTCGCCGCTGAAGAGGTGGCCGCCCTCGAGCGGGTAGTGCAGCGCGACCGATCCGGGGGTGTGGCCGACGAGCGTGATCGCGGTGAGCTCGTGCGCGCCGACCGTGACGACGTCGCCGTCCGCGAGGAGGCGGTCCGGGGTCAGCGGCAGGTCACGGGCGTCCTCGGCGGTCGCGAGCACCGGCGCGCCGGTGGCCTTCACGACGTCGACGAGGGCCTGCTGGTGGTCCCAGTGGCCGTGCGTCTCGACGACCCCCACCAGCCGGCCGTCGCCCAGCGCCTCGAGCAGCCGCTCCGGGTCGCCGGCCGCGTCGACGAGCAGCGTGTCGCCGCTGGCGGTGTCGCGCAGGAGGTAGCAGTTGTTGTTGAACGGGTTGGTCGCGATCTTGGTGATGGTCAGCCCGGGGAGCTCCCGAGCGTCCACCGGGCCCCCGACCTGGACGTCCCCTGTGTACCCGCTCACGCCTGCTCCTTCCCGGATGAGACTGTCGGTGGCCGACGTTAGCCTGGGTCGGACCCCTGACTGAACGGACATCATGGCTGACCGGCTGGTCGTGCGCGGTGCGCGCGAGCACAACCTCAAGGACATCTCCCTCGACCTGCCCCGCAACGCGCTGGTCGTGTTCACCGGGCTGTCCGGGTCCGGGAAGTCCAGCCTCGCCTTCGACACGATCTTCGCCGAGGGCCAGCGGCGGTACGTCGAGTCCCTGTCCGCCTACGCCCGCCAGTTCCTCGGCCAGATGGACAAGCCGGACGTCGACTTCATCGAGGGCCTGAGCCCGGCGGTCTCGATCGACCAGAAGTCCACCAACCGCAACCCCCGCTCCACGGTCGGCACGATCACCGAGGTCTACGACTACCTCCGGCTGCTCTTCGCCCGCGCCGGCACCCCGCACTGCCCGCAGTGCGGACGGGTCATCGCCCGGCAGCAGCCGTCGCAGATCGTCGACAAGATCCTCGAGCTGGAGGAGGGCACCCGGTTCCAGGTGCTCGCGCCGGTCATCCGCGAGCGCAAGGGCGAGTACGTCGACCTGTTCGCCGACCTGCAGACGAAGGGCTACAGCCGGGTCCGGGTCGACGGTGTCGTGCACTCCCTCACCGAGGTCCCCAAGCTCAAGAAGCAGGAGAAGCACACCATCGAGGTGGTCGTCGACCGCCTGCAGGTCAAGGAGTCGAGCAAGCGCCGGCTGACGGACTCGGTCGAGACCGCGCTGCAGCTCGGCAACGGCCTGGTGACGCTGGACTTCGTCGACCTGCCCGACGACGACCCGCACCGCGAGCGCACCTTCTCCGAGCACCTGGCCTGCCTCTACGACGACCTGAGCTTCGAGGAGCTCGAGCCGCGCTCGTTCTCCTTCAACAGCCCGTTCGGGGCGTGTGTGGAGTGCCACGGCCTCGGCACCCGCAAGGAGGTCGACCCCGAGCTCGTCGTGCCTGACCCGGAGAAGAGCCTCGGCGAGGGCGCGCTGCAGCCGTGGTCGAGCGGCCACAACATCGAGTACTTCGGGCGCCTGCTGCAGGCGCTCGGTGACGCCCTCGGCTTCACGCTCAAGACCCCGTGGCGCACCCTGTCGAGCAAGCAGCAGAAGGCCGTCCTCTACGGCCACGACACCGAGGTGCACGTCCGCTACCGCAACCGGTACGGCCGCGAGCGCAGCTACTACACCTCCTTCGAGGGCGTGGTGCCGTTCCTGGAGCGGCGCCACAGCGAGGCCGAGAGCGACACCAGCCGGGAGCGCTACGAGGGCTACATGCGCGAGGTCCCGTGCCCGGCCTGCAAGGGCGCCCGGCTCAAGCCGGAGGTCCTCGCCGTCACCCTGTCCGGCAGGTCGATCGCCGAGATCGCGGCCCTGAGCATCGCCGAGTGCGCGGAGTTCCTGCGGGCCCTCGAGCTCGACGACCGGCAGCGGATGATCGCCGAGCGGGTGCTCAAGGAGGTCAACGAGCGGATGGGCTTCCTGCTCGACGTCGGCCTCGACTACCTCTCCCTCGACCGGGCGGCGGGCACGCTCGCCGGCGGCGAGGCGCAGCGGATCCGGCTCGCCACCCAGATCGGGTCAGGCCTGGTCGGGGTCCTCTACGTCCTGGACGAGCCCAGCATCGGCCTGCACCAGCGCGACAACCGGCGCCTGATCGACACGCTGGTCCGGCTGCGCGACCTCGGCAACACGCTCATCGTCGTCGAGCACGACGAGGACACCATCCACACCGCCGACTGGGTCGTCGACATCGGTCCGGGGGCGGGCGAGCACGGCGGCCAGGTCGTCGTCAGCGGACCCGTCGAGGAGCTGCTGACCTCGAAGGACTCGATCACCGGCCAGTACCTCTCGGGGCGCCGGTCGATCGAGGTCCCGGCGGTCCGCAGGCCCCGTGACCCGAAGCGCAAGCTGTCGATCGTGGGGGCCCGCGAGCACAACCTGCGGGACGTCGACGTCGACATCCCGCTCGGCCAGCTCGTCGCCGTCACCGGGGTCAGCGGCTCCGGCAAGTCGACGCTCATCAACGACATCCTGAGCGCGGTCCTGGTCAACCAGCTCAACGGCAGCCGCGAGGTCCCCGGGAGGCACACCCGCGTCACCGGCCTGGACCACCTCGACAAGGTGGTGCGGGTCGACCAGTCGCCGATCGGCCGGACCCCGCGCTCCAACCCGGCGACCTACACCGGGGTCTTCGACCACATGCGCAAGCTGTTCGCCGAGACGACCGAGGCGAAGGTCCGCGGCTACCTGCCCGGCCGCTTCTCCTTCAACGTCAAGGGCGGTCGCTGCGAGAACTGCGCCGGCGACGGCACGATCAAGATCGAGATGAACTTCCTCCCGGACGTCTACGTCCCGTGCGAGGTCTGCCACGGCGCCCGCTACAACCGCGAGACGCTCGAGGTGCACTTCAAGGGCAAGACCATCTCCGAGGTGCTCGACATGCCGATCGAGCAGGCCGCGCAGTTCTTCGAGGCGGTGCCCGCGATCAGCCGCCACCTCAAGACGCTCGTGGACGTCGGCCTGGGCTACGTCCGGCTCGGCCAGCCGGCGCCGACGCTGTCCGGGGGTGAGGCGCAGCGCGTCAAGCTCGCCGCCGAGCTGCAGAAGCGCCAGACCGGCCGGACGATCTACGTCCTCGACGAGCCCACCACGGGGCTGCACTTCGAGGACATCCGCAAGCTGCTGGTGGTGCTCGGCCGCCTGGTCGACCAGGGCAACAGCGTGGTGGTCATCGAGCACAACCTGGACGTCATCAAGACCGCGGACTGGGTCATCGACCTGGGCCCGGAGGGTGGCTCGGGCGGCGGCACCGTCGTGGCGCAGGGCACGCCCGAGGACGTCGCGGCGGCCGCCGGGAGCCACACCGGCCGCTTCCTCAAGGAGGTCCTGGCCGCCCGTCCGGCGGCGACGCCCACGCGGCCGGCGACGAAGAAGGCGGCACCGCGCAAGCGGACAGCGGTGCGCTGAGCCGGGGCGAGCGGCTCAAGGCGTGCCCCGGGGCCGTCGACGCACTGCGGTGTGGTTGCCGGAGGCAGCGGTAGGTAGCCCTTACCTTGTGTGACCGCACCGTCACGTCCGCTTTGCGTGGAAGGCACGGAATGGTCCTCGTCCCCAGTGCACGCCGCACCCTCGTGGTGGCGGTCGGCACGGCTCTCCTCGTGACGGTGCAGGCGCTGCCCGGGTGGGCCACCACGCCGCCTGCGCCCCCGACGTCCCTCACGGCCGCCGTCGGCGACCACGTGCTCGACCTCGCCTGGTCCGGCGGTGGCGGCACCTCGGCGATCGTCCGTGACGTCACCGGCCAGCCGACGCCGTACACGCCGACCTCGGGTCGGGCCGTGGCGCCGGCTGGCCCGACCACGGCGCACGACACGGGCTTCACGAACCTCGGCACCGCCACCTACGCGGTGTGGTCCCTGGACGCCGACGGCACCACGACCAGCGACACGCCGCTGGTGCAGGACGTGCCCGTGGCGCCGAAGGCGCCGACCGCGCTGACCTCGGCTCTGTCGAGGACGGTCCAGCCGGCAGGGACCGCGGCCTCGGTCAGCGGCCACCTCACCTGGGCCGGCCTGGCGGCCGCGCACCGCACCCTCGAGCTGTACGCGACGGAGCGCGGCACCACGACCGCACGGCTGGTGCGCCGCATCACGACCGACGGCAACGGCGACGCCCGCACGACCCTCGCGCTCGGCCGCTCCTCGGTGCTGCAGCTGCTCTTCCGGGGTGACGCGTTCTCCGCTGCCTCGAGCAGCGCCCGGAGCCAGGTCTTCGTGCTCCCGCGGGTGGCCGCGAGCCTGACGCCGGCGGCGATCGTGCGGTTCGAGACCAGCGTGCTCGCCGGCCGGGTGAGCCCGGTCGTGTCGGGGGCGGTCCTCTACGTCCAGCGGCGCGTCGGCACGACCTGGCAGAGCGTCGCCGCCGTCCGCACCACCTCGACGGGCTCCTACCGCTACCTGCTGCGGCCGCAGCGCACCGGCCTGTACGGGTACCGGGTCGTGCTGCCCGGACGGATCTCACTGCTCGGCGCGGTCTCGTCGGCGGTGGTCCTGCGGGTCGATGCCCGCGACCTGTCCTCGGGCCTGCACGGCGACGACGTCCTGGCGCTGCAGCGCCGGCTCGCGGCCCTGCACTACGACGTCGGGGCGCTGGACGGCGCGTTCGGCTACGACCTCACGCACGCCGTCATGACCTTCCAGAAGGTCGAGCGCCTGCCCGTCACGGGTCGCTGGACCAAGGTCGAGCGCACCCGCGCGGGGCGGCCGACGGCCTGGCGGGTCCGCTACCCCGCGGCCGGGCTGGCGGCCGAGGTCGACGTGACCCGGCAGGTGCTGGTGCTGTCCCGGGGCGGTGTGCTGCTGCGCGTCGTGGACGTCTCCACGGGCAGCGAGAAGGTCTACTACCAGGACGGCGTGCGCAACGTCGCCCACACCCCGCGCGGGCGCTTCCGCGTCTACCGCAAGATCGACGGCATCCACATGAGCCCGCTGGGAGAGCTCTACCGGCCCGCCTACTGGTTCCAGGGCTACGCGGTGCACGGCAGCGCCAGCGTGCCCGCCTACGCCGCCAGCCACGGGTGCGTGCGGGTCACGGACCCGGTCATGGACCGGCTGTTCCCGATCCTCGCGATGGGCACCCCGGTCACGGTCTACGACGAGTAGGGACCCCCTTCCTCGACGTAGTCTGGGGACGTGGCAGACCCCTCGACCTACCGCCCGGCGGCAGGGACGATCCCGGTCGCCCCGGGGGTCTACCGGTTCCGCGACGACCGCGGCCGGGTGGTCTACGTCGGCAAGGCGAAGAGCCTGCGCTCCCGGCTGTCGTCGTACTTCCAGGACGTCGGCAACCTGCACCCCCGCACCCGGCAGATGGTCACCACCGCGGCGTCGGTGGAGTGGACCGTCGTGGCCACCGAGGTCGAGGCGCTCCAGCTCGAGTACTCCTGGATCAAGGAGTTCGACCCGCGGTTCAACGTCAAGTACCGCGACGACAAGAGCTACCCCTCGCTCGCCGTCACGCTGCACGAGGACTTCCCCCGGCTGCAGGTGATGCGCGGCCCGAAGAAGAAGGGGGTCCGCTACTTCGGGCCCTACTCGCACGCGTGGGCCATCCGCGAGACGCTCGACCTGCTGCTGCGGGTCTTCCCGGCTCGCACCTGCAGCGCCGGCGTGTTCAAGCGCGCGGGCCAGGTCGGCCGGCCCTGCCTGCTCGGCTACATCGGGAAGTGCTCCGCGCCGTGCGTCGGCAGGGTCACGCAGGAGGAGCACCGCCGGATCGTCGAGGACTTCTGCGACTTCATGGCCGGCTCGTCGACCACCTTCGTCAGGCGGCTCGAGAAGGAGATGGCGCAGGCAGCGGAGCAGCTGGACTACGAGCGGGCCGCACGGCTGCGGGACGACGTGGGCGCCATGAAGCGGGCGCTGGAGAAGCAGACGGTCGTGCTCGCCGACGGCACCGACGCGGACGTCATCGGCATCGCCGAGGACGCCCTCGAGGCGGCGGTGCAGGTGTTCCACGTCCGCGGGGGGCGGGTCCGGGGCCAGCACGGCTACGTCGTGGACAAGGTCGAGGACCTCACGACCGGTGACCTCGTCGGCCAGTTCCTGGGGCAGGTCTACGGCGAGGACGAGGACGAGTACGGCGACGCCGGCGCGGGGGCCGACGTGCCGCGCGAGGTGCTGGTGCCGGC
>JBAVRG010000217.1:0-4842 GCA_049694795.1 Mycobacteriales bacterium
GTTGGCGACCGCACTGGCCACCGCGAGGCTCGCCAGCCCCCGCACGGCGGCGCGGCGGCGGCCCGCCACGGCGAGCAGGCCGGCGACGCCGTACCAGAGCAGGCCGTGGTCGGCGCTGCTGGTCAGCGTCGGGAGGACCCGGTCGAGGACCGGCGACTCACGGCGCGCGGCGGCGTGGAACAGCCGGGTGTCGAGGGTGTCGAGGCGTCGGAGCATGGCCCGATCCTGCCCCGCGAGATCGGGCTCTAGACGCGGGTGTCAGACCACCTGGTGCAGCCACGTCACGGGCGCGCCCTCGCCGGCCTCGCGGTACGGCTCGAGCTCGTCGTCCCAGGCGCTGCCGAGCAGGGCGTCGAGGCCGTGCGCGAGCTGCGGGCCCTGCGCCGTCGCGAGCAGCGCCCGCAGCCGGTCCTCCCCCACGACCACGTCGCCGTTGGCGCCCGTCGCGGTGCGGTAGACGCCCAGGGCGGGGGTCACGGAGTAGCGCTCGGCGTCGTTGCCCGCGCTCGCGGCCTCGGTCACCTCGTAGCGGAGCATGCTCCAGCCCCGCAGCGCGGCGGCGATCCGGCCGGCGGTGCCGGGCCGGCCGCGCCAGCAGGTCTCGGCACGCAGCGTGCCGGGCTCGGCGGGCTGTGCGGTCCAGGAGAGGGACACGCGCGTGCCGAGCTCGCTCGCCACCGCCCACTCGACGTGGGGGCAGAGCGCAGGCGGGCAGGAGTGCACGAAGAGCACGCCCGATGCCGCGTGTGACAGCGTCACGGTTCCTCCCAGGGTCGAGGGTCGCCTTCCCCAGCGGCCTCGCAGGTGGGAACTGTGGACGTGCGGTCGAACGTGTGTGCGCGCAGATCTTGCCACGCCGGTGCGTCCCAGCGCCACCACCTGCCCCACGTGTCACACCGGACGCTCAGCCGGCCCCCAGCGGCTGCTCGCGACTCCCGCCCGACGCCAGCCACGCGTCGACCTCCGCCAGGAGCCGGGCCTTCTCCTGCTCCGGTGCAGTCGACGCCCGCACCGAGCAGCGCGCCAGGTCGGCGGCCTCGAGGTCGGTGGGCTCCAGCGCGGCGTAGTTGTCCAGCAGGCCGGCCCGGAACACCAGCGGGTCGTCGGCACCGATCACGACCGGCACCCCCGCCGCGCGCAGCTCCCGCCACGGCGAGTCGGCGACGCTCTTGAAGACCCCCAGCGCGACGTTCGACACCGGGTTCACCTCGCACGCGACCTGCCGGGCCGCGAGCAGCTCCACCAGCTCCGGGTCCTCGACGGCGCGCACGCCGTGGCCGACCCGCCCGGCGCCCAGGCGCTCGACCGCCAGCCGCACCGAACCCGGCCCGCGCAGCTCCCCCGCATGCGGTACGGCGACCAGGCCGGCCTCCCGGGCGAGCCGGAAGGCCTTCTCGAAGTCGCGGGTGTCCCCGCGCGTCTCGTCGTTGGACAACCCGAAGCCGACCACCCCGCCCCCGGCGAACCGGCGCGCCACCCGGGCATGGGTCTCGGCGTCCCCGGGGTGCCGGGTGCGGTTCGCGGCGATGACCAGGCCGGTGCCCACGCCGAGCTCGCGGCCGGCCGTCGCCAGCGCGTCGAGCACCAGCTCGACGGTCGCCTGCAGGCCGCCGAGCCGCGGCGCGTACGACGCGGGGTCGACCTGCAGCTCCAGCCGGCGCACGCCGACAGCGGCCTGGTCCTCCACGATCTCCCGCACGACGCGGCACACCTCGACCGGGCCGACCAGCAGGTTGCGCGCCTGGTCGTAGAGCCGCTGGAACTTCAGCCAGCCCCGCAGCCCGGTCGCGTCGAGGTCCACCGAGCCAGGTTCCAGCAGGCCGGCGGGCAGGTGCACGCCCTGCTGCGCAGCCAGGTCCACCAGGGTGCTGTGGCGCATCCCACCGGTCAGGTGCAGGTGCAGGTGCGCCTTCGGCAGCGTCTGCAGGTCACCCACGGCCGCACCTGTCCGACATGCCGCCACTGTCCTCCATCACGTCCGCGGTACCCGCCCTGAGGACGTCGTCACGCGCCGTGTCGCACCCGACGCCTAGGGTCCCTCATGGGATGATGGAGACCTTCCCGCAACGCCCTGCTCAAGGAGAAGTGTGACCAGCGCCGCCCCCGACCCCGCACCTGAGAAGGGCGGATACACCGCAAAGGACCTGTCGGTCCTGGAGGGCCTGGAGGCGGTCCGCAAGCGGCCTGGCATGTACATCGGGTCCACCGACTCCAAGGGCCTCACGCACCTGGTCTACGAGATCGTCGACAACGCCGTCGACGAGGCGCTCGCCGGGCACTGCCAGCGCATCGAGGTCGTGCTGCACGACGACGACTCGATCGAGGTGCACGACGACGGCCGGGGCATCCCGGTCGACGTCAACCCCAAGAGCGGCCTGACGGGTGTCGAGCTGGTGCTCACCAAGCTGCACGCCGGCGGCAAGTTCGGCGGCGGGGGCTACAAGACCTCCGGCGGCCTGCACGGCGTCGGCGCGTCGGTCGTCAACGCCCTGTCCGCCCGCCTCGACGTGACCGTGCGACGGGGCGGCCGCGTGCACGTCATGAGCTTCCAGCGCGGCGTGGCGGGTGTCTTCGACGGCGACGGGCCGGCGGCCCGCTTCACCCCGCGCCCCGGGCTGTCGGTGGCCGGCAAGGCGACCAGGACCCAGACCGGCACCAGCGTGCGCTGGTGGCCCGACCTGCCGCTGTTCGCCAAGGGCTCGGTCGCCGACGTCACCGCGGTGCGCGACCGGCTGCGGCAGACAGCCTTCCTCGTCCCCGGCCTGACGCTGGCCATCAGGGGCCCCGAGCACCCGGAGGAGGTGTTCCGGTTCGACGGCGGCGTGCGCGACTTCGTCGAGCACCTCGCGCCCGACGGCGCGGTCTGCGACCCGGTCCACATCACCGGCAGCGGCAACTACAAGGAGACGGTCCCGGTCCTCGACGACCAGGGCCACATGACGACGCAGACCGTCGAGCGGCACTGCGAGGTCGACGTCGCCCTGCGGTGGGGGACGTCGTACGACACCGTGGTGCAGAGCTTCTGCAACGTCGTGCGCACCGGGCACGGCGGGTCGCACCAGAACGGCTTCGACCGGGCGCTGGTGAAGTCGCTCAACGAGGCGCTGCGCACCACCAAGGTCCTGAAGGTCAAGGACGAGGACGTCATCAAGGACGACGTGCTCGAGGGCCTCACCGCCGTCATCACGGTCAAGGTCCCGGAGCCGCAGTACCTCGGGCAGACCAAGGACGAGCTCGGCACGCCCGGCGTCAGCCGCATCGTCGCCGACGTCGTCGCCAAGGGCCTGAAGAGCGAGTTCCTCGACAACAAGAAGCGCAAGGCGCAGGCGCGCACCGTGCTCGACAAGGTCGCCGCCGCCGCGCAGACGCGCAAGGCGGCGAAGGCCAGCAAGGACGCCGCCCGCCGCAAGACGGCTCTGGAGTCGAGCACGCTGCCGGCGAAGCTCGCCGACTGCCGCTCCACCGACGTCTCCCGCACCGAGCTGTGGCTGGTCGAGGGAGACTCCGCGCTCGGCACCGGCAAGCTCGCGCGCAACAGCGAGTTCCAGGCGCTGCTGCCGCTGCGCGGCAAGATCCTCAACGTCCAGAAGGCCGGGGTCGGCGAGATGCTCGCCAACGCCGAGTGCGCCTCGATCATCCAGGTCGTCGGCGCCGGCACCGGCCGCACCTTCGACCTCGAGCAGATGCGCTACGGCAAGGTGGTGCTGATGGCCGACGCCGACGTCGACGGCGCGCACATCCGCTGCCTGCTCATCACGCTGTTCGCCCGCTACATGCGGCCCGTCATCGACGCCGGCCGGCTGTACGCCGCGATGCCGCCGCTGCACCGGATCGAGGTGTCCGGCTCCCGCGAGCCGATCTACACCTACACCGAGAAGCAGCTGCACCAGACCGTCAAGCGCATCGAGGCGTCCGGCAAGAAGGTCAAGCAGCCGATCCAGCGGTACAAGGGCCTCGGCGAGATGGACCCCGACCAGCTGGCCGAGACCACCATGCACCCCGCGGGCCGCACCCTGCGGCGCATCACCCTCGGCGACGTGGAGATGGCCGAGCACAGCCTCGAGCTGCTCATGGGCAACGAGGTCGCGCCGCGCCGCGAGTTCATCATCAACAGCGCCGGTCGGGTCGACCGTGCCGCCATCGACGCGTAGAGGTCCCTGAGTTGCCGCCACGCAAGCGCCCGTCCCGCACCGACATCCCGCCCTTCGAGGGCGAGGGCACGATCATCGACACCAGCATCGTCGACGAGATCGAGTCGAGCTACCTCGAGTACTCCTACTCCGTCATCTACAGCCGCGCCCTGCCCGACGCCCGCGACGGCCTCAAGCCGGTGCACCGCCGGATCCTCTACTCCATGTACGACGCCGGCCTGCGGCCGGACCGCGGCCACGTCAAGTCCGCCCGCGTCACCGGCGACGTCATGGGCCGCTTCCACCCGCACGGCGACAGCGCCATCTACGACGCGCTGGTGCGGCTCGCCCAGCCGTTCTCGATGCGGGTGCCGCTCATCGACGGCCACGGCAACTTCGGGTCCCCCGACGACCCGCCGGCAGCCCAGCGGTACACCGAGTGCCGCCTCGCCCCGGCCGCCATGACCCTCGTCGACGGGCTCACCGAGGAGACCGTCGACTTCGAGCCGAACTACGACGGGAGCGAGCAGCAGCCGTCGGTGCTGCCGGCGGCCTACCCGAACCTGCTCGTCAACGGCACCGCCGGCATCGCGGTCGGCATGGCCACCAACATGATCCCGCACAACCTGGTCGAGGTGGTCGACGCGGCGCAGCACCTGCTCGCCCACCCCGACGCCGACCTCGACGAGCTGATGCGGCACGTCCCCGGGCC
>JBAVRG010000218.1:0-2044 GCA_049694795.1 Mycobacteriales bacterium
GTCGCTGCTGGCGGCAGCCCACACGTCGACGGCGACGAGCAGCCCGGTCAGGACGGCGAGGACGGGGAACGCGGTGTCCGGCCGGTACCACGCGAACCCGGCCAGCAGGCACAGCGGCACCGCCCACAGCAGCACCAGGCCCACGGCCGCCCAGCCGCCGGGGTCGGCGAACGCCTCGCCCCCCGCGAACAGCGCGATGAGCACGGTGGCGGCGGCGATGACCACGAGCGCGGCCCGCCGGAGCACCTGGGCGCGGTGCGCGGGGTCCGACCCGTGGCGCAGCAGCAGCACCAGGACGACGAGCACCAGGAGAACGGGCAGGAACTGCACGGCCACCACCCGCCTCTCCACGTCGCTCTGGGGCGAGCCTCCCGCTTCCCGGGGTGGTCCGGTACGGCCGTCCGTCCCTGTTGGGGAGGACCTTCGGCGGCCTGTGGACAAGCGCCGACGGGTCGGCCGCCGGCTTCCTAGCCTGCGCGCGTGCCCCTGCTGCGTGACGTCCGCCCGGAGGAGCTCCTGCGCGCCGGTGCGGTGCTGGGGCGGGTCGCCGACGAGGTCGGGACGTGCATCACCCAGGCCCGCCGCTCCGCCGACGTCTCCTGGACGGGGCGGCCCAACGAGCGCTACCAGCTGCGCCTCGCCGGTCTCGCCCGTGACCTGAGCCGGGTCCAGCGGGCGTACGACGACGCCTGCGACGCGCTGCTGCGCTACAGCCGCGAGATCGGCCCGGCACGGGACCTCGCCCTGCAGGCGGACCTGATCGAGGCCGAGTGCGACGACCTGGCCCGTGCGCGGGTGCTGATCCCGGGCACCTCGGTCGCCGCGCCCATGACGCCGTACGAGATGGACCGGCGGGCCCGTGCCCAGGGGCTGCGTCGTGCCGCGGCGGACCAGGAGGAGCGCGCGTCGGCCGCGCTCGTCGCCGTGCTGCTCAACCTCGCCGACGACGCCCCCCACCTGTCGGGCTGGACGTCGGTGAGCCACACCGTGGCGGACGTCGCGCGCGGCGCCGGCGACCAGGTCTCCGGTACGGCGTCCCTCGGCCGCGACGCCTTCCTGAGCGTCCCGTGGGTGGGGGACGCGGCGTCTCGCACCGCGGCCCGGCGCCGGCTCTGGGAGCAGGCGGCGGCGATGACGCAGCCCTGGCTCGCGATCGAGGACCTGCTGCGCGAGCTGGACGAGGGCCAGTGGGCGCACGCCGGAGGGAGCTTCGGCGCGGCACTGGTGCTGCGCCGGGCGGGGGCGCGCGGCAGGCGCGTCGAGCTGTTCGGTGCGCACGACGACCTGCCGCTGGGGGTGCTGGGTGCGCTCCGGCGCGGGGGCCACGGCGACGACCTGGCGGCCGCGGAGCGCTGGGTGACCCAGCACGCGCAGCAGGAGTTCCTCGAGGCGGTCCTGCGGCTGCGCCAGGTGCCGCTGCCGACCCTGGGCGAGCTGCTCGACGGGGGAGTGGACCTGCTGCACCAGGAGGCGCACGGCGGCCACACGATCCTCAAGCACGTCGGTCGTGACCCCGACTTCCTGCGCCGGCGTCAGGAGGCGGAGCCCGGTCCGGAGGGTCCGGCGCCGATGAGCTCGTTCGTCGACCTCGACGCCGCCGAGTCCGCGGTCGCAGCCGCGCTCAACGCGCATCGCGTCGTTGTTGAGCGATGGCTTGCGGGCACACGGCCGCGCACTCAGCTGCGGCTGGAGGTGCCGTCCTTGCAGGGCGTCCTCGTGGATCCGGCAGGACGGGTCGCGACGCACGGCGCTGTCATCGTTAGGCTCGTGCGGGTGGCGAAGCAGTCCTTTCGCGTCGAGACGGCCTTCCTGGGTGCGGCGTCGTGATGCACGACGGTGAGCCCTTCTACGTGCTGGACCAGATGGTCCGGTGCCAGTTCGACGAGGACTGGCTGCACGAGTACGACGGGCCCTACGAGGCCGCCGAGGACTGGATCACACGTCTCGGCGAGGGCGACCCGGAGGAGCTCGTGAACGCCATCACGCTGCTGTTCGCGACGACGCCCGACCGGCAGACGCGGCTCGCGATGTTCCCGACGAGCCG
>JBAVRG010000219.1:0-18760 GCA_049694795.1 Mycobacteriales bacterium
GCCGGGTCTCGGGCGGGTTCCCGGCGCTCGCCGCGGCGAGCGCCGAGGACGTCGTCGCCTGGCTGACCGAGCTGCTCTCCTAGAGAGCGACCGGCTGCTCGAAGGTCGCCTGCATCTTCTCGACCCAGGTGGTGATCACCACGGTCGCGTCCGGCAGCCCGAGCGACGCCAGCTCCTTCGCGACCGGGTGGCTGCCGAGGGTGAGCGTGACGCCCTCCCCGAAGCCCATCGAGGAGCCCGTCCCCCCCTGCGAGAACGCGGTCGCGTGCGGCCGCCCGTCGATCAGCGTGTACGACGTCATCGGCAGCACGGGCATCTCGTCCGTGCCGCCCCGGGGCACGGTGATGTCGAGGACGAGCTCGCCGTCCATCGTGAGCACCCAGCGCGAGGTCGTGTCGGTCTGCGTCACGTCGATCTGCTGGACCGTCTTGGGGAAGCCCCAGATCTGGTTGCCCGCCACGCAGGTGAACTCCTGGTCCACCGGCAGGTGCGTGATGAGGTTGCCGTCCGGGCCGCCGCCGGCGGGGCGGACGAAGAAGATCGTGCCGACCTCGTGGTAGGCGCCCAGGTCGTTGTCGCGGTAGTCGACCAGCGCCAGGGCGAGCTGCGCCCGGCCGGGCTCGGTCTCGATGACCTCGAAGCCGTCGGGCACGAGGGCCTGCGCGGCCGCCAGGTCGACGTCGAAGATGGCTGTGCCGGCGGAGGCATCACGCACCAGCACAGGCATGGTGACGGTCTGGCCGAGGATCTGGTGGGTCGTCGTCATGCCCGATATGAGAACACGTTCCACTTGCGAAGGGAAGGCCCCTGCGTCCTCAGCGCGGCGTGATCGTCACCCGCACCGGTCCCGCTTCGGCGGCCCGCAGCAGCAGCACGGTGGCGCCCGGCTCCGACACGACGGTCGCTCCCACTGCGCTGACGCGGTAGCCGCGCGGGTACTGCCGCGTCGGCACCCACACCTCTGTGAGCCCGGTGGAGGGCTTCGCGTCGTACTCCAGGGTGAAGACGTGGTCGGAGAAGCCGGCCGCCGTCGGCACCCCTGCCACGGCCCGCGCGAACGGGACCACGAGCACGTCGAGCTTGGCCTGCTTCGCGCTGGCCAGGTCGCCGTCGTGGGCGAAGAGCCCCTGTCCTCCCGACCCCTGCGACTCCGTGGTCGGGTCGGCCCACTCCTTGTAGTGCCAGTACTGCCAGCCGGTGAGGCCCTTGTCGGCCGAGGCCACGACCCGGGCCACGTCGGCCAGGTCGTCGGAGGCGCCGAACTCCGTCAGCAGCGTCGCCCAGCCGCGCTGCTCCGCCGTGCTGTTGGCGTTGGCGACGACCAGGTCGCCCTGCGGGCCGCACTCGGGACCGGCCTTGCCGCCGGCGGAGTGGGTGAAGCCGGCGACGGTGCAGTACTGGTGGTAGGACAGCCCGACGAGGCCGTCGTGAAGGTCGCCGAGCTGGGTCTGCGCGCCGTTGTTGAACAGCACGTTCGGCTCGACCCAGACCAGGTGCCGGGGGTCGACGGAGCGGATCGCCGCGAGAGCCTTCGCGAAGACCGGCTGCAGCACCTGGCCGTCGAAGACCGGGCAGCCCGCCGGGTTGGCGCAGCTGGCGGCCTGCGTTCCCGGCCACGGCTCGTTCATCAGGTCGTACCCCAGGACGTACGGCGTCTGCCGGAAGCGCCTCGCCACCGCCTTCCACGCCTGGGCGTAGAGGTCCGCGACGCCGTCGACGTTCGCGTAGAAGTTGTCGAACGCCCTGCTGGTGGAGGGCTGGAAGTAGTTGCCGGGGAAGCCGGCGCTCACCGGGGTCGGGAGGCCGTCCTCGTGCACCGCCCAGTCCGGGAAGCCCTCGCCGGCGAAGCGCTCGTTGAACAGGTCCTGGTGGAAGTCGAGCAGCACCCACACCCTCCGGGCCGCGAGCAGGTCGACCAGCTTCGCGATGCGGTCCAGGTAGGCCTGGTCGACCTTCCCGCGGGCAGGCATCACCCCGGCGAAGACCACCCCGAGCCGCACCGTGTTGAAGCCCTGCGCGGCGATCCAGTCCGCGTCCTTCACGGTGAACCCCGCAGGGGTGGCCGGGGGCACGTAGGGCGGGCGCTTCCACACCGCGTTGACGCCGTGCAGCAGAACGACCCGGCCGTGGGCGTCGACGAGGAACCGCCCTTCCCGGCGCAGGGTCGCAGGGCCGGCCTCACCGCTCCGGGCGGGCGAGGCGGGAGCCGCGAGAGCGGCGAGGAGCAGGGCGAGGGCGAGGAGTCGGCGCACGCCCCCTGCTTCGCCGTCCGGCGGCCGATCCCTTGTTGACCGACGAACTCAACAGGCGTAGAACTCAACGTATGACGAGTTCCATCGAGGTGACCGACCTGTTCGTCACGCGCGGCGGCACCGACGTCGTGTGCGGCCTCGCGTTCGCCCTGGTCCCGGGCCAGGTGACCGGGCTGCTCGGACCGAGCGGCTGCGGCAAGACGACGCTGATGCGCACGCTCGTAGGGGTGCAGCAGGGGGTCAGGGGCACGGTCCGCGTGCTCGGCGAGGCGGCGGGCAGTCCCGCGCTGCGGCACCGGGTCGGCTACGTCACGCAGGCCCCTGCCGTGTACGGCGACCTCACCGTCGCGGAGAACCTCCGCTACTTCGCCGCCGTCCTGGGCGCGCCCCCGCGGCGGGTCGACGAGGTCCTGGAGGAGGTGGCGCTGGCCGACCGCGGGGGGCAGCTGGTGCAGACCCTCTCCGGCGGCCAGCGGGCGCGGGTGTCGCTGGCCACTGCGCTCCTGGGGGAGCCGGAGCTGCTGGTCCTGGACGAGCCGACGGTAGGGCTCGACCCGGTCCTGCGCCGCGACCTGTGGGCGCTGTTCCGGCGGCTCGCGGACGCCGGCGCGACGCTGCTCGTCAGCAGCCACGTGATGGACGAGGCGGTGCGCTGCGACCGGCTGCTGCTGATGCGCGAGGGCCGGCTGGTGGCGGACGACTCCCCCGCCGGCCTGCTGGAGCGCACCGGCGCCCGCGACGTCGAGGGCGCGTTCCTCGCGCTCGCAGAGGTGGCGGCGTGAGCGCCCGGGTGACGCTCGCGACCGCGCAGCGGGTCCTCACGCAGCTGCGCCGTGACCACCGGACCATGGCTCTGATGCTCGTCGTGCCGGTGCTGCTGCTCACCTTGCTGCGGTACGTCTTCAACGACCAGCCGCTGGTGTTCGACCGGGTCGGCGGCCCGGTGCTCGCCCTGTTCCCC
The DNA here is from genome assembly GCA_049694795.1 of Mycobacteriales bacterium. Classification (GTDB taxonomy): domain Bacteria; phylum Actinomycetota; class Actinomycetes; order Mycobacteriales; family SCTD01; genus RYN-111. The sequence continues at coordinate 3,214 of JBAVRG010000219.1, forward strand.
TTCACGACGATGTTCCTGGTGACCTCGATCGCGATGCTGCGTGAGCGCACGTCGGGCACGCTCGAGCGGCTTCTCACCACCCCGCTGCGCAAGCCCGACCTGCTGTTCGGCTACGCGCTCGCGTTCGGTGTCGTCGCGGTCGTGCAGACGACCCTCGCCTCCGGGGTGGCGCTCGGGTTGCTGGGGCTGGACGTCGCCGCCGCCCCCGGCTGGGTCGTGCTCCTCGCGGTGCTCGACGCGCTGCTCGGGATGGCGCTGGGGCTGTTCCTGTCAGCGTTCGCGCGCAGCGAGTTCCAGGCCGTGCAGTTCCTGCCCGGCTTCGTCTTCCCGCAGCTGCTGCTGTGCGGGTTGTTCGCCCAGCGCGCCACGATGGCCGCGCCGCTGCGCTGGCTGTCCGACGTCTTCCCCCTCACCTACGCGGTCGACGGCATGCAGCACCTCGCCGGCGCCGCCACCGTCGGCGGCGTCTTCCTGCGCGACCTCGCGATCGTCGCGGGCTGCTCGGTCCTCGCGCTGCTGCTCGGGTCCGCGACGCTGCAGCGCCGCAGCGCATGACCCGCAGCGGACGCCGACCCGGCGACAGCGGGACCCGCGAGGCGATCCTCGCCGCGGCCCGGGAGGCTTTCGGCAGCCAGGGCTACAGCGCCACGTCGGTACGCGGCATCGCGCGCACGGCGGGCGTGGACCCCTCCCTGGTGCTGCACTTCTTCGGCAGCAAGGACGGGCTGTTCGAGGCAGCGCTGCAGCTGCCCCTCGACCCCGCCACCCTCGTCCCCGAGCTGCTCTCCGGGGGGTCAAGGGGCCTGGGCGAGCGGGTGGTGCGCACGTTCCTGGGCATCTGGGACGCCACCCCGGGCCAGGGCCCGATGCTCGCGATGCTGCGCAGCGCGATGTCGCACCAGGACTCCGCCGAGAGGCTGCGCGCCCTGCTGAGCCGGGCCATCCTGCTGCCGCTCGCCACGGGCGCCGGTGCCGACCGGCCCGAGCTGAGGGCGGCGCTGCTGGCCTCCCAGCTGGTGGGCCTGGCCGTCACGCGGTACGTCCTGCGGCTCGAGCCGGTGGCCTCGGCCTCGGTGGACGAGCTCGCGCCCCTCTACGGCCCCACGCTGCAGCGGTACCTCACGGCCACGCTTCCCTGACCGGGTGCGGGATCCGCCGGGTGCGAGGTCCGAGGCCGTACCGTGACCGCGGGGCGCAACGGCTGTGCCTCGACGGGCGTCTGGATGGTCAGAGCCCGCCACGCAAGGAGACACCGTGCACAGCAAGCCCCTCGCCACCGGCGCGATCGCGCTGGCCCTGCTCGTCAGCGGCTGCCAGAGCGCCGACCGCGCGTCCGTGCAGGCGGTCGCCACCACCCCGGTCGCCGTGCCCAGCACCGCACCGGCCACGACGTCACCGACCGCGTCACCGAGCCCCTCGGCCAGCCCGCGGCCCAAGCCTGCGTCGTACGACGTCAAGGCCGTGCAGCGGCGGCTGACCGACCTGCACTACTACGGCGGGGCCGTCGACGGCGTGGTGGGCGCGTCCCTGCGCAGCGCCGTCATGGCGTTCCAGAAGGTCAACGGCCTGGGCGCGGACGGCAGCGTGGGCCCGATCACGCTCGCGGCGCTGAGGTCACCGAAGGCGCCGACCCTGCGCGGCAGCGGCCCGGGCACCCGGGTCGAGGTCGATCTCACCAAGCAGGTGCTGTACCTGGTCCGCGACAACGCGATCGTCCGGGTCCTGCCGGTGAGCTCCGGCAGCGGGAAGCACTACCTCACCAAGAGCGGCCACCGCGCCACGGCGCTGTCGCCGATCGGCCACTACGTCGTGCAGCGCCGCATCGTGGGCGAGCGGCACGCCGACCTCGGCACCCTCTACGACCCGCAGTACTTCTACCAGGGCTGGGCGATCCACGGCTCGAACAGCGTCCCGGCCTACCCCGCGTCGCACGGCTGCATCCGGGTGACCCGCGCCGACGCCAAGTACCTGCTGCGCGAGATCGGCGTGGGCACCGCGGTCTACGTGTACGGCGGGTCGTACGTCTTCACGGCCGGCTCCAGCGCCCCCGGCACCACCGACCCGGGCGGCGACACCGCCGACACGACCGTGCCGGAGCCGACGGCCACTCCCAAGCCGGCCCCCACGCCGTCGCCCAAGCCGTCGCCCACGCCCAGCCCGACGGCGTCGCCCTCCGCGTCCCCGACGGCGTCACCGTCGCCGACGGCCACCGCGCCGTAGAGCAGGTGACCAGCAGGCGTGGTCAAAAGTCCCTATTGGCCGGAGCCTGCGAACGCTGATCCTTGAGGGGTGAGCCCCCACCCCGAGCAGCTGGCCGGCTTTCGCCCCCGCGAGCCCGACAACGAGTTGTTCCGTGCGCTCGTCGCGAGCTCGACCGACATCATCGCCGTCATCGACGCCGAGATGCGGCTGCTCTACGCGAGCCCGTCGGCGTGGCGCCAGCTCGGCTACCGGCCGGAGGACCGGCTCGGGCGCTCCGTGCTCGAGCTGCTGCACCCGGACGACTTCGAGGCCTCGTCCCGTCGCCTGGCCCGCACCGTGGCGACCCCCGGCGAGGCACCGCCCCACCAGTTCCGCATCGCGACCGCGGGCGGCGAGTGGCGGCACGTCGAGTCACGGGCGAGCAACCGGCTCGACGACCCGGAGGTCGCGGGGGTGATCCTCAACGTGCGCGACATCAGCGAGCGGGCCCACCTGACCCGTGCGCTGCGCACCCTCGGCGAGGGCAACCAGGCGCTGGTGCGGTCCACCGACGAGACCCGGCTGCTGCAGCAGATGTGCGAGACCGTCGTTCAGTCGGGCGGCTACCAGCTCGCCTGGGTCGGCTACGCCGAGGACGACGCCGCCAGGAACGTCCGGCCGGTGGCCGCCGCCGGAGCCGTCGACTACCTCGACGACGTGCAGATCACCTGGGCCGACGACGAGCACGGCCGCGGCCCGACCGGCGCTGCCATCCGGAGCGGCACCGTGCAGGTGGCTCACGACCTGAGGTCCCTCAGCACCTACGCACCATGGCGCGGCCGGGCGCTGGCCCACGGGTTCCGCACCTCGCTGGTCATGCCGCTCAGCAAGCACAGGCAGGTGATCGGGGCGCTGTCGATCTACAGCGACGAGGTGGGCGCCTTCGACCCGCCGTCGGTCGCGCTGCTGCAGCAGCTCGCCGACGACCTGACCTACGGCATCGCCAGGCTGCGGGACGCCGCCCGGCTCGGCCGCAGCCTGGAGGCCACCATCGGCGCCCTCGCGACCATGAGCGAGCTGCGCGACCCCTACACCGCTGGTCACCAGGCGCGGGTCGGGGCGCTCGGCGCCGCCATCGCCGTCGAGCTCGGCCTGTCGGAGGACGTGGTCAGCGGCATCCAGGTCGCGGGCGAGCTGCACGACGTGGGCAAGATCGCCATCCCCACCGAGCTGCTGGCCCGGCCCGCCCGGCTGACCGATGCCGAGATGGAGCTCGTGAGGTGCCACTCTCAGCGGGGCTACGACATCGTCAGCGGGATCGACTTCCCCTGGCCGGTGGCGGACATGGTGCTCCAGCACCACGAGCGGCTCGACGGGTCGGGCTACCCGCACGGCCTGCGGGGGGAGGACACGCTCCTGGGGAGCAAGGTGCTCGCGGTCGCCGACACCGTCGAGGCCATGTCCAACCACCGCCCCTACCGCCCCGGGCTGGGGCTCGAGCAGGCCCTGGAGGAGATCACCGCCGGTGCCGGGGTGCGCTACGACCCGGCGGCCGCGGCGGCCTGCCTGACGCTCTTCCACGAGGACCGCTTCAGCTACCACACCACCCGGCTCGCCACCGACCCCGACTCCTGGGTGATGCCGCTGGCCCGGGAGATCCCGCGAGCGCAGGTGACCGGGTGGCCGGACGTGGCCTCAGGGGACCGCTGACACCCGCTCAGTGCACCCGGACGGTCGCCACCAGCCCGGCGTGGTCCGACGGCCACAGCGGCGGCGTGGCCTCGAACGGCGCCGTGCCGACCAGGTGCGCGGACAGGGCGTGCACCGCGTGCGTCAGGACCAGGTCGATCCGCGAGGTCAGCTGCGCGGTGGGGTCGGCGAGGAAGCCGTCCCGGCAGCAGGACAGGCCCGGGTCGCCGGCGTTCACGGCCCAGGCGTCCTTGAAGTAGTCGGCCGTGAGGCCGGCGTAGGTCGTGGTCGTGCTGCCGTCGGCCGCGGAGTTGAAGTCGCCCACCGCGAGGACCGCACCGGGCGTCTTGACCGCGGCGAGGAACTCCTGGCCCTGTGCCTGCTGGACCGCCGGGAAGTCCTCGGTCTCCAGGTGCGTGACCGCGAAGCGGAACGGCACCCGGTCGAGGGCCGCGTCGACCGTCGCCCAGCCACGGTCGAACGACAGCGAGCCCACCGGCGTGGTGAGGATCTCCTGAGTGGCGTAGTGCCCGGTGCGCGGGTTGCCGACGGTCAGCCCCGCGGTGTCGGTGTCGACCAGGATGACGTCGCTGTCCTGGAAGCGGAGGGTGCACGCCACTCCGGCGCAGGGCGCCACGAGCGGCACCTGTGCGACGGCGGGGTTGCCGATGTCGGCGTTGTGCGAGACGGCCGCGACGGCGTAGTGCAGGCCGTGGGCGGCGAGCCGGTCCTTCAGGACGGACAGGTAGTCCAGCGTGCTCACCGAGCTGGCGCCGTTCGCCGCGTACGTCGTCACCGTCCAGGTGGAGGCCTCCTGCAACCCGATCAGGTCCGGGTGCTCGGTGGCCACCTCGGAGGCGATGGCCTCGGCGCGGGCCGGGAAGCTCGTGAACTGGACGGTCCCGTAGATCTGGGCCACCCCCAGCACGAACCCCGTCGGCGTCGTGGCCCCGATCGCCGGAGCCAGCGAGGACCCCAGGTAGAGGTTCTGCGTCATCACCGTGAGCCGGCGCGACGAGTCCGGGCGGGCGGACGCCGTACCGGCCCCGGCGAGCGGGACGACGAGGGCGACGGCAAGGGCGACGGGACCGGCGACACGGCCGAAGGCGCTGCGCATGGGCCGACCTTGCTCCGCAGCAGCACCCCGGTCAACGAGGGGATGCGAACACTGCGCTGCGCGCCAGGGACGAACCGGCACAGGCCGCCACAGACCAAGCGGCGTTGCTCCGACTGGCGGGTTTGAGGCGGCCGTCGCAGTGAAACGATGACCGGGATGACCACCGGGGGGCCCTGGCACCTGCCGTCCGGCTCCGGTACCCATGGGAAGGCCCCGCTCGTGTCCTGCCTGGAGCTCACGACCGCTCCTGATGCAGTCCGCACCGGACGGCACTTCGTCGAGGACGCCGTGCGGGCCGCAGGGGCCGCGGCTCTGCTCGACGACGTCGCCCTGGTCGCGAGCGAGCTCCTCGGCAACGCCTACCTGCACGGCGCTCCCCCGGTCCGGGTCCACGTCGAGGCTCAGCCGGACCACGTGCGCCTCGAGGTGCACGACGGCAGCAACCGCGCGCCGCTGCGCACGCTGCCCAGCGGGCAGAACATGACCGGCCGCGGGCTCACCCTCGTCGACCAGCTCACCGACGCATGGGGGGTCGAGATGCTGCCTGGGGAGGGCAAGGTCGTCTGGGCCGAGTTCACCGCAGGCCGCCAGGTCGCGGACGCGGACGTCGACGCGCTGCTCGCCGCCTGGGACGACGAGCCCGAGCCGGGAGAGCCGCGCTTCGCCATCACCCTCGGCGAGCTCCCGACCGACCTGCTGCTCGAGGCCAAGGCGCACATCGACAACGTGGTCCGGGAGTTCTCGCTGCTCGCCGGCAGCGGCGTCGTGATGCCGCCGCACCTCGAGCGGCTCGCCGACGTCGTGATCCACGGGTTCGGGGACGCCCGCACCGCGATCAAGCGGCAGGCGCTGGCGGCAGCCGAGCGCGGCGAGCCCACCACCCGCCTCAGCCTGTACCTCCCGGCCTCCGCCGCGGACGCCGGCGAGGCCTACCTCGCCGCCCTCGACGAGGCCGACGCGTGGTCGCGCTCCGCGCAGCTGCTCACCCTGGAGACGCCTGCCCGGCACAAGGCCTTCCGCACCTGGTACGTCAGCTGCGTCATCACCGCGCTCCGGCAGGCGGCACGCGGGGAGCCCGTCACCCCCGCTCCCGCGTTCGAGGCGTAGCTGCGGTGCCCTAGCGTTCGGGGCATGCCAGCGGTGATGCCAGCGGTGCAGGTGCGCGACCTGCGCAAGGCGTACGGCGAGATCGAGGCCGTCCGCGGCGTGGACTTCGACGTCGCCACCGGGGAGACGTTCGGGTTCCTCGGCCCCAACGGCGCGGGCAAGTCCACGACCATCAAGATCCTCTGCACCCTGGCGCGGGCGACCGGCGGCTCCGCCAAGGTCGCCGGCTTCGACGTGGCCACCCAGCGCGACCAGGTGCGGCGGCAGATCGGCCTGGTCTTCCAGGACACGACGCTCGACACCTACCTGTCGGCGGCCCAGAACCTGCGGTTCCACGCCGAGCTCTACGGCATGCCGCGCGAGACGGTGGAGCCCCGGCTCCGGCAGGTGATGGAGATGGTGGGCCTGTGGGAGCGCCGCGACTCCAAGGTGCTGACCTTCTCCGGCGGCATGAAGCGCCGGCTGGAGATCGCCCGCGGCCTGATGCACTCCCCGCGGGTGCTGTTCCTCGACGAGCCCACCGTGGGCCTGGACCCGCAGACCCGTGCCTCGATCTGGGACTACATCCACCAGCTGCGCACCCAGGAGGACATCACGATCTTCCTGACCACGCACTACATGGACGAGGCCGAGCAGTGCGACCGGATCGCCATCATGGACGAGGGCCGGCTGGTGGCGCTGGACACGCCTGCGGCCCTCAAGGCAGCGGTGGGCACCGACCGCGTCACCATCCGCACCGCCGACGACCAGGCTGCGGTCGCGCGGCTCGAGGACGCCGTACTGACCGACGACGGCATCGTGATCTCGGTGGAGGACGCAGACTCCTTCGTGCCCCGGTTGTTCGGCAGCCTCGGCGTCCCCATCACCTCGGTGAGCATCAGCCACCCGTCGCTCGACGACGTCTTCCTGTCCTACACGGGTCGCACCATCCGCGACTCCGAGCAGAACCCGGGCGTCCCGGGCTTCATGGCGGCCATGGCGGCCCGGCGGTGACCGCCGTCGTCGCCCCCGTCGCCGTCCCGGCCCGGGCGCTCGCCCTGGACCTGCGGGCCGTCAAGATCGTGGTGCAGCGCGACCTGATCCGCACCTTCCAGGACCGCGTCCGGTTCGTCGCCGCGCTGGTGCAGCCGCTGCTGTTCCTGTTCGTGCTGGGCTCGGGGCTGTCGTCGCTCACCCGTGGCGCGACGGGGAGCATCGACCTGCGCACCTTCATGTTCCCGGGGATCCTCGCGACCTCCACGCTGTTCACCGCGATGTTCTCGGCGGTGTCGATCGTGTGGGACCGCGAGTTCGGGTTCCTGCGCGAGATGCTCGTCGCGCCGGTGCGGCGCAGCAGCATCATCCTCGGCAAGGCCCTGGGCGGCGCGACCGTCGCGACGCTCCAGGGACTGCTCGTGCTCGCCCTGGCCCCGCTCGTCCACGTCCCGCTCACGGTCGGGCTGGCCCTGACCCTGATGGCCGAGGTCTTCCTGCTGTCGTTCACCCTGACCTCGCTCGGGCTCGCGGTCGTGGTCCGCATCCGGCAGGTGCAGACCGTCATGGGCCTCATGCAGGTGCTGCTGCTCCCCCTGTCGTTCCTGTCCGGCGCGCTCTACCCGCTCTCCGGCCTGCCCACCTGGCTCAGCGTCCTGGTGCGGGTCAACCCGCTGACCTACGCCGTGCACCCGGTCCGGACGGCGGTCTTCGCCTCGCTCACCCTGCCTCCGGGGGTGCGCGCCCGCCTCAACCCGCCGATCACCTGGGCCGGTTGGGTGGTCCCGATCTGGCTGCAGCTGCTGCTGGTCGCCGGCCTCGGGACCCTGCTCATGGCCGTCGCGGTCATGCAGTTCCAGAAGGTCGAGTGACCCGCCGGGCTAGTCTCCCGTCACCACGACGCCAGGGAGGCCGGATGCCCAAGCGCACCACCGCGCTGTACGCCGCTCTCGCGGCCGTCGACACCGCGCTCGCGGCGAGCGGCCGTGACACGCCGAGGCGCCTGACCAAGCCACTGCTCATGCCGACGCTGCTGCAGGGCAGGGACCGGGCCACCCAGCGGGCGCTCGCGCTCGGAGGGGTGGGCGACGTCGCCCTGCTGGGCAGCAGCGAAGTGGCCTTCATGGCGGGCCTGGGCAGCTTCCTGGTCAGCCACGCAGCCTGGGTGCACGCGATCCGGCAGCGCGTCGGCGGTGGCCTGCTGCGCCGCCGGCCGCTCGCTGCCACGCCGTACCTCGCCGCGTTCGCCGGCCTGAACGCCTACCTGTGGCCACGCACGGGCAAGGACCGGGTCCCGGTCCTGCTCTACAGCGCCGCGCTGCTGACGATGGCGCTCACCGCCCTCGACTCGGGGAACCCGAGGACGGCTGCCGGCGGGGCGTTGTTCCTGGCCTCCGACAGCCTGCTGGCGCTGGAGAAGTTCGGCGACGTGCACCTGCCGGTGCACGAGGGCTGGGTGATGGCCACCTACACCGCCGCGCAGGCGCTGCTCGCGGCCGACGACGGCTCCTGAGCGGTTCTGCCGGCGTGCGCGGCGTGGACCGCACCACACCCCCGGAGTAGCGTCGCCCGCACACATCCATGACGAGGCCGCCGTCCCGTGCGCGGGACGCCATGAGGATGACGACCCCGGGGAGGGACCGTCATGTTCATGCAGATCATCCAGGGCCAGGTCCGGGACGCGCGCACGACGCGGCAGATCCTGGACCGCTGGCTCGAGGAGCTCCAGCCGGGTGCGGTGGGCTGGCTCGGGGGCACGTACGGCATCACCGACGACGGCATGCTGGTCGCCTGCGTGCGCTTCGCGAGCGCGGAGGACGCACGCCGCAACAGCGAGCGCCCGGAGCAGAGCGTGTGGTGGAAGGACATGGAGGCCTGCTTCAGCGGGCCCATCACCTTCCACGACTGCGAGGACGTCACGCTGCTGCTCGGTGGCGGCTCCGACCAGGCCGGCTTCGTGCAGGTCATGCAGGGCCGCCTGACCGACCGCACGAAGATGCACGAGCTGATCGAGCGCAGCGGCCCGCTGCTGCAGGCCTACCGGCCCGACGTCCTCGGCGCGACCATCGCGATCTCCGACGACGGGACGATCACCGAGACGGTGGCGTTCCGCTCCGAGAGCGAGGCGCGGGCCGCCGAGGCCACGCCGATGCCGGCCGAGGTCAGCGACCTCGTCGAGGAGGAGATGTCCCTGTTCGACGACCTGCACTACCTCGACCTGCACCAGCCCTGGTTCGCCACCGCGCGCCGCTGATCAGGGCAGGAGCCGCTCGACCCCGCTAGCGTCACGTTCCTGATGGGACGACTGAGGTACGGCGGGACGCTCGCGGCGGGGGCGGTGGGCCTGCTCCTGGCATCCTCGGCGTGCCGGCCGGCGAGCGCGCCCGTCGCGGCCTCGCCGCAGCCGGTCGCCTCGTCACCCGGCGCCCCGGTCAGGGAAAAACCACGTCCGGCGTCGAGCACGGCCGCGCGGCCCGAGCCGGTGCTCACAACGCTCTCCCTGCCCACGAGCTCGTGGGCGCTGCGGCTGCTCGGCACCGTCGCGGTGAAGGGCCGGGCGCCGAAGACGGGCTACAGCAGGGCGCAGTTCGGCCAGGGCTGGAAGGACACCGACCACAACGGCTGCGACAGCCGCAACGACGTGCTGCGCCGCGACCTGCACGACGTCACCCTGCGCGGCTCGTGCGTGGTCGTGTCCGGGGTCCTCGACGACCCCTACACCGGGCAGCGCCTGAGCTTCAGCAAGGCCCAGGCGGCGGCGGTGCAGATCGACCACGTGGTCTCGCTGTCGGACGCCTGGCAGACGGGCGCGGCCGGTTGGACGCCGTACAAGAGGGTGCAGCTGGCCAACGACCTGCGCGAGCTGCGCGCGGTGGGGGCGTCGGTCAACGACGCGAAGAGCGATGCGGACGCGGCGAGCTGGCTGCCGCCCGACAAGAGGTTCCGGTGCGCGTTCGTGACGATCCAGACGCAGGTGAAGGCGGCCTACGGCCTCTGGATGACCCCCGCCGAGCACGATGCGATCGCGCGCGTCCTCACCCGCTGCGCCGGCGGGACCCCCGCACCGGCCGCGGTCACGCCGGCACCCGCCGCGCACCAGGACCCGAGGTTCAGCTCGTGCCGGCAGGCGAGGGCGGCCGGCTACGGGCCGTACGTGCGCGGCCGGGACCCCGAGTACGCCTGGTACCGGGACGGCGACGGCGACGGGACCGTCTGCGAGTAGGTCAGGCGCTGCGGTGCGTCGCCCGGCCCTCGTACATCGAGCCGAAGACCCTGGGCTCGCCCTCGTTGTAGTAGGTGTCGAGCGCGGTCACCGTCAGGCCACCGGCCTCCAGCAGGGCCGGGATGTCGCGGTCGAGGTGGCAGCCGCCGGCGACCCGCCGCTGCACCGGGTTGAGGCGGCGCTGCCACGTGCGGACCGCCGCGTCAGGGGCCAGCCCGTGCTCGGCGAAGTGCAGGGTGCCGCCGGGGCGCAGGACCCGCGCGACCTCCCGCACCGCCGCGACCGGGTCGGGGATGGTGCACAGGCTCCAGGTGCACAGCACCGCGTCGGCGGAGCCGTCCTCGAACGGCAGGTGCGCGCCGTCGAGACCCTCGACCTCCACCGGGAAGGGCGCCGCCGCGATCCGCTCCCTGGCCAGGAGCAGCGACCGCACCGACGGCTCGACGACGCGCAGCCGTGTGACGGTCGACGGCAGGAACGGCAGGTTGTGCCCGGTGCCGAAGCCGATCTCCACGACGTCACCGGCGAGCCCGGCGGCCACCCGCGCCCGGATCGGGCGCATCTGCTTGCCGTTCATCACGACGTTGATCAGGTGGGGAAGCACCCTTTGGCTGTAGACGCCCATGCCCGCATGGTCCCGCGTCAGCACAAGCAGAACTCCTCCGGGTAGCGCAGCGTGACCGCGTAGGCCCTGGCCGGGTCGGGCTGGAAGCCGGCGTCCGAGGCGACCTGCCACAGGTCGCAGAACAGCTGGTCGGTCCGCAGGGCGGGGGTGGTGCGCCACACGACGACCGTGGGCTCGTCGGCCGCACCCCACATCTGGTGGCTCGTGCCGCGGGGGACCTCGACGACGTCGCCCGCCATGAGGTCGCGGTCCACGCCCCCGACGACTGCGTGCAGGTGACCGGAGAGCACGGTGAAGTGCTCGTCCTGCTGCGGGTGCAGGTGCAGCGGCGGCCTGCCCGAGTGCGGCGGGTAGGTGGCCTCGACCTCGACGTACGCCCCGCCGGTCGATGCGGCGGTCGCGCGGAACACCGTCCGGGTGCCGCTGACGGGGTTGACCAGCTCCGCACCGACCTCCGGCGTCATGACGGCCCCCTCTCAGCCCCGTGCCGGCTGCGGGTCTGCGCGCCGGCGGCGCTTCTCGGCATACATCACCTGGTCGGCGGCGTCGAGCAGCGACTCCGGGCTGGACGCCTGGTCGGTCGCACGCGCGATGCCGACGCTCACCGTGGTGCGCGCTTCCACGCCGCCGAGGACGAACGGCGCCCGCAGCGCCTCCTCGAGGCGCGCCGCCGCGCGCTCGCCGTCCTCCGGTGTGGCGCCGTCGCCCAGCAGCACCGCGAACTCGTCCCCACCCAGGCGGGCCACGACGTCGTCCGGCCGGACCGAGGCCAGCAGGCGGGCAGCGGTCTGCCTGAGCAGCTGGTCGCCGACCGCGTGCCCCCACCGGTCGTTCACCGCCTTGAAGCCGTCGAGGTCGGCCATCAGCACCGTCGGCTGCCCGCGGCCGCAGGCCTGACGGATGGCGTCCTCGAAGCCGCGCCTGTTCACCAGCCCGGTGAGGGGGTCGACGAGGGCGAGGCGCTGGCCCTCGTGCACGCCCCAGCTCAGGCGCTGGGCACCGATGAGGGGGACCAGGAACAGCGGCAGGAGCGCCGGCGAGGAGGCCATGAGCGACAGGAGGACCGGGGTGAGGGCGTAGGTCGCGAGCGCCGTGAGGGCGTCGGCCTTCAGCCCCGCGCACCACTGGGCGCGCACCCCCGACGACGTGACCGCGACCAGGGCGATCATCACCAGGACGCGGTTGACGAGGTAGAGCACGACAGCGGCCGCCAGCGCGACGCCGAGGAGGACCGGCCCGTGGACCGCACTGCCCGGCCGCCAGCCCAGGGCATCCAGGAGCCGGTCCGTGGCGGCCAGGCTCACGACGTACTGGCTGACGTTGCCGATGACCCGCACCGGCGGCTTGCGGGCGAGCACGTCCTTGACCAGCACGCTCAGCGCCATCGGGAGGGCCGCCGGCAGGAAGGCGTAGCGCAGCATCATCGCGACCGCGAGCGCCAGAGCTGCCGGTGCCTCCTGCCAGCTCCGCTCGGAGCCGCCGATGAGCAAGGGACGCAGGTGCGCCGCGAGCAGGACCGCGCAGGCGACCCAGTAGCCCCGGTCGGGCAGCCTGCTGCCGTCCGGGTGGCCCAGCGCCGCGGCCACGAGGGAGGCCAGGGCCGTCGCGCCGAGGACGGCGCTGGCCCACCGCCAGCGCGCTGCGGCAGCCGTGACCAGGCCCGGCTGCGAGTGGTCCTGGAGCACGAGCACGTCCCGCAGCCGCACGGTGCCCCCCAGCATCCTCGTCGCCCGTGCGCGCAGTGAAGCACCGCCGCGGGCCTCGCACGTCTGCCGTTCGGACCCTGGCGCTGTGGCCACAGCGGCATCACCCTCACCGAGTGAGGGGTCTCACACGCCCTGTGCAACAAAACTCGCAACCAGGGCGTACCGAAGTGCAACGGACGTCGTTGTCAGCAGTGATCGCGTGCACCCCAGCAGCACGACGTCGTCCCCCCGGTCCCCCCTGACCTCTCTGTTGGAAGCGAGACCCTGTGCTCACCCATCCCGCCTTGCGCACTGCCGCGCTGGGAGCCACCGCCCTGTTCGTGAGCGCCCTCGCGCTCCCCGCCGCGGCCGCCGCGCCGGCTCCGGCGGTCGGGGCGCTGGCAGCGACCACCGCTCAGCCCTACTCGGCGTACAGCAGCGGCGACATCGTCTACGCCAACGCCGCCAACCTGCCGCCCGTCGACGTCGCGAAGGCCTCCACCGGGCAGAGCGCCGCCGGCGTGGGCGTGCACGGCGGCGCGCTCGTGACCGCCGACCAGCTCAAGCAGCCGCTCCTCGCCAAGCCCACGGCCGGCAAGACCGCCTACGGGCACGGCTCGGCTCTGAACGTCGGGCTGCTCGGCGGGGTCAGCGACCAGCCACAGGTCGCGCAGACGCTGGCCGAGGCCACCTCGCCGGCCCCCAGCACGGCCACGGGCGGCAGCACCATCCCCGCCGCGCCGCTGCTGACCGCGCACGTGCTGCCCGGCAGCGCTGCCGCCAACACCACGGCGAGCGGCGCCTGCGTGATCGGCAAGGACATCAGCAACGGCGCCTCGCACGTCGTCGACGCCACCGTGCTCGACGCCGGCTCCGCCGTGGTGGGGACGCTGGGCGGGACCTCGGACACCGCCTCCCGCACCACGCTGGTCCAGCCGACGAAGGCCGACGGCAGCGTCGTGACCACCGGCAAGTCCGGCCTGCTCGGTGAGACGACGCTGACCCTCGCCCCGCTGACGCTGTTCAAGGGCACCCCCCTCGAGATCACGATCGAGGCCCTCAAGGACATCCGGCTCTCGGCCGCTGCCGGCGGCGTGCCCGGCACCTCGGTCGTCTCGTACGGCGCCGTCGGCGCGACGGGCACCACGCCCGTGCTCAAGCTGACGATCGGGGGCCAGACGCAGACCCTGACCGCGCAGCAGGTGTTCGGCGGCAAGGGCATCGTGCTCGCCCTGGGCGCGGCCGACGTCGTCATCGGCGCCCCGGCGCACTCGCTGACCGGCCTGCCGGGCACCAGCCCGACGACCGCGGCGGACGGCACCTCGGCGTCCGCCGCGGCGGACTTCGTCCGCGTCACGGTGCCGGGCCAGCTCCCGGTCCCGACCGCCGACCCCTTCGACGGGCCGCTCAGCCCGCTCAACACGATCGTCAACCCGGTCCTGTCCGGCCTGTCCTCCGCGCTCGGCCCGATCCAGGACGCGCTGACCTCGGCCGGTCTCGACGTCGCCGACCTGCGGCAGGGCCACCTGGAGGCGAGCAGCGCGGTGCCTGCGGGCGGCATCGACTGCGGGTCCGACGACAACCCGCTGAACGAGAGCCGCAAGGACGTCAGCGCGACCGCCGTCACCCCGGGCCAGACCTTCACCTACGCCGTCCGGGTCCCCAACCGCGGCACCGACCCTGTCACCGACGTGACGGTCGACGACACCTACTCGGCCGGGCTGGAGTTCGTGTCCTCGGTGCCCGCACCGGCCTCCCGGGGCAGCCACACCCTGCACTACGCCCTCGGGACGCTCGCGCCGAACGCCTTCCGCACCGTCGTGATGACGTTCCGGGCGCCGGCTGACGCACCGGCCGGGACCGTCTACCACAACGACGCGGTGATCACGGGCACCTACCACGGCCGCACCGTCACCCAACCGGTCGCCGTCGACGGCCCCACCGTCGTCACCGCGCTGAGCGGGGGCTGCAACCTGTCCGGGTCGACCAAGTACGCCAGCAACACCAAGGTCACCCCGGGCGAGACGTTCGGCTACTTCGTGAACGTCTTCAACAGCGGCGACCAGCCCTGCACCGGCGTGGTGGTCAGCGACACCCTCGACAACGGCGTCCGGTTCGTCAGCTGCACCGACGGCTGCGCGCACAGCGGGCAGGACGTCACCTGGAAGCTCGGGACCGTCGCCCCCGGCCAGAGCCTGGTGCTGGGCGTGCTCGTGGACGTCGTCGCGACCTCCGGCACGCTGCCCAACAGCGCCGACGTCACGCCGGCCAGCGGCATCCCCGGCCACCCCTCCACGCCGGGCCCCACGGTCACCACCACCTCGGTGGCCCGTGACGGTGAGCCGGCGACCCTGGCCGGCAGCGGCGAGCTGCCGCACACCGGGACGGGCGAGCTCCCCCACACCGGGCTCCCGACCGGTCCGGCCGTCGCCGGAGTGCTCCTGCTGCTCGGCGCCGCAGCCGGTCTGCGTCGCCGTACGGCCTAGCCGCAGGCACCCCTCACGCCAGTGCGCGTCGTCCCCCCGGGGACGGCGCGCACTGGCGCTCCCAGGCCTGCGCATCCATGCGCACGCGCCGGTAAGTGGACTCGCGCTCACAGGGACAGGCTCGGGGCACCTGGAGGGACGGTCACACGGCCCGAGCGTGCACGCTGGCTGTTCTGCCCGGTATTGCCGGACCTCTCCCCCGGACGTGAGCCCTCCCCACTTCCGTGCAGAAGCGCATGCAAAGTGGTGTGACGGGGGGTGACAGCCAGGTCCGAGCGGGCTAGGTTCGCAGCACGCGGGTGACCGGCGTCACACCCGCGGACTTGCTGCCTCGCCCCCCTGGAGCCTGCATGAGCCGCCCCACCCTGCACGCGATCCCCCTCCTGGTGCTGAGCAGCCTGCTGCTCTCCGCCTGCGGCACGCAGGTCGACAGCTCGGTCCGGCGCCGGCTCTCGATCGCGG
>JBAVRG010000220.1:0-2710 GCA_049694795.1 Mycobacteriales bacterium
GGACGGCTGCACAACATCGACGGCATCGACAACGACGAGCAGGGGAGGCCGCTGTTCGTGTGCACCGGCCCGCGCCGCCCCTGGGCGCAGCTGTGGCCGGAGCTCGTGCACTACGGCTGAGCCCGACCTCAAGAACGGTCTTGACAACAATAGTTGTCGGTAGCACGGTGAGGTCATGTACGACGTCACCGTCATCGAGGACCCGGCCGCCGCCGAGGCGTCGCTGGACCCCATCCGGGGCCGGCTGCTGGCCGAGCTGGCCGAGCCCGGGTCCGCCAGCACCCTCGCCGCCCGCGTCGGCCTGACCCGGCAGAAGGCCAACTACCACCTGCGGGCGCTGGAGCGGCACGGCCTCGTGGAGCTCGTCGAGGAGCGCCGCAAGGGCAACTGCAACGAGCGCGTGCTGCAGGCGACCGCTGCGTCGTACGTCATCTCGCCGACCGCGCTGTCGGCGGTCGCGCCCGACCCCTCGCGGCAGCCCGACCAGCGCTCGGTGCGCTGGCTGCTCGCCGTCGCCGCGCGCACCGTGCGCGAGGTCGGCGAGCTGATCACGGGGGCGAGCGCGGCCGGCAAGCCGGTCGCCACCCTCGGCATCGACAGCGTCGTCCGGTTCGGGTCCGCGAAGGACCGCGCGGCGTTCGCCGTCGAGCTCGCGGAGGCCGTCAACGGCCTCGTCGCCAGGTACCACCACGCCGACGCGCCGGGCGGCCGTGACCACCGGTTCGTCGTCGCCCTGCACCCCGCCGTCACCGCCAAGGAGCCCCCGTCATGAGCCGAGCCTTCGAGGTCACCCGCGAGGTCGACCTGCCCGCCGCACCGGACGACGTCTGGACCGCGATCACCAGCGACACGGCCGCCTGGATGTTCCCGACCGGCATGGAGGTCCCCGAGACGGGCGCCCCCGAGGGCGTGCAGACCTGGGAACCGCCGTACCGGCTGGTGATCCGCGTCGAGTCGCCCGACGGCACGTTCAACGCCCTGGACTACGCGATCGAGGCGCGCGCCGGCGGCACCGCCCATCTGCGGTACGTGCACAGCGGCATCCTCGCCGACGGCTGGGAGGACCAGTACGACGCGATCGACGGTCACACCGACTTCTACCTGCACACCCTGGGCGAGTACCTGCAGCACTTCGCGGGCCGCAAGGTGACCTACGTCGGCCAGCAGTCGGCGGGCATCGAGGGCCCTGCCGCAGCCGGTGCGCCGGACGCGATGGACACCCTGCGGGCCGCCCTCGGGGTCGGCGGCCAGGTCGCGGTCGGCGATCCCGTGCACGCCGACCTCGGTGCGGCCGGACCGCTGGACGGCGTCGTGGACTACGCCACGCCGCAGTTCCTCGGGGTGCGCACCGCGGACGGCCTGTACCGGTTCTTCGGCCGCAACCACTACGGCAGCGTGGTGGGGATGAGCGCGCACCTGTTCGCGGACGGGGTCGACGCCGGCGCGACCGAGGCGGCGCTCAGGGGCTGGCTCGACGACGTCTACCGGTAACGGGTTCGCCGACTCCCGGGCGCACGTTCAGTAGTAGTCCCGCATCAGCTCGGTGGCCCAGGCGGGCTGGCGGACGGCACCACGGGGCTCGAACTCGCGCATGACCGGCTTGACGTCCAGCACACCGGCGTCCCGTCTGTGCGGCTGGGCTGGCGGCTCGGCCAGAGGTGAAGGTCACGACGGGGCCGGGGAAGCCTCCGCGGAGGTGGACGGCGGGAAGCCCATCGGCTCTGGTCCGTCGACGCGGGTTCAGCTCTGGGACGTCGACGACGAGGACGGCTCGGGCACGGAGGCGAGCTGACCGGCGATGACGGCCCTGTCCTCCAGGTCCGGCTCGCGATCCAGGGCCGCCTCCGCCGCCGCGACGTGACGAGACCGGGCCTGCCAGTCGCCGGCCGCAGCGCTCGCTCGTGCCAGCCCCTCGTGCGCGGAGGCCAGCCGCCACCCGTCCCAGCCCTCCCGCTTCGTGGTCGCAAGCTGGCGCCGCGCGAACATCAGCGCGACATCCGCGAGGCCGAGCAGCGATGCCACATGCGCCACCTGCCAGTCACCACCGGCCAGCTGCTCCGCCTTTCCCACCTGGCCCCAGTGCCAACGGGACGCGGCGGCGGTCAGCAGCATCTCGACGTCATCCTCGGCGGTGCGATCCGGCTTCTCGATCAAGGACCAGGTCTCGTTGAAGAGACGTGCCCCGAGTTCCCGGTGCCAGTCGCGGGATGCGGGTTCCTCGCTCACAGCCAGGACCGTACTCGAGACAGCCCGTGGTCGAGCAGCAGATCGAGCTCGCCCAGAGCGTCTGATGTTCGCCCGCCGGGCCTGCCTCCGCTCAGCGGCCCGTCGCACGCGGCTGGCAGTCGGTGATCCGGTGGGTCCTCAACAGGGCGCGGGCGCGGACCCGGGCGAGGTTGACGTCGTACCAGGGGTCTGCGCTGTCGCGAAGCTCTGGCGCAAGCCTTTGGAGGGCGCAGCCGCGTAGCTCGACCGGCAGGCGGACGAGAGCGGGGACGGCATCGGGGGAGAGGGTTGCGAGGTACGCGAGGTCGATGCGCCCGGTCTGCTGGTAGCGGGTCACGTTGTGGCCGGCGATGTAGCCGTCAGGGTTGACGACCGCCAGGGCGAGCAACGCGACTGCCGCCAGGGCCACGACTGCGCGTGGCAGCCACGTGCCGGTGAGCCGGACCCCTGCCGCGAGCAGCAGGACGAACGTCGCCCCGAGGGT
>JBAVRG010000221.1:0-1806 GCA_049694795.1 Mycobacteriales bacterium
CCGCTCGTGCCGGCCCGGCGACGGGTGCGCTGCCCCGGGGCCTGCTCCGTGCCGCTCTCCGCAGCTCCCCCAGCAGCTCCCCCAGCAGCTCCCTCGGTGGCAGCTGCCGGCGCCTTGCGGGCCCGCGGCGCCGCCGGCGGGGCCTCGGGGGCCTGGAACGTCACGACCACCGCGGGTGCGCGACCGCGGCGGCGGGGCGCGGCATCCGGCTCGGGGGCCTCCTGCGCGGTGGGCTCAGCGGTGGGCTCAACGGTGGGCTCAGCGGTGGGCTCAGCGGTGACCGCAACGGCCTGCTCAGCGGGCTGGGCGACCGGCTCCGCAGCGGCCTTCTTGGCCGGGGCCTTCTTCGCCGCAGCCTTCTTCGCAGGGGCTCGCTTGGCCGGGGCCTTCTTGGGCTTCTCGGTGGCCTCCGCGCCGTCAGGGGCGGGCGCCTCCGGCGTACCGGTCTGGTCCGCGGGAGCGGCGGCCGGCTTGGTGGCGCGCCGGCGCGGGGCCTTCTTGGGGGCCTCCTCGGTGGTGTCCGAGGGGGGTGTCTGGGTCGACTCGTCGTCGAGCACGTGGCTCCGGTCCGGTCGGCGTGTGACGCTGCCACGCCGACCCGGTGGGGTCGTCCCGCGCCGACCAGGTCGGCCGACGCGGGTGAGAAGTCTGGATGTGCGCCTAGCCCGAGAGCTCTGCGCCGACGGCTTCGTCGACCTGTCGCGTTGCCCCGGCGCTCGCGCCGGGGTGTCCGGCGGCGACGCGATCGGGTGCGAGCGGGTCGGCGACCTCACCTTCCGCAGTGAGCGGGCCCTGCGCGAGACGGGTGACCGCGGGGGGCACCGGTGTCGCGAGGTCGCTCACCGAGCGGAGTCCGGTGAGGACGTCGTCGGGTCGTACGGCAGGCGTCACGTGCTGCACGACCACGCTGAGTATCGCACAGTCGTCACCCGCCGTTGCCCGCATCGACACCACGGGTTCCCGCGCGTCGAACACGCGGCGCCCGTTCTTGGTCATCCGCTCGACCTCGATCGCGTCGGTCGCGAGGAAGGCGTCGACCGCGCGCTGCAGCGCCTCGACCTCGACCTGCCCCAGCACGATGAGCCAGCTGCTCGCCTGCACCCGGTCGGCCAGGCTGGTCGCAGGCTCGGCCTCCACGGCCTCGACCAGGTCGATGCCGTCGGGCAGGGAGGCGTCCAGCGCACGCCGCACGTGCTCGGGGTCGCGCCGCTGGGCGAGGGCGATCTCGACGTACTCCGCCTCGCTCGCGACCCCGGTTGCCGCCGCGCCGACCCAGCTGACCTTCGGGTGCGGCGAGAAGCCCGCGCTGAAGGCCATCGGGACCTGGGCGCGGCGCAGCGCCCGCTCGAACACGCGGGCGATGTCACGGTGGCTGGTGAAGCGCAGCCGCCCGCGCTTGGTGTAGCGCAGCCGGATCCGCTGCACCGGCGGGGGCGGCGGTGCGCCCGGAGGCTGGCGGGAGGACATGAGGCTCCGAGGCTACCGTCGGCGCACCCCGACGGCTCAGACGACGGCTCAGACGACGGCTCGGACGACGGCTCAGACGACGGAGAGCGGCAGCAGCGTCTTGCCCGTCGGCCCGACCTGGATCTCGGTGCCCATCTGCGGGCAGACGCCGCAGTCGAAGCAGGGGATCCAGCGGCAGTCGTCCAGGTCCTGCTCGGCCAGGGCGTCCTGCCAGTCGGACCAGAGCCACTCCTTGTCGAGGCCCGAGTCGAGGTGGTCCCACGGGAGGACCTCGAGCTCGTCGCGCTCGCGGGTGGTGTACCAGTCGACGTCGACACCCGTGCCGGCCAAAGCGGCCTG
>JBAVRG010000222.1:0-9421 GCA_049694795.1 Mycobacteriales bacterium
ACCTCGGGCGGGTCGCTGCGTACGGCGAGGGCCAGGCAGCAGCGGTCCCCCAGCGACAGCGTCCGGCCACCCGGGAGTGAGCGCATGGCGCCGGCCAGCTCCGCGTCCCGAGCAAGGAACGGCTCGATCGACACACCTGCGGTCTCCAGCAAGGTGATGAGCTGGGTGGCGTCCACGTCCGCATCAACAAGCTTGCCGACGACCTCGGCGAGGTTGACCGTGCTCAGGAGCGACCCCGGCAAGGACGCGGCGACCTGGTCAGCTCCCGGCTCGTTGTGAACCAGCGCCAGCACGGCTGACGCGTCGAGAACAGTCATGTCTGGGTCAGTCGAGGGCCGCGGCAGCACGACGCTCGGTCAGCAGCTCCTCGACGAGGGAGCGCCGCTTCGGAACGCCGGCCGCGAGCTGGCGCAACTGCTGGACTGCGTCCTCCGGTCGCTGGAGCACGAGCTGGTGGCCGTTGACGTGGAGGTGCAGGTGATCGCCGGGGGCGAGTCCAAGGGCAGCCCGGACCTCGGCAGGGATCACGACACGTCCTTGCTGCCCCATCACCAACGTGGCATCCATAGCCCGAGTGTGCCACGCCTACGCCCTCTGTGCCATATCGCGGATGGGAAATGGCGCTGCTGTTCCCGATCCTCCTGATACGGGGCAGCGCGCCACCCCTGGACGCCCCTGCGCGTGCACGATTGCGCTCCGGCGTCACGTCGAGGGAAGGGCATGGGCCAGGTGATGGTCGAGCCGAAGAGCCGCGCCGGCCGCCGCACGATCACCCTGCCGGCCTCGCACCGAGTGGGGCGGGTGGGGCTCGAACCCACGACCGAGGGATTATGAGTCCCCTGCTCTGACCAGCTGAGCTACCGCCCCGTGCGCGCCGTTGCAGCGCGAACCGAGCCTAGCGACGGCACACCTCCCCGGGCGGGGCTACATCCCGGTGGCGCCGTCGATGCGCTCCCGGAGCAGGTCCGCATGGCCGTTGTGGCGGGCGTACTCCTCGATCATGTGCAGGTAGATCCACCGCAGGTTCATCTCGACCTGGCGGTGCGGGTGGAAGAAGGTGTCGTCGAGGGAACGCCCCGCCGCTGCGGCACGGGCGAGCCTGACCTCCTCGTCAAAGGTGGCGAAGTCCTTCTCGGCATCGGCAGTCCCGACGTCGTCGAAGTCGGCGTCGGGGCTCTCGTCGCTGCAGTACAGGTAGCCCAGCGGCTCCCCGAGGAACCGGCGACGGAACCAGGCCCGCTCCACCTCGGCCATGTGCCGCACGAGCCCGTGCAGGGACAGCGTCGACGGCTCGGCGCTGCGCAAGGCGAGCTGCTCCGCGCTCAGTCCGGCGCACTTGACCAGCAGCGTCTGCCGGTGGAAGTCCAGCCAGCTCTCGAGGAGCGTGCGCTCGTCCCCGATCGGCAGGTCGTCGGCGCGCGTGATCGTCGGAGCGGTCCAAGTCATGGCGGCATCATGGCCCGCGGCCAGGTACTCGCCAACGCGTTTCCGTCAGCTCCGTCAGGAGGGGATCTCCGACTTGGTTCGCGTAGATCGCTTCCTGGGTGCTGCTGGCTCGCCGGCACGAAGCTGACCCACAGCGCCCGGATGGCCTCTCCCAGGTCGCCGTACGGCGACCAGCAGGCGTGGAACCGTCAACTGGCGCCGTTACGGTCGTTGGCTCCATCTCCCGACTGCTTGCCCGCGCCTTGCGTCATTGTCCGGGTGCCATCAGGGAGGCGAGCGCGCTCAGCGGAGCTCCTGGACGATCTCGCGGGTGCCCCCATCGACGGTCACCGTGGCCAGCGCCCCGTTGGTCAGCGGCAGGTGAGGCGGGACGTGACCGATCTCGAGGTCGAACACGATCGGCAGGTCCAGCGAGCCCAGGGCGTCCAGCACCGCCTCACGCTGGGTCAGCTTCGGGTTGTCCGGCGCGTTCGTGCGGCCGACCAGGATCGCCCGCGCATGCTCGAACCACCCGGCCAAGCGAAGGCCGTGCAGGTTCCGGCAGATCGTGGCCGCCTCGTCGCCGGCAGCCTCCAGGTAGACGACCAGCCCCTCATCGGCGTGCGTGCGGCCGAAGGCCATGACGTCCCCGTAGGGCGTGCCCGCCAGGTTGCACAGCGTCTCCACACAGCCGCCGATCAACCGGCCAGTCACCCTCACCCTGTCCGCGCCGTGCAGGCTCCAACCGCCGTCGCCGGCCCGCTTCCACTCGGTGGCCCGCGGGTCCTCGTCGAAACGCCACCAGTCGCCGACCAGGCCCGCGTCGCGCTGACGGTGTGGGCCTGCCGAGGCAGCGATCTCGCGCCAGGCCAGCAGGCCGTCCGGGACGCGATAGGGCGTGTCGGCGAGGTTGTCGCCGTGCAGGGTCGCCCAACCGAGCCGGATGGTGATCGGCAGGAGGATGGTGGACAGGTCAGAGAACCCGACCAGCCAGGTGGGGTCGGCATCTGCGAGCGCGTCCCAGTCCAGCTTGTCCAACAGGTCGATCGCGGTCTCGCCGCCCCACGGCGGGAGCACGCAGCGGATCGCCGGGTCGCACAGCATGCCGGTCAGTTCCGCTGCGCGGTCGGAGGCCGGCGCGGAGGTGATCCCGGCCCCGTCCATGCACTGACCGATCACGACGTCGTACCCGGCGTCGCGCAACCAGTCGACGCAGAAGTCGATCCGCTCCCTCCCCGGTCCCTCGACGCCGGCCGAGGGCGATGTCACGCCGATTCTGTCGCCAGTTCTCAGAGGAGCCGGAAAGCGCATCATGTCGGGATCCTGACACCTCGAAGAGCGGCAGACATCGAGGTGTCCGCCCCACTCTGGCGGAGGAGGCAGACCAGGGACAGGACGGTGGAGACCCTTCCGGTCAGACCGTCGACATCGGCCGGGCCCCGCTGACGCGGTGCTCGACGTACCGGCGGATGCCGAGCGCGACGGCCGCGCCCTCCCCCGCCGCCGAGGCGGCCTGCTTGGTCGAGCCGGCCCGCACGTCACCAGCCGCGAACACCCCGGGCACCGAGGTCTGCAGCCCGGCGTCGGTCGTGATGAAGCCCTGCGCGTCCACGTCGACCACGCCCTGCACCACGTCCGTGTTGGGGCTGAGCCCGATGAAGACGAAGACCCCGTCGAAGGCCTCCTCGACCTGCCCGTCCGCGGTGTCGAGCACCACCGAGGCCAGGGTCGAGCTGCCCTTGAACTCCGCGACGGTGGTGCTCGGCCGCACCGAGATCGCAGGGTTCTCGTCGACCTTCTCCACCACGACCTTGCTCGCGGTGAGCCCCGCCCCGTTGGTCGCGATCGTGATGTCCGGCGAGAACCGGGTGAGGAAGATGCTCTCCTCCCCGGCCGAGTTGCCCCCACCGACGACGAGCAGCTTCTTGCCCTTGTAGAAGGCCCCGTCGCAGGTCGCGCAGAAGTGCACGCCCGCACCGATGAAGTCCTCCTCCCCCGGCACCCCGAGCCTCTTGTACGTCGAGCCCAGCGCCAGGAGGACCGCGAAGGACCGCAGCTCCTGGCCGGTCGCCGTGCGCACGCCCCGGTAGTCGCCGTCGACGACCACCTCGGTGACGTCCTGAGCGGACAGGATCTCCACCCCGAACCGCTCGGCCTGCTGCCGCAGCCGGCCGGCGAACTCCGCCCCGGTCACGCCCTCGGGGAAGCCCGGGAAGTTGTCGAGCCGCTCCGTCACCCCGGCCTGCCCGCCGACGCCGGCCCTCTCGACCACGAGGGTGCTGATGCCCTCCCGCGCGGCGTAGAGCGCGGCGGTCAGCCCGGCCGGCCCGCTGCCGACCACGATCAGGTCGTAGAAGGGGTTCTTCGCCTCCGTGGTGATGCCAAGCTTGGCGGCGAGGTCGGCGTTGCTCGGCTCCACCAGCGTCGAGCCGTCCTCGAAGAGGATGACCGGGATGATGCTCTTGCCCTCGTTCACCTCCTGCACGTAGACCAGGCCCTCGGCGTCGGCGTCGATGTCGACGAACCGGTAGGGCACCCGCTGCTCGCCGAGCAGCTGCTTGGCCCGCTTGCAGTCGCTGCACCAGGTGGTCCCGTAGACGACGAGCTCGCTCATGTGCTGCACGCTAGGCCGGTTCCCCGGGTACGGCGATCCACTGGCGAGTCATCCGGGCGGAATGACACGAGTGTGTTTCTTCACCCGTTCGGCCCTAAGGAAGTCTCGACCAGCGGTCGAGAGACCGTGCATGGCCGTCCCAACCCATGCCGGTCCGTCGCTCGCCCTGCGCCTGCTCACCGACGGCATCCCGCCCTCGCTGCTCATGGACCTCCTGGACCCGGTGGGCATGAAGCTCGCGCTGGCCGCGGAGCTGACCCCGTCGGACGTGGCGCTCGCCCCGGCACCACCGCTGGCGCGCAAGGACCGGCTGACCGCCTGACGTCAGCCGCGGCCCTCGAGCAGCCCGGCCGGCACCTGGCTGGTGTCGAACAGCAGCCCCAGTCCCACCAGCTCGATCGCCCTGCGCACGATCGGCTGCGGCTTCACGACGGCGAACGTGGCCCCGCGTGCCCGCTGGCTGCGCAGCCCGACGGCGAGGACCGCGAGCCCGGACGAGTCGAGGAACGTCACGTCCGTGAGGTCCAGGACCAGAGCCGTCGGCTCCTTGGCCAGCGCCGCCTGCACCATGGCCCGGAACGGCTCCACGGTCGCCAGGTCGAGGTCGCCTGAGGGACGCAGCAGCACGGCTCCTCCGCCCTCCTCCATGTCGATCAACCTAGGTAACGGTCGGCGCGAGGGAAAGGGCGGGGTCCGTCGAGGTGCGCACCCTCTCCTCTGGCACCGCCTCGAACGCCGGGTCGGCACGCAGGAGGACGCCGAACAGGAGCACGAGCATCACCGCCCGCCCCCAGACACCGACGACGAGCGCCTGCTTGGCGAGCCCGAAGTCGTGCCCCTGCGAGAGCGCGTAGTACCAGCGGAACACGCCGACGTAGGTGCACAGGTCGAAGGCCATGTAGGCGAGCCACCAGCCCCAGCGCAGCCGCACCAGGCAGAAGAACGGCAGCAACCACAGCGCGTACTGGGGCGAGTGAGCCTTGTTCGTGAGCATGAAGACGGCCAGCACCGCGCCGCAGACCTGGACGAACGGGTAGCAGCCCTCCCCCGACGCCCGCCACCACCCGACGGCGCACGCGACCGCCGTACCGAGCAGGAGCAGGACCGGCACGAGCGTGTTGAGATCGTGGGTCGTCAGGGACGGGAAGCCCCAGAACCAGACGGAGTTGCTGGTGATGTCGGCGGCCCGCTCCTGCTGGAAGGCGTACGGCGCCCACCAGCCACTGGGCGACAGCACCAGGAACAAGCCGTTGACCACCCCGAAGACCCAGGCGAAGGAGGCCAGCGACCAGCCGGCGCCCGCGCGATCGCGCGCTGACAGGCGGTCCAGCAGGAGGGGCAGCACGAACAGCAGCGGCCAGAACTTCAGGCAGGCACCGACCGCGAGCCAGGCGCCTGCCCAGGCGTAGCGGCGACGCCACCAGGCGTGGAAGGCGGCGACCGTCGCGCACACGACGAGCAGGTCCCAGTTGTGGAACGAGTACCAGACCAGCGGCGGCGCGAGGGCGTACAGCAGCGCCCGCCAGCGCACCATCAGGCCGAGCAGCCAGACGGTGAGGAAGGAGAACGGCGACAGCAGCAGCGCGGTGAGCCGCAGGTAGCCGCCGTCGTCGTGCACCAGCAGAGCGGGGAACCACGCGAACAGCCCGGTCAGCACCGGGTACTCCAGCGCCCCGCCGACGAGCCGGTGCCCGACCAGCGCGCCGTGGACGTAGGGGAACGGGTGCTCGTGCATGCCCCGCGCCAGGTAGAGGACCTGGATGTCGTTGCTGCACAGGTGGCTGTCGCGCAGCTCGTTGTAGTGGCCGATGCACTGCGCCTTGAGCAGGTAGCCCGACAGCGTCAGCACCGCTACGCACCCCAGCAGGACGGCGAGCAGACGGCGCGCGGCGAGCTCCACGGCGGCAGACGCTAACGCAGGCCGATCTCGGCGTGGGCCGTTCCGTCCAGACGCCACTCCCGTTCCGTCTGCCAGCCACGTCGACCCGCCCTGTCCAGCCGGATCGTGGCGGACGCGAGCTCGCTGTTGTGACAGGTCGCGCGACCCCCGTCAGGGTCGGTGTAGTCGACCGCCACGGTGCGGGCCGGGTCCTGGTGCACCTCGACGGTGATCCGGCGCCGGCCGACCACCCCGCTGACGCGCCAGTCGGGCAGCCCGAGCCGGGCGCGCAGCAGCGGAGCCACGGCCAGCGGGTCGCGCGGCCAGTCGACCCCGTCCACCCGGAGCTGCAGGAACGTCAGGGGTGGCAGCCTCGACAGACCGGGCCTCATCGACACCGCCGACACCAGCTCGAGGACGTCACCACCACTGAGATCGGCGTGCAGCCAGCCCCACCGCCTGGCGTTGCCGTGCCCGTAGATCCGGGCCGAGGCACCCCGCGCGCCCTGCAGCTCCAGCACCCGGTCCCCCACGGTGACGGTGCCGTCGTAGACCGCCGCGGGGGCGGGGACGACCTGCGCGGCGGGCAGGACCTCCCGCTCCCAGGCGTAGCGGGGGAACGTGTAGAGCGTCGGCCCACCGGGATCGGTCAGCCGGAGGTCCCAGCTCAGCGGGCCGGCGCTGCCGGTGAGCTCCGACGGCGGGAGCGCGTCGGCGGGCACCGGCCCGAAGCGGTGCCAGACCGGCTCCTGCCCCGGTGCGAAGACCGCGGCCCAGCCGTGCACGTGCGCCGCACCGGTCGTGGGTGCGACGAGCTCGGTGTGCAGCCACACGCCGGTGCCCGTCGCCGGGTCGGTCAGCGTGGTGTACCAGACCTCGAGGCGGCCGGGTCGGCCGCGCCAGCGGGAGGCACGCAGGTCAGTGCTCGACATGCTCGCGAACGATAGGGCTCCCGCACCTGGACTCGAACCAGGAACCGTTCGATTAACAGTCGAATGCTCTGCCAATTGAGCTATGCGGGACTCGCCGGCGGGCCGGCGCGAAAACGATAGCGCAAGGCCCCGGTAGGTCCCCGGATCCGAGGGTAGGGGCCGAAGACGAACCCAGGAGGTCATCGTGATCAAGAAGCTCACCCTGCTCACCGGCGTCGGCGTCGGCTACGTCCTCGGGACCCGCGCCGGCACCGAGCGCTACGACCAGCTCCGGCGGGTGTTCGACGACCTGCGCCGCAAGCCGCCGGTCCAGCACGCCACGTCCGCGGTCACCGACGCCGTGCAGGGCACCGCGAGCGAGCTGGCAGGCAAGGTGACCAGCAAGGTCACGGGCAAGGTCAGCAGCATGGTCGACGGCGCGACCCAGAAGGCGTCGCACCGGACGGTCGACCTCGACCAGGCGCGACCGGTAGCCGCACCCGACCTGTCGGCGCGCTGACCGTCGTACCGGGAGGAGCTCTGAGATGCCCCGCTTGCGCCGGGTGAGCCCCGCGTCGCCGGGGCTCACCCGGGTGCGTCGGGGCAAGGGCTTTCGCTACCTGGACGCCGGGGGCCGCCCGGTGAGCGACGAGGCCACGCTGGCCCGCGTCGAGGCGCTCGTCATCCCACCCGCCTGGACCGACGTCTGGATCTGCCCTGTCGCGAACGGGCACATCCAGGCCACCGGCCTCGACGCCGCGGGACGGCGGCAGTACCGCTACCACGACGCCTGGCGGCTGGCCCGCGACCTGGACAAGCACGAGCGGGTGCTCGACTTCGCCGCCGCCTTGC
This sequence comes from Mycobacteriales bacterium, assembly GCA_049694795.1. Classification (GTDB taxonomy): domain Bacteria; phylum Actinomycetota; class Actinomycetes; order Mycobacteriales; family SCTD01; genus RYN-111. Next base: position 7,682 of record JBAVRG010000222.1, read on the forward strand.
CGGCCGTGCGCGAGCAGGTCTGCGCCGACCTCGGCGCCGACGGCCTCAGCCGCCGGCGCGTGCTGTCGTGCGCGGTCCGGCTGCTCGACCTCGGCTTCTTCCGGATCGGCAGCGAGCAGTACGCCGCCCGCAACCAGACGTTCGGGCTGGCCACGATGCGCAAGGAGCACGTCACGGTCGCGAAGGGCGTCGTGACCTTCGACTACGTCGCGAAGAGCGGCAAGCACCGGGTGCAGTCGCTCGTCGAGCCCGAGGTGGCGGCGGTCGTGCAGGCACTCAAGCGCCGGCGCGGCGGTGGCGCGGAGCTGCTGGCGTTCCGGGACGGCGGCCGGTGGGTCGACGTCCGCAGCAGCGACATCAACGACCACCTGCGCGCCCTGTCGGGCGGCGCCTTCACCGCCAAGGACTTCCGCACCTGGTCGGCCACCGTGCTGGCCGCGGTCGGCCTCGCCGTCTCGACCGAGGCCGCCGCGTCCGTGACGGCACGCAAGCGGGCGGTCACGCGGGTCGTGCAGGAGGTCGCGCACTACCTCGGCAACACCCCGGCGGTGTGCCGGGCGTCCTACATCGACCCGCGCGTCATCGACCTCTACGAGAGCGGCGTCACGGTCCGCTCCGACCTGCGCCTGCTCGGTGACGGCGTCAGCTACGGCCAGCCCGCCACCCAGGGAGCGGTCGAGGCCGCGGTCCTCAGGCTGCTGCGTGCACCCGCTGCGCGCGTCCAGGTGGCCTGACAGCGACTACCGTTGGCGCATGTCCCGGACGCGCCTCGCCGTGCTCGCGGCCACGCTCGTCGGGCTCGCAGCGACCCCCTCCGCCTGGGCTGCCGGCCGGTCGCAGGACATCACCTGGGACGGCAACCAGATCCACCTGTACGCCGCGCAGTCGGCCGGCAGGGAGGGCGCCGACGTCACCGTCGCGGTCCTCGACGGCTGGGTCGACCGCAGCCACCCGGACTTCGAGGGGCGGGCGCTGCCGGGTGCCGACTGCACCTCCGGCACCTGCGTCCCCGGTCAGCAGCGGGACGCCTGCACGCACGGCACGCACGTGGCCGGCACCGTCGCCTCCTCCTCGTTCGGCGTCGCGACCCGCGCCACCGTGCTGCCGGTGCGGGTGCTCACCGACGACGGCAAGGGCGGCTGCACCGGGACCCCTGCCGACGTCGCGGCCGGCATCCACTGGGCCGTCGCGCACGGCGCCCGGGTCCTCAACCTCTCGCTCGGGCCGGACGTACCGGGCATCGCGTCCTCCGGCGCCATCCCGACCGCCGTCCACGACGCCGCGGTGGCGGGCGCCGTCGTGGTGTTCTCCGCAGGCAACGCCGACCTGCCGCTCGCGCAGGCGTACGGCTCCGACGCGCTCGTGGTGGCCGCGACCGCGCCGTCCGGGCGGCTTGCGGACTACAGCCAGTACGGCGCCGGCGTGTCCGTCGCCGCCCCCGGGGGCCAGCCGGACGCCTCCGGCCACTGCACGCAGGCCACCTGCATCACCTCCCTCTACCCCGACGGCCAGTACGCCGTCGCCGCCGGCACCTCGATGGCCGCCCCGCACGTGAGCGGCTTGGCGGCGCTGCTCATCGCGCAGCAGCCGTCCCGGACCCGGCAGCAGGTCATGGACCGCATCACCGGCACCGCCCAGCCCCTCGCCGGCGCGGGCTCCGGGCTCATCGACGTCCGCGCCGCACTCGGGGTGGTCGTCCCCACGCCGCGACCGGTCGCCACCCCGGCGCCGCGCACGCCC
>JBAVRG010000223.1:0-6784 GCA_049694795.1 Mycobacteriales bacterium
GCCCCGGCGGTGTAGAAGAGGCCGCCGACGATCAGCAGCACGAGGACCGCCACGCCGCCGGTGCGCAGGATCTGCGGCAGCACCCCGACAGCCACCCAGCCGAGCCCGAGGTAGAGGGTCACGAGCATCCAGCGGGGCGGCTCGCGGAGGGCGTTGCGCAGCACGATCCCGGCTGCCGCTCCGCCCCAGACGACGCCGAAGACGAGCCACCGCAGCCAGCCGTCGAGCAGCAGCAGCGAGAAGGGCGTGTAGGTCCCCGCGATGAGGACGAAGATCATGGAATGGTCCAGTCGCGCCATGACCCGGTGCCCCCGGGCGGACCACTCGACCCGGTGGTAGGCGGCTGACGTGCCGAAGAGGAGGGCGACCGACGCGGCGTAGACCGCAGCGGCGACGTGCGCCATGGCTCCTGGCGCCAGGCAGACGATCGTGGTCCCGGTGACCAGCGCCACGGAGAAGGCGCCCTGGTGCAGCACGCCCCGCAGCCGCGGCTTCACAGCCTGCTCCACGCGGTGGACAGTCGCATCGAACTTGTCCACCAGTGAGCTGGAGGTGTCCGCCACGTGTCTCCTCGGTTGCGCTTCCGTGCCCGATCTCACAGGGAGGCGCCCTGTTGGTCTTCCTGGCAGCAGGGCACACTGTCCAAATCCCGCCGTCCCACCGGCGCTTCCACCGTCATCTCACCGTCACTGCAGCGGCACCCTCGATGGAGAGGATCCCATGACCACATCCGCCACGATCCCCGGGCTGGACCAGGCTCCCACCAAGAACCAGAAGCTGGTCGCCTGGGTTCGGGAGATCGCCGAGCTCACCAAGCCCGACCGGGTGGAGTGGGCGGACGGCTCGCAGGCGGAGTGGGAGCGCCTCACGCAGCTGCTGGTCGACAACGGCACGTTCATCAAGCTCGACGAGGCCAAGCGCCCGAACAGCTTCTACGCGAAGTCCGACCCGACCGACGTCGCCCGGGTCGAGGACCGCACCTTCATCTGCTCCGCGGAGGAGAAGGACGCGGGCCCCACGAACAACTGGATGGCCCCGGCCGAGATGCGCAAGACCCTCGAGCCGCTCTTCGACGGCTGCATGCGGGGCCGGACGATGTACGTCGTCCCGTTCAGCATGGGTCCGCTCGGCTCCCCGATCAGCCAGCTCGGCATCGAGATCACCGACTCGCCGTACGTCGTGGTGTCGATGCGCATCATGACCCGCATGGGCCAGGCCGCCCTCGACGAGATCGGCGAGGACGGCTTCTTCGTCCCGGCCGTGCACACCGTCGGCGCGCCGCTCGAGCCGGGCCAGCAGGACGTCCCGTGGCCCTGCAGCGACACCAAGTACATCACCCACTTCCCCGAGACCCGTGAGATCTGGAGCTACGGCTCCGGCTACGGCGGCAACGCCCTGCTCGGCAAGAAGTGCTTCGCCCTGCGCATCGCCTCGGTCATGGGCCGCGACGAGGGCTGGATGGCCGAGCACATGCTCATCCTCAAGCTCACCCCGCCGAGCGGCGAGGCCAAGTACGTCGCGGCGGCGTTCCCCAGCGCCTGCGGCAAGACCAACCTCGCGATGCTGCAGCCGACCATCCCCGGCTACACCGTCGAGACCGTCGGTGACGACATCTGCTGGATGCGGTTCGGCGAGGACGGCCGCCTCTACGCCATCAACCCCGAGGCCGGGTTCTTCGGCGTCGCGCCCGGCACCGGCGAGGACACCAACGCCAACGCCGTGAAGACCTTCTACGGCAACAGCATCTTCACCAACGTCGCGCTCACCGACGACGGCGACGTGTGGTGGGAGGGCCTGACCGAGGAGCCGCCCGCGCACCTCATCGACTGGAAGGGCAACGACTGGACGCCTGCCAGCGAGACGCCCGCCGCGCACCCCAACGCCCGCTTCACCACCCCGGCCGGCCAGTGCCCGACCATCGCCGACAACTGGGAGGACCCGAAGGGCGTCCCGATCTCGGCGATCCTGTTCGGCGGCCGGCGCGCCACTGCCGTCCCGCTGGTGACCGAGTCCTTCGACTGGCAGCACGGCGTCTTCCTCGGCAGCACCGTGTCGTCGGAGACCACTGCGGCCGCCGCCGGCGCGATCGGCCAGCTGCGTCGCGACCCCTTCGCCATGCTGCCGTTCTGCGGCTACAACATGGGCGACTACATGGGTCACTGGCTGAAGATCGGTGAGGCCACCTCCGCCGACAAGCTGCCGAAGATCTTCTACGTCAACTGGTTCCGCAAGAACGAGCAGGGCAAGTGGCTCTGGCCCGGGTACGGCGAGAACAGCCGCGTCCTGAAGTGGATCGTCGACCGCATCGAGGGCAACGCCCAGGGCAAGCAGACCGCCATCGGCGTCCTGCCCGCCGACGGCGAGCTCGACCTCAGCGGTCTCGAGGTCCCCGCCGAGGACCTCGCGCTGCTGACCTCGGTCGACACCGAGATCTGGAAGCAGGAGGCCGCGCTCATCCCCGAGTACTTCGCGCAGTTCGGTGAGCACCTCCCCAAGGCCCTCACCGAGGAGCACGCCAAGCTCGTGGAGCGCCTCAACGGCTGACCTCCCCCCGTCCGACGAGGCCCGCCACCCGACCCGGTGGCGGGCTTTCGTCGTACCCGGGTCGGGGCGAGCGCTGAAGTGACCGGTCCTGGCAGCCGATGACCCGGGTATGACCTGCCAGGCCTGCGGAGCGACGTCCCGCGCGGGCGCCGAGTGGTGCACGCAGTGCCACCTGCCGTTCGCGGTCGCCGCCGTGCCGGCGCGGCTGGTGCCCGCCGCTGCCCCCGCGGTCGTGCCGGTCTACAGCCGGTGGCGCAAGACCGACACGTCGTTCGGCCCGCTCGGGCGGGTGCTGTGGACCGTGAGCATGACGGCGGTCGCGGCGCTGTTCCTGTTCAGCATGGACCTGTTCGCGATCGTGGGCTGGTGCGGCATCGCCATGCCGCTGGTCCTGCGCAGCGTCTGGGCGCGGGGACGGGTGTCCTGAGGGCTCGGCGTGGATAGGCTCCCGGTGAGCCGGCGCAGGGCGACAGGAGGTGGCGCGGATGGGGCTGCGCGACCTCGTGTACGGGATCTACGAGCGGCGCCTCGAGGCGGGGCTGCAGCGCTCCGGCGCGTCCGTGCCGCGGCACGTCGGGGTCATCCTCGACGGCAACCGGCGGTGGGCCAAGTCGGTGGGGGCGTCGTCGAAGGAAGGCCACCAGCGGGGCGCCGACAAGATCGTCGACCTGCTGCGCTGGTGCGACGAGGCCGGCGTCGAGGTGGTCACCCTCTGGCTGCTGTCGACCGACAACCTGGCCCGGCCCGAGGCGGAGCTCGCGCCCTTGCTGCGGATCATCGAGAACGTCGTCACCGACCTGGCCCGGCCCGAGAACCGCTGGACCATCAACGTCGTGGGGGCGCTCGACCTGCTGCCCGCCGAGACCGCGCGGACGCTGAAGGAGGCCGCCGCCGGCACCGTCGGCCGACCGGGGGCGGTCGTCAACGCCGCGATCTGCTACGGCGGACGGCGTGAGATCGCCGACGCCGTGCGCTCGCTGCTGCAGGCCCACGCGGCGGTCGGCACCTCCCTCGAGGAGGTCGCCGAGCTGCTCGACGTGGAGCACATCGCCGAGCACCTCTACACGCGCGGCCAGCCCGACCCCGACCTCGTGATCCGCACCAGTGGGGAGCAGCGGCTCGGCGGGTTCCTGCTGTGGCAGAGCGCGCACAGCGAGTTCTACTTCTGCGACGCCTACTGGCCGGACTTCCGGCACGTCGACTTCCTGCGGGCGCTGCGTGCCTATGCCGCCCGCCAGCGTCGCTTCGGGGCCTGAGCGGGCGTGCCCGTCGACCCGCAGGTCGCCGCCCTGCTGGCGGCCCTCCCGCCGCACCGCCCCTCCTCCGAGCTCACCGGCGCCCAGCACCGTGCGGCGTACGCCGAGGTCGTGCGCCGCCGGGCCGAGGGCCGGGTGGCGGTGCCGGTGATCGGGTCGACCGACCTCGAGGTCGAGGGCGTGCCGTGCCGCCTGCACCTGCCGGAGGGCAGCGAACGGCCGCACCTGCTGGTCTACCTGCACGGCGGTGGCTGGGTGGTCGGCAACCTGGACTCGCACGCGGACGTCGCGCGCACCCTCTGCCGGCTCGCCGGCGTCGCGGTGCTCGCGGTCGACTACCGGCTCGCGCCGGAGCACCCCTTCCCGGCGCCGCTGGAGGACTGCCTCGCCGCGACCCGGTGGGCCGGTGAGCAGGAGCGCTTCGCGTCCGCGTCGGTCGGCGGCGACAGCGCCGGCGGCAACCTGGCCGCGGCGGTCGCGCTCGTGTTCCGTGCCGAGGGCCGGCCGCTGGCCGCCCAGCTGCTCGTCTACCCGGCGCTGGACGCAACCGGGTCGCTCCCGTCGTACGTCGAGAACGCCCACGGCTTCGGGCTCGAGGCCGACGACATCCGCTGGTCCTGGCAGCAGTACGGCGGGCAGCACCCCACCGACGACCCGCTGCTGTCCCCTTGGGCCGCAAGCGATCTGCGCGAGCTCGCCCCCGCGGTGATCGCGACGGCCGAGTATGACGTCCTGCGCGACGAGGGCAACCGCTACGCCGAGCGGCTCGCCGCCGCAGGGGTCCCGGTGTGGCACCGCTGCTACCCGGGGCTCACCCACGGCTTCCTCGGACAGGGCGCCGAGGTCGACGCCGCCGCAGCCGCGCTGGCCGAGATCGCGACCGCGTTGGCGGAGCTGCTCGACACCTGATGTTCACAGGCGTCACCCGGGTGGCCCTGCGTGTCGGCGCCCCCCGCGGTCGGGTGCGCCTTACCGTCGGGCGCAGCGGCGGGGCAACCCGGTCCCGCTGCTCGGGAGGCCCGGTTGCGCGCAGCTGCGTGTGAGGGGGCCGCGACCCGGCCCCGTGGGCCCGGTCCCGGCTCTGACTCGAGGGAGCCCGCCTGATGACCCAGACCGACCTGACGACGTTCGTGCTCGACACCTCCGTCCTGCTGTCCGACCCGGGAGCGATGGGCAGGTTCGCCGAGCACGACGTGGTCCTCCCGCTGGTGGTCATCTCCGAGCTCGAGGGCAAGCGCGACCACCCCGAGCTCGGCTGGTTCGCCCGGCAGGCCCTGCGGGTGCTGGACGACCTGCGGATCGCGCACGGCCGGCTCGACGAGCCGCTGCCCCTGGGCGAGGGCACGGTGCGGGTCGAGCTCAACCACTCGTCCACCGACGGGCTGCCCGCCGGCTTCCGGGTGGCCGACAACGACAGCCGCATCCTGGCGGTCGCCTTCAACCTGGCCGCCGAGGGCCGGCAGGTCGTCCTGGTCAGCAAGGACCTGCCGCTGCGCGTCAAGGCGGCCGCGATCGGCATCGACGCGCAGGAGTACCGCGCCGAACTGGCGCCGTCGACCGGGTGGACCGGGATGGCCGAGCTCACCGTCGAGGCGACCGACCTCGACGCGCTCTACGAGGAGGGGCGGCTGGAGCTGCCCGAGGCCCGGGAGCTGCCGACCCACACCGGGCTGGTGCTGCTCTCCGAGCGCGGCTCGGGCCTGGGCCGGGTCGCTCCCGACAAGTCGGTGCGGCTGGTCCGCGGCGACCGCGACGCCTTCGGGGTGCACGGGCGGTCGGCGGAGCAGCGAGTGGCCATCGAGCTGCTCCTCGACCCGGAGGTCGGCATCGTGTCCCTCGGCGGCCGGGCGGGGACGGGCAAGTCCGCGCTGGCACTGTGCGCCGGGCTCGAGGCGGTCCTCGAGCGCAGGGCGCAGAAGAAGGTCGTGGTCTTCCGGCCGCTGTACGCCGTCGGCGGGCAGGAGCTCGGCTACCTGCCCGGCGACGCCTCCGAGAAGATGGGTCCCTGGGCGCAGGCGGTCTTCGACACCCTCGGCGCGCTCGTGCAGCCGGAGGTCATCGAGGAGGTCATGGCCCGCGGGCTGCTCGAGGTGCTGCCGCTCACCCACATCCGCGGCCGCTCGCTGCACGACGCCTTCGTCATCGTCGACGAGGCGCAGTCGCTCGAGCGCGGTGTCCTGCTCACCGTCCTGTCCCGGCTGGGGCAGGGCTCGCGGGTGGTGCTGACCCACGACGTGGCCCAGCGCGACAACCTCCGGGTGGGCCGGCACGACGGCGTCGCTGCCGTGATCGAGGCGCTCAAGGGGCACCCGCTGTTCGCGCACGTCACCCTCACGCGCTCGGAGCGCTCGCCCATCGCGGCGCTCGTCACGGAGATGCTGGAGGACCTGCCGCTCTGAGCGCGAGGTCTGTCCCGTAATGTCGTTGTCGTAGATGAGCGCACGCTGTGGCGTGCCCGCGAGCCCCGAGGTCCGCTCCTCCCTGCTGGGTGGGAGGAGCGGACCTCGGCCTGTTCGCGACCGTGCGTGACGACCGGCCGACGAGGTATCTGACACTGCGTTCGGAAGCGGTCAGGAGGCGTGACTGATACCCGGATCTCGTCACGCCCCGTAACCCCCTGATTTCCCTCCGTCGATTCACCCGGTCACGTTCCGTCAGGAACCCGACACCGGGGTTGCGTTCCTGGCCGCGATGGCGTCCGGTGTATTTCGCAGAGGTCCACGACAGCTGTGCTTCTCCCCCGCGGTGGGGCCCCGGATCACCTCCGGAGCGAACCGACCGGGGCCCGGGAGAGCGAGCCTGCCGGGGACCGGGGGGCGAGGCGCGCGGGGGTGCGCGCCGACAGGGGGGTATCTCACAGTGGCGCTCAAGAGCTTGTCTTCTCCCGCACGCCGAGGCGTGCGCCGGACGACCGTGGTGACAGCCGTGATGGCGGTGCTGGCGTCGTACGGCGTCATCGCCGGTCCGGTCAGCGCCTACGCGTC
>JBAVRG010000224.1:0-19427 GCA_049694795.1 Mycobacteriales bacterium
CCCCGGGCCAGCTCCCGCAGCGAGCGGTCGGTGGCGTCGATGCCGCGTACCGGCAGGCCGGCCCGCCGGAGCGCGGCCCGGCAGCCGGCGATGTCGTAGCCGACCGCGTGGAACGCGGCCGACCGCGCGGCCGTGTCGAGGACGAGGTAGCGCGCGAGCGTGTCGCCGTCACGGGACTGGCCCACGCTCCCGGGGTTGAGCAGGTACCGCGCTCCCGCTGGCAGGTCGACCCGCCCGGTGCGCCGGCGCAGCAGCTCCCCCGGCCGGGCCGCCACGACGGCCCACTGGTGGTGGGTGTGCCCGAGGAGCACGCCCTGCACCCGCGGCTCGGTGACGTCGTCCAGGACCTGCCACGCCCGCTCCTCCGTCCGCACGTACTCCTGCGGGTCGGTCGGCGACCCGTGCGCCAGGAGCAGGCCGTCGACCGTGCGCGTCAGGGGCAGCGCGGCGAGGAAGGCACGGGTCGCCCCGGACATGACCTCGCGGGTCCAGGCGAGCGTCTGGCGGGCGAGCACGCCTGCGCGGCCGTCGTCCAGTGCCCCGACCGCGTGCAGGTCGTGGTTGCCTGCGACGCAGTGCGCGCCGAGCTCGGCGACCAGCTCGACGCAGGCGTCCGGGTGGGGGCCGTAGCCGACCAGGTCGCCGGTGCACAGGTAGCCGTCGACGCCGTGGCCGTCGAGAGCGGCGACGACCGCCCTCAGGGCGTGCAGGTTGCCGTGCACGTCCGACAGCACCCCGAAGCGCACGGCGTCAGACCCCCACCACGCCGGGGGGCTCCAGCGCAGCCCCGTTCGCCGGGGAGGAGACCGCCTGCCGCGGTCTCAGCCTCGCCCTGAGGCGCGGGGCGACCTTGCCGAGCACGAAGGGGAACGGGTCGGTGAGGTCCAGCCCACCGGTCGCGTCGCAGGTGCGCGCCCACTGCACCCATCGCGTGACCGGGATGCCCACCGCGCGTGCCGCCAGCAGGTCCTTGGGCACGTGGCACCACGCGACCCCGGGGTGGACGGCCGGAGGGGAAGGCCGCGGTCGTCCGAGCAGGTCGGCCATCACGAGCTCCGGGATGTTCACGCCGGCAGCGGCCCCCAGCCGGTGCCAGAGGTTGAACCTCGGGTTGACCTCCAGCAGCCACAGGCGTCCGTCGGGGTCACGCTTGAAGTCCAGCTTCGCGACCCCCACCAGGCCCAGAGCCCGTACGGCGTCCCTCCCCATGTCCCTCACGTCGGTGCGCGCCGTCGTGACGAGCGCGGTCGAGAAGCCGTTCGCCGCCGGGGACGTGCGGATCTTGCGGCCGGTGAACTCGGCCGCCACCTCCCCCGCGGCGTCGACGTAGACGTGGTAGCTCTCGACGCGGTGCTCCCCACCAGGGACGTAGCTCTGCAGGACCACCGCAGGGCAGCTGCCCGCCAAGCGGGCAAGGAACGCGTCGAGCTCCGATGCGCCGTGGACCAGGAACGCCTTCTGCCCCTGCGCCTGGGCGATCCAGCGCCGGTCGCGGAAGCAGGGCTTCACCAGCACGGGGAAGCGGATGCCGGGACGGAGGGGACGGCCGTCCACCTCGAGGACCTCACCCGGCGGGACGCACAGGCCCAGCTGCTCGGCGCGCCGCCCGAACGCGCCCTTGTCGACGAGCTCCTCGACCAGCTCGTGCTCGGGGAGCAGCACCCGCGGCCCGTCCGCGAGCTCCTCGCGGTGCCGGGAGGCGAACAGCAGGTCACGGTCGTTCTCGTAGATCAGCACGCTCGGCCCCGAGCGCCCCGCGTGCTCGCTCAGCAGGCGCACCAGCCGGGCATCCCCCGGCCGTGGGTCCAGCTGCCAGCGCAGGCGGTGGCGGGAGAACCGCGCGGGGGCGTGCGGACCGGCCACGACGCTGACCCGGGCGCCGGCGGCGCGCAGCGTGCACGCCAGGTCCATGCTGTCGCCCAGCAGGACGGCCGCGGCATCGGCAGCCGCCCGCGTGGGGACCGCAGCACGGGTCCTCATGGTGACGCCGCCTTCCCGACGAGCCGGGCAGGGACCCCGGCACGAGCCTGCTCAGCAGAGCAGGCAAGGGACGGCGCAGATACCACCTGGCGCCGGATGTATCACAGCGCCGCCTTGCGACCCTTCTCCAAGAGCAGCACGCGTGGGCCGGCGCCCACACCGAAGGCAGGGGCGCACACCATGAGGCGAGGGGCAGCTCGATCCCGGCGCGCCCCTGCGCGCGCTGACGCGGTGGTGCTGGATGCCGATCTCCGCTGGTCCCTGGTACGGCGCGCCCACCGGGCAACGACGACCTCCTCCACCCCCGTTCCCGTCCCGGCGGCCGCGGCCGCCCTGTCCGGAGAGGGCTGAGCGAACCGCGTGCGGCGCACCGTCCTGCTGACCCTGGTCTCCGACTGGCTGCCGAAGCTGGTCGCCTTCCTCGCCGTCGTCCTCGTCGCCCGCAAGCTGGGGGCCTCCGAGTTCGCCTACTTCGCGGTCGCCCTCAGCTGGATGGGCTACGCGTGGTGGGCCGTCGACCTCGGGCAGGGCGGTTACTCGATCCGCACCCTCGCGGCCAGCTCCGGCGCCGAGCAGCGCCGGCTCGGCAGCGAGATCTTCAGCCTCTACCTGACGCTGGCGGCTGTCGTCACCGTCGGGGTGGTCGCCCTGCTCCTGGTCACCGGTGCGCGGGACGTGTCCTCCGGCCGGATCCTGCTCGCGATGAGCCCGTACCTGCTGACGTACGCCGTCTTCCCTGACTGGTGGCTTCGCGCACGGGGACAGCTGTGGCAGCTCGGGGCGGCGAACTGGGCCATGGTCCTCAGCCTGCTGGTCGCGTGGGCTCTGGTGCCGTCCGGCGACGCCGTGGGGTACGCCCTCGCGTACGGGCTGGCTCCGCTCGCAGGAGCAGTCGTCGCGGTGCTGGCCCTGGAGCGCGACGGGACCCGCCCCGTGTGGACCCCGTCGTGGACCGCGTGGCTCCGCCACCTGCGGACCTCCCTCATGTTCGGGGCAGCCGGCCTCGGCGGCCAGGTGGCGGTGCCGCTGGCCCTCGCCACCATGACCGCGACGAGCAGCCCACGTGCGGCGGGCGCGTTCGCGCTCGGCATGCGGGCCTCCGGGGCCGCGGCCAACGCCCTGTGGTTGCTGCTGCAGAACGCGCTTCCCCGCCTGCTGAGCGCGCAGCGGCCGATCACGGCCGGTATCGCGGCCGGAGCGGCGCTCCCGCCTCTGCTGGGTGTGGGCGTCGCCGTCGTCCTCTGGCACCCGGTCCTGGAGCCCGTGCTCGGTGCGAGCTACTCCGGCGCCGGGGCCTATGCCGCGCTGGGCGTCCTGCTGCTCGCGGTGTGGGGACCGAAGTACGTCGTCGAGATCGGTCTGGTCGCGAGCTTCGGCGACGCGCAACGCATCGTGATGAACTGCGTCGCTCCGGTCGTCGTCGTGGCCGTGGTGCTCTCGGGCCTGCCCACCGGACGTTCCTGGGTCATGCCTGCGGCCCTGCTGTGCGGCGAGGGCCTCGCTGCCGTGGTCGGCTACGCGCTGCTGCGGGCTCGCCGGCGCACCGTCGCGACGTCCTGCCCGGCCGAGCGGAGGACCGCAGCCGCCGAGCTGTGAGGCCGGGTGCGAGGTCTGCGCGCACACGTCGCGTGTGCGCCGTGACCTGGCACACGTTCTGTGCCTGACCGGTTCAGCAATCTCCGGAGGGCGTCGAGGTCAGGGGAAACCCCCTCGACCCCAGGAGATCCCCCCGCATGCGCTTCCACAAGGCCCTCGCCGCCTTGCCCTTCGCCCTCCTGTCCACCGTCGTCGCCCTCCCCTCGGGCGCGGCCACCACGCAGCCGCACACCGTCAACGCCGCCGTGCGGACCACCAGGCAGCTGTACGTCTCACCCCACGGCAGCGACAGCAACCCCGGCACCCGCACGCGTCCCTTCCGCCAGGTGAGCCGGGCCGCCAGCGTGGCGACCCCGGGCACCCTCGTGCACGTGGCGCCGGGCGTCTACGGCGCCGTCGAGTCCACCAACAGCGGGACCGCCCACTACCCGATCCGGTTCGTCTCCGACCGCCGCTGGGCGGCGAGGATCAGCGCGCCCGGGAGCACCAACGCCTGGACCAACACCGGTGACTACGTCGTGATCCAGAACTTCGACATCGCCAACTCCGAGTACAGCGGCATCATGTCGACCGCCTCGCACGGCCGGTTCTTCGGCAACCACATCCACCACATGGTGCCGCCGGACTGCTCGCGCGGCGGCGCCGGCATCGAGCTGCAGAACTACTCCGAGCGCGACAACGACTCGATCGGCAACGTCATCCACGACATCCAGGCGCCGTCGAGCAGCTGCGGGCTCATCCACGGCATCTACTACCAGGGCCCCTACGGCGGCCGGATCCTCGACAACGTCGTCTACCGGACGAGCGGCTGGGGCATCCACCTGTGGCACAACGCCAACCACATCACCATCGCCAACAACACCGTCTTCCAGAACAAGCAGGGCGGCATGGTGATCGGCGGCTCCCTCGAGGGCAACGACATCGCCCCCGGCGTCGACAGCGGTGACGTCGTGACGAACAACATCGTCGTCAACAACGGCTACTACGGCATCCGTGAGATGGGTCGCGTCGGGCGGAACACGTACGCCAACAACCTGCTCGCAGGCAACGCCTCGGGCGGCTTCCAGCTGACCGGTGGCGGCGTCCCGCGGCACACCCTCTACCGCAACCCGCAGTTCCTCCGCTACCGACCCGCGGGGGGCGGCGACTACCGCCTGCGGCGCAGCAGCCCGGCCATCAACGCCGGCACCAGGCTGGGCGCTCCCCGCTACGACGCGCTCGGCGCGCGGCGGCCGCAGGGCGGAGCCGTCGACATCGGCGCCTACGAGGGTGGTCACTGATCAGGTACTGACCAGCACCTGATCAGACCGGACGAACCCGGCACGACCAGCGGCGGCGCGACCCCCAGGGGTTGCGCCGCCGTTGCGTTGTCCGAACCCGGCAAGTCGCCACGATCCCGGGCGCCGCCGTCACCACGGGTCACCAGATCTCGGCGCTCCGTGACAGAACTTCATGTATCACGGTTCAGCAACTTTCAGGGCCCGACGAAGCACAGGAGGCAACCCCCTCACACCCAGGAGATTCACCGCATGCGCCTGAAGAAGACAGCACTTCTCGCTGTGCCGTTGGCGCTGCTGTCCGCAGCAGCGCTCCCGTCCGCCTTCGCGTCCGCCGCCGGCAGCACGCCCTGGAGCCTGCGCATCCATGCCGGTGGCGGGGCCCTCACCGACAGCCTGGGCCAGCAGTGGATCGCCGACAACTACTACATCGGCGGCATCGCGGCGTCCACGACGAAGGCCATCAGCAACACGCCTGACCCCGCGATCTACCAGACCGAGCGCTACCAGATGTCGGGGTACCGGATCCCGGTGCCGGCCGCGGGCATCTACAAGGTCACGCTGCGCATCTCCGAGAACTGGGCGACCTCGGTCGGACAGCGCGTCTTCTCGGCCACGGCCGAGGGCCAGACCGTGATCTCGAACCTCGACCTGATCAAGACCATCGGCGCCACCACCGCCTACGACGTGAGCTTCCCGGTCAAGAGCGGCGACTCGTACGTCGACCTCGGCTTCTCCGCCTCGGTCAACAACGCCAAGGTCGACGGCATCGAGGTGGTCGCGCAGGGCAACACCGCGAACACGACCACCACGGCGACCCCCACCGCCACGGCGACCCCGACCGCGACCGCCACCCCCACGGCCAGCGCGGCCCCGACCGCGACCGCCACCCCGTCGCCCACCGCGACGACCACGACGACCACGAACCCGTGGCCGCTGGTGGGCACCAAGGCGCTCTACGTCTCGCCGACCGGCAGCGACAGCAACCCCGGCACCAGCAGCGCGCCGTTCCGCCAGGTGAGCAAGGCCGCCAGCGTGGCCACCGCCGGGACCATCGTGCACGTCGCGCCCGGCACCTACGGCTACGTCGAGTCCACCACCAGCGGGACCTCCGGCGCGCCGATCACCTTCGTCTCCGACAGCAAGTGGGGCGCGAAGATCAGCGCGCCGGGCAGCACCAACGCCTGGACCAACACCGGTGACTACGTCGTGATCCAGAACTTCGAGATCGCCGACTCGAACTACAGCGGCATCATGTCGACCGCCTCGCACGACCGGTTCCTCGGCAACCACATCCACCACATGGTGCCGCCGGACTGCTCGCGCGGTGGTGCCGGCATCGAGCTGCAGAACTACTCCGAGACCGACAACGACTCGATCGGCAACGTCGTCCACGACATCCTGGCGCCGTCGAGCAGCTGCGGGCTCATCCACGGCATCTACTACCAGGGCCCCTACGGCGGCCGGATCCTCGACAACGTCGTCTACCAGACGAGCGGCTGGGGCATCCACCTGTGGCACAACGCCAACCACGTCACGATCGCCAACAACACCGTCTTCCAGAACCAGCAGGGCGGCATGGTGATCGGTGGCTCGCTCGAGGGCAACGACATCGCCCCCGGCGTGGACAGCGGCACCGTGGTGACGAACAACATCGTCGTCAACAACGGCTACTGGGGCATCCGCGAGATGGGCAACGTGGGCGTGAACACCTACGCCGACAACCTGCTCTACGGCAACGCCAGCGGTGGCTACAGCCTCAACGGCGGGGGGGTCCCGACCGGCACCGTCACGGCGGACCCGCAGTTCGTGAACTACCAGCCCGTCAGCGGCGGTGACTACCACCTCCGTACGACGAGCCCCGCCATCGACAAGGGCACCACGCAGCAGGCGCCGTCCTACGACATGGACCTGGCTCCGCGTCCGCAGGGCTCGGCGATGGACATCGGCGCCTACGAGGGCGGCCACTAGCACCACCTGCACCTCCCGGACGCGGCGGCGGCGTGACCCCATGGTCACGCCGCCGTCGCGCGCTCGGGGGCAGGGCTGGAGGGAGCGGTCAGACCCGGGCGCGTGACTGGAACGCCCCGGCAGCCTGCTGCCGGGCCGCCACCGAGCGCTTGACGGCTTCCCGCAGGTGCGAGAGCACCCTCCACCTCGAGAGCCTGCCGTGCGGCACGACCAGCTCGGTGGCGCCGTACTTGCGCTTGTAGTCGCCACCCCCGCCGAAGTCGAACTCCTCCGCTCCGCGCTCCTTCCAGGTCGTGAAGGCGTGCCAGAACAGCAGCTCGTTCGGACGCAGGTGCTGGTGCTCTCGCCAGCTGGCGCCTCCCCAGAAGTAGGCGTTGCGGCCGACACCGGCGACGAGTGCCGTCGCGATCGACGTCCCCTCCGGCGTCCGGACCCGGATCAGCTGCAGCCTCCCGGTGGGGTAGAGGTGCTCGATCAGCGCCTCCACGCGTCGCAGGGGGTAGGTGGGCACCAACCGCTGCTTGGCAAAGACGTCCTGCAGCTGTGAGTAGTACTCCGCCGCGAACCCGTGCGGCTCGGCGTCCTCCACCACCAGGCCCACGCGGCCGGCCTTGCGCATGTTCTGGCGCGTCCCGCTCGTCATCGCGGCCCGGATCTCCTCCAGGCCAGGACGCAAGTCGACGACGTAGGTGCGCACGTCCTCGTGCTGGGCGCCGAGGCCCGCCAGGTCGGGCAGCCCGGCCCACCTGTCGCACACCTCCAGGTGCGCGCACCGGAGCTCCCCGAAGGCAAAGGGCAGCAGGGCGCCGAACGCCGCCGCGCGCGAGGTGCCGGGCAGCAGGTTGAAGCCCATGTACTGCGTGCTCCAACCAGGCAGGGGCGCGCCGAGCACGCGCACCCCGAAGCGGCTCGACATCAGCCCTGTGAACCAGCCCCGCTCCACCCCACGCTCGCGCAGCACGGCGACCACAGGCTCCGCGCCCTGGCTCTCCGCGACGAACGCCAGCCACTCCCGCGTCTGGAACAGCACTCGGTCGTCGAGGGCGTCGAGCCGTTTCCACTCCACCTCGTCGAGAGCGAGTCGCTCAAGGCTGAGCACGCTTCCTCCAGGGAGCTGTTCGTTCGGGGTACGCGTCAGAGCATCGACAGGATCGTGTGCACCCGGTGCTCGTAGGTGTGCTCGTCGCAGAGCCGCTCGTAGCTGTTCCGTGCGAGCCGCTGGCGCAGGGCGGCGTTGGCCACCAGCTCCTTCACCTGGCTCTCGAACTCGTCACGGTCCTCGAACGTCGCGATCTCGCTGTCGGGCGAGAAGTGCCGAAGGGACTCGGGCAGCCGCTCGGTCAGCTGCGGGGCGCCTGCCGCCGCGGCGTCGAACAGGCGCTGGTTCCCGCCGGCGATGTCCTTCGGGGCGTGCGTGTTCAGGGTGAAGCAGCCGCTGCGCAGCGCCTCCCCCTGCTCCGGCCCGAGCGCCCGGTTCCTGCGCGCGGTCACGGCGGGATCCGATCCCCCGAGCGAGCTCCCCCAGATCTGCGCCTCCAGACCGAGGCCCGTGGCCTGATCGATCCAGTGCCGCCGGTAGGCGTACATACCACCCACGACCGAGAAGGAGGGCACGACGGGCTCCTCACGAGCACCCCCCAGGACCTGGGGGTCGGAGGAGTGCGGCAGCGTCGTGACGTTGAGGAAGCCCATGTTGCGCAGGCGCTGGGTGCTCCAGCTGTCCTTCGGGCAGAAGGCGGTGTAGTGCGGGATGCAGGCGAAGTGCTGGTCGAGGACCGGGTGGTCCGGGTGCCAGTTCACGAACGGCACGCTCGCCGACACAGCGGCGACGTCCTCCGGCAGGAAGTACTCGCCCTTGATCGTCACGACGTGGTCGCAGCCCCGCGCGCGGGACCGAAGCTGCTGGCCGAGCTGTCGCGAGCGGCGGGTCACCCGGTGGTCCCGCTCCAGGATCCAGACGGCCTTCCCGACCGTCCCCGGGAGGCCGCGGCTGAGGAAAGCCCGGTCGTCGAACGTCGCCACCTGCCAGCCCATGCGGCGGTAGGCCAGAGCGAGGAACCACGCCATGTCGCCGACCTTCGAAGGGCCGACGACGAGGACCCGACCTGCGCTGGTCGTCATGCGATCTCCCGTCTCGTCTCGGACCCGGTCAGTGGGACCGGTGGACGGCGCGACGCACCTCGGGGGCGGTGACGAACGTCGGTGCCGGCCACGAGCCCTCCTCAGCCACCTCGTCGTCCCCGCGCCGCCGCGGTGCCCGCCAGCGTTCGCCGAGCGCCGCGAGCCCCAGACCGGCCATCGCTCCGAGGAACAGGCCGATCGCCAGGTTGTAGCCGGTCCGGGGAGTCACGGGCATGCGGCTTCGCTCAGCCGGCTTGGTGATCCTCAGGTCGACCGCCTGCGCCCCTCCGTCCGTGCCCTCCAGGGCGCCGGCGAACTTCGTGAACTGCGTCGCGGTGACGTTCGCGATGTCGCGCGCCATCGCCGCGCTCTTGTCCCGGACGCTGATCTTCAGCAGCACCGTGTCAGGAGCTGCGCTGACCGTGAGCTGCTGCGCGAGCTGGTCCGGCGTCCGTCCCAGCCGCAGCTGCTGCACGACCTCGGACATGACGGCCGGCGTGGTGACCAGCGGGATGTAGGACTTCACGCGCTCCTGGGCGAACCGGGCCCGGTCGTAGAGGCCACCGGCGTTGGTGGTGTGCCCAGCCGACACGAAGACCTGGGCATCGGACTGGTAGAGGCGCGGGGTGTTCGCGTTGAGGATCATCGCGCTGATCACACCCGCTGCGATGCACGCGAGCACGAGCAGTGCGTACCTGTCCACCATTCGTCCCTCGCGCCGCGACGCCATGACACCCCTCACACACGCACTCAGCCGACCGTCTGGTGACGCTCGGCGCAACGGGCTCCAGTGGTGACAGGAGCCGGCCCGGGCCTGGCCTGATACACGGAGACGCCCTGAGTCGGTGGAAGGCGACGTATCGCCGACCGGCACGGCTCGCCCTCGGTATCAGACCTGCCCGAGCGCCTCTCTCCCAAGGGCGACCCCCTCGCGCGCGGGACCGGGTCGAGCACCAGGCGTGGGACAGGACGTCGCCGCCAGGACCTCGAGACAAGGACGCCCCGGTATGACCCTGGATGCCCGCGAGACCCAGGACGGTCCCCTCGACCCCCGCACCTTCGTCGCGGGCGGGTCGATGCCCGGGCTCCGGTCCTGGCTGCGCGCCCGACCGCGCCTGCAGGGGTTCGCTCTCGCGCCCGCCGGCGCGCGCTACCGGCTCCCGCACACCCTGGGCGCTCTGTACTTCCCCTTCTACCACGGCGCGACGGAGGACCAGGTGCAAGGCCTGCGCCACCACCTGCAGGCCATGCAGCAGCGCGGCCGGTTCGTGACGTGGGACGAGGCGCTCGCCGCTCTCGAGCAGACCGACCCCCTGCCCGGCCCCCTGTTCTGCCTGTCCTTCGATGACGGCCACAAGGAGTGGCCCGACCGCGTGGTCCCGCTGCTGCAGGAGCTCAACATCCCCGCCACCTTCTTCCTCACGACGAACAAGGTGGTGACGGGCGAGAGCCACGACGAGCTGACCTGGAGCGACTGCAAGCGCCTGCTCGATGCGGGCATGCAGATCGGCTCCCACAGCGTGACGCACGCCCGGCTGGCGCTGCTGGACGACGCAGCTGCCCGGAGAGAGGTCTGGGAGTCCAAGCAGGAGATCGAGTCACGTCTCGGGATCCCGGTGCCGGACTTCGCGGTGCCCTACGGGTTGCCCGAGATCGACTACACCCAACGCGACCTCGCGATGATCGCGGAGGCCGGCTACCGCAGCTGCACCAGCGCGCTGCCGGGGCGGATGTCTCCCGGCGACTCGCCCTTCGCGGTGCTGCGCAGCGGGCTGAGCCCTTCGTGGCCCCTCATAGCCGTCCGGAAGCGCCTGCACGAATGACCCGACCCGGCAGCGCTCCCCCACGGCCCGCGGGCACCTTGCCCCACTCGCCGGCAGTGGCGGTCTTCAGCCCGTCAGCCTCGATCGGCGGCGTCGAGCTGGTGGCCCAGCACGTGCGCGCCGCCCTCGCCGGCGCCAGCGGCGGTGGCGGCCGGCTGCACGCCGGGCTGCGCGAGATCGTCCGCTCCCCCCGGCCGCAGGGGACCTGGATGGGGCTCACGTGGAAGACCCAGGCCCTCGTCGAGCTGCGCCACCCCGGCCTGCCGCACCACGGACTGCTCTGGCTGCACGGCGCCGAGCTGACCCGGGACGGCAGCCGGGCGCACGCGGCCCTGCGCTCCCGCACGCTGGCAGGCGCCGGAGCCCTGCTGGCGGTGAGCCCGCTCGTCCCACGGCTGCTGCCGGCCGGGCTGCGCGACCGGGTGCAGCTCATCGGTCCCCCGGTGCCGACGGCGCAGCACGCCACCGCACGACCGGTCAACAGGCGGCAACGAGGCAAGGCGCTCCGGCTGCTGTCCGTGGGCAGGGCCGTGCCCCGCAAGGGACACGACGTCGCGATCGAGGTCGCGGCCCTGCTGGCCCGCGAGACCGCCGTCCGGCTGGACGTCGTCGGGCCGGGGCCTGACCTGCCGAGGCTGACAGCACTTGCTGACGAGCGCAGCCGCCCGGGACTTGCGGTGCACGTGCACGGCGCCCTCAGCGAGGTCGCCAAGGACCAGCTCTACGCCGACGCCGATGCCCTGCTGTTCCTCCCACGCGCCGAGGCCGGGGAGTACGAGGGGCTGGGGCTTGTCGTCCTCGAAGCCGCGGCACGGGGCTGCCCGGCCGTCGTCCTGGACTGCGGCGGCAGCCGGTACGGCGTCGTGGACGGACGGACCGGCAGGCTGCTGCCGGCGCAGGCCACCGCCCACGAGGTCGCTGCCGCGGTCGGTGCGCTCGTGACCTCCCAGCACGCCCGCGAGGACGCGGCCCGGTACGCCGCCTCCTTCTCGCTCGAGTCCTGGCAGCAGCGGGTCCGCTCGGTGGCGCAGGGGCAGCAGCCTGACTGGCGGTGGCCGTCCCTTGCCTGAGAGGCGGCACGGTCCCCGAGCCCTGAGCACGCGCCCGTCGCCGACGCGGCTGGTGATGCTGCTTCTCGGCGGGCTGGCGGTGACGACCGTCGCCGTGGTCACCGGGCAGGCCGACCGCTACGTGGACGTGCCGGTCCAGGACTTCGTCGCCGCCCACGACTGGCGGGTGCCGCACCGGCTGCTGGAGGGCGCCGTACGCGCCGGTGACGGCGACGTGGTGGTCGCGACGGTCTCGGCGGCTGCCGTCGCGTGCGTCGTGCTCGGGCGCCCGTGGAACCGGGTCCTGCGCCTGGTCGTCGGCTGCGCCGCCAGCGGACTGCTGATCCAGCTGCTCAAGGTGACGTTCGACCGCACGAGCTCCTACACGATCCCCGGCCAGGCGGCGCCCCGCAGCGGCGCCTACCCCTCGGGGCACGTCGCGGCGGTCCTCATCGTGACCGGTTTGGTGGTGTGGGCGCTTGCTCCCGGCAACAGGCGGGTGGCCCGTTCCTGGGCCGTGGTCCTGGCGGCGTCGGCCTCCGCCGTCGAGGGCGCGGCGATCCTGCTCCTCCACCAGCACTGGCTGACCGACATCGCAGCCGGCTGGCTGCTCGGCCTGCTGCTGCTCCTGGCCTTCACCACCGAACGCACCACCCAACGCACCACCGAAAGCCGTCACCGGACGGACCTCCACGACATCGGGACGGCGACCCGCCGCCCCCTCGCGGCAGCGCCCCCCGGGCGCAACGAAGGGAACCGGCTCACATGACCGCATTCGGCGCAGCACACAACAAGGTGGTCGTCGTCGGCCTCGGCTACGTCGGGCTGCCCCTCGCCGTCCGTGCTGTCCAGACCGGGCACGTCGTCGCCGGGTACGACGTCTCGACCGCCCGCGTGGCCGCGCTCAACGCGGGAAGCTCCTACGTCGAGGACATCACCGACGAGGTGCTCGGCAGCTGCCTGGCGAGCGGCCGCTTCACGCCGTCGGCGGACGGCAACGTCTGCGCGGGCTTCGACACGGCGGTCGTGACCGTCCCGACCCCGCTCGCCGACGGTGCCCCGGACCTGTCATACGTCGAAGCGGCCGCCCAGACGCTGTCGCAGCACCTGCGGCCCGGGGCGCTCGTGGTTCTCGAGTCCACCAGCTACCCGGGCACCACCGAGGAGGTCGTGGGACCGATCCTGCAGGCCGGCAGCGGGCTGCGAGCGGGCACGGACTTCTTCCTCGGCTACAGCCCCGAGCGCATCGACCCGGGCAACAAGACGTGGGGGCTGGAGAACACCCCCAAGATCATCTCCGGCATCGACCACCACTCCCTCGAGCGGGTGCGCCAGTTCTACGACCAGATCGTCAGCCGCACGGTCGCGGTCCCCTCCCCCCGTGAGGCCGAGCTCGCCAAGCTCTTGGAGAACACGTTCCGGCACGTCAACATCGCGCTCGTCAACGAGCTCGCGATGTTCGCCGCGGACCTCGGGATCGACGTCTGGTCGGCCATCGACGCGGCCTCCACGAAGCCCTTCGGGTTCATGCCCTTCACGCCGGGTCCCGGTGTGGGCGGGCACTGCCTGCCCATCGACCCGAGCTACCTGTCGTGGAGCGTCCGGCAGACGCTGGGCCAGAGCTTCCGGTTCGTCGAGCTCGCCAACGACGTGAACGACCACATGCCCGACCACGTCGTCAGGCGCATCATGCTCGGCCTGAACGACCGGCGGACCGCGCTCAAGGGCTCGCGGGTGCTGCTCCTCGGGCTGTCGTACAAGCGCAACACCGGCGACGCCCGGGAAGCCCCGGGCGCCGTGATCGCCGAGCGGCTGCTCGCCCTCGGCGCCCAGGTGCGCGCCTGCGACCCCCATGTGCTGGAGCAGCGGGTGCCGGGCGCGACCCGGGTGGACCTGACCGCGGACGAGGTGCGCCAGGCCGACGTGGTGGTGCTGGTGACCGACCACGACTGCTTCGACTACGACCTGGTCACCGCGAACGCCCGCTACGTGTTCGACACCCGCAACCGCATGAAGGGCGACAACGTCGAGTCGCTGTGAGCGGCCGACCCTAGACGGCAGGCGCCTTGCGCAGCGCCCAGTAG
Organism: Mycobacteriales bacterium; assembly: GCA_049694795.1. Classification (GTDB taxonomy): domain Bacteria; phylum Actinomycetota; class Actinomycetes; order Mycobacteriales; family SCTD01; genus RYN-111. Next base: position 13,902 of record JBAVRG010000224.1, read on the forward strand.
CCGCCGACGATGAAGGGCGCGGCCAGCCAGAACTGCGCCACGAAGGACCCCTCGACCAGGTGCACCATCGACACCAGCCACAGCGTGCGGTGCGCGAGCGACGGGATCATGTCGACGCGTGCGAGGGCCAGCCCGAACAGCACCCACCCGACGAGCAGGCCCAGGGTGCCGAAGTTGAGCACCCACTCCCCCGAGTAGCTGGGGGCGAAGAACTCCGTCCCGACACCCGGCGAGAACGCGAAGACCTCCTCGCCGAAGCGGATGGAGAACGACTTCGGCTTGTCCGGCCACAGGGCCCGCGGCACCCAGGAGGAGGCCAGCTCGACCATGGACGCCCCGTAGAGCGGTCGGGCGCCGTCGTCCAGGTGGGCGTTCGAGGCCATCAGCGCATCGACGCCGTAGCTGCGGGAGACCGCCGCGGACGTCCCCTGCGACACCGTGTCGACGAAGCCCCGCCCCCGGTCGCGCCCGCTCGCCACCGCGAAGACGTACATCGCGACGACCCCACCGAGCAGCAGCAGCACAACCGCGCTGAGGGCTGCCGAGCGACCCGGCCGCCGGCCGTGCGCTCTTCCCACCGCACCGATCACGAGGGCCACCACGCACGCCAGGACCGCCATCTTCGAGGACAGCAGCGTGACCCGCGTCGCCGTGTAGGCGATCGCCAGCGCGAACTCCCACAGGTAGAACAGGGGCCGCTGCACGAAGGAGTAGCAGACCGCGGCCGCCGCGCCCGACGCCGCCAGCCCGGGCATGCTGAGCAGGAACGCCGAGCCGCCGCTGACACCACGTGCCTCGAGCGGCAGCAGCAGCCCACCCACCAGCAGCAGCGCCAGGACCCTGCGGCTGCGGAGTGTGGCGCCGTACACGGGGGCCCGGGAGGCCGCGTCGCGCGGAGACGCGACCAGGTAGGCCGCGGCGAGCAGCGCGAGCCCGATGAGCGACTGCAGCAGTGCCTTGGCGAGCGCTGCCTCCATCCCCACACCGGGCGAGAACAGCGCGTAGATCGGCGGTCGCTCGGTCGGCGCGGTGAGCAGGAACAGCGCGCGCACCGGGAACTGCAGGACCAGGTAGCCGACCACCCACGTCCGGGCGGAGACGAGGCCGCGTGGCGCGACCAGCATGACGAGGACCGCGAGGGCCAGGAACGCCCAGACCAGCTGCTGCACCACGTCCAGCCCGGCGGCGCGCAGCAGCAGCGCCACGCAGACGACCGGTACGACGACCAGCGGCACGAGCGCCAGGGGCCAGGCCGGGCGGGTGCTGGGCTCGGACGGGTGACCGGCGCCGAGGGTGAAGCTGCTCATGCCCGCGTCACCTGCGCGCGCAGCCGGCTCCGGGTCAGGGCGCCGGGGCGCAGCAGCGAGCGCCACAGCCCGCAGCCGTAGGACAGGTGCAGCACGACGGCGGCCGGGCCGCTCAGCAGCGCGGTCCGGGCGTCGGACGTGCGCCGCGCCGTCTGCAGGATCATCAGGAGCAGGACGAGGGCGTAGGCGGCGAGAGCCGCCAGGAGCGGCACCGGCTGCCCGAGTGCGGCGGCGCCGGCGCCCGCCGCCAGGCCGCCGACGAACAGCCCGGGAACGGCCTGACGCAGGCCGAGGTGGTCGCCGAACACCCGCGCCGTGACGGTGCGCCAGTAGCCGTACTCGTAGTACTGCCGCCACAAGGCGCGCAGCGAGGCGCGCGGGTGGTAGTCGACGCACAGGTCGGCATCCATGTAGATCGTGCCCCCGGCCCGCCGCAGGCGGGCGTTGAGCTCGTCGTCCTGGTTGCGCACGAGCTCGGGGCGGAAGCCGCCGAGCCGCAGCAGGAGCTCGCGGTCGTAGAGGCCGAAGGCCACCGTGTCGACGTACCCCGACTCGGTGCTGGTGCGGAAGCGCGAGCCCCCGACCCCGAACGGCGAGCTCATCGCGGCCGCGATGGCCCGCTGCGTCCGGGTGGACCCGACGGTGCGCAGCCGTGGTCCGGTGCAGTCGGCTCCGGTGCGACCGGCGGTGGCGAGCAGCCGGCTCACGTAGTCGCTCGGGACCAGGCAGTGCCCGTCGATGCGCACGACGTACCCGCTGGCCACCGCGGTGAGCGCGCGGTTGAGACCGGTGCTCACGATCCCCTCCGGGTTGGGCAGCACCAGGAACCTGGGGTCCCGGCGGACCCACTCGGCGACCACGTCCGCGGTGCCGTCGTCACTCGGGGCGAGCGCGACGACGATCCGGTCGATCAGGGGGCAGTCCTGCCCTGCGACGGCGGCGAGGACGTCCCGCAGACCCGGGCCCTCCTGCCGCACCGGCATGATGACCGACACCCGCGCCGGGGAGCCTGCCGCAGCCCCCTCCGGCAGCTCTGTGGGCAGCTCTGTGGGCAGCTCTGTGGGCAGCTCTGTGGGCATGGCCATCCGCAGCTCCTCCTCCGCCTGCACCGGGACACGGGCAACCGAGTGCAGGCGCCCTGTCTGGTGAGCCGCTCGGCAGGGGCCCTGATACAACCGGTGGGAGGTCGTGCTGCCGAGGTGGGCTGCCTAGCGGACGCCCGCGGCGTCCATCCCTCGGAGCTCCTTCTTGAGCTCGTTGACCTCGTCTCGCAGCCGGGCGGCGAGCTCGAAGGACAGCTCGCGCGCCGCCTCGTGCATCTGGTCCTGCAGCTGCTGGATGAGCATCGCCAGCTCCGCGCGCGGCATGCCCTTGAGGTTGGCGACGTGCGTGCCGCCCTTGCCCGCGCCGCCCGGGACCGGGGCCTTGCCTCGGGACTGGTTGCGGCCGCTCCCGCCGACGAGCTCGGGGTCGTCCCGCACGATGTCGTCGAGGATGTCGGCGATCTTCTTGCGCAGCGGCTGCGGGTCAAGGCCGCGCTCGGTGTTGTAGGCGATCTGCTTGGCGCGCCGCCGGTTGGTCTCGTCGATCGCCTTGGCCATCGACGGCGTGACGGTGTCGGCGTACATGTGCACCTGGCCGGAGACGTTGCGGGCCGCCCTGCCGATGGTCTGGATCAGGGAGGTGCCGGAGCGCAGGAACCCCTCCTTGTCGGCGTCGAGGATCGCCACGAGAGACACCTCGGGCAGGTCGAGGCCCTCGCGCAGCAGGTTGATGCCGACGAGCACGTCGAAGACGCCCTGCCGGAGCTCCTTGAGCAGCTCGATGCGCCGGATGGTGTCGACCTCCGAGTGCAGGTAGCGAACCCGGATGCCGAGGTCGAGCAGGTAGTCGGTGAGGTCCTCGGACATCTTCTTGGTGAGGGTGGTGACCAGGACCCGCTCGTCCTTGTCTGCGCGCAGCTTGATCTCGTGGACCAGGTCGTCGATCTGGCCCTTGGTCGGCTTCACGACGATCTCGGGGTCGACCAGGCCGGTCGGCCGGATGACCTGCTCGACGACGTCGTCCTTGACCCGGCTGAGCTCGTAGGGACCGGGGGTCGCGGAGAGGTAGACGGTCTGGCCGGTGCGCTCGAGGAACTCCTCCCACTTGAGCGGGCGGTTGTCCATCGCGCTAGGCAGCCGGAAGCCGTGGTCGACCAGCGTGCGCTTGCGCGACATGTCGCCCTCGTACATCGCGCCGATCTGCGGCACGGTCACGTGCGACTCGTCGAGCACCAGCAGGAAGTCCTCGGGGAAGTAGTCGAGCAGCGTGTGCGGCGCGGTGCCCTGGGCCCGGCCGTCGATGTGCCGGCTGTAGTTCTCGATCCCGTTGCAGAACCCGACCTGCCGCATCATCTCGATGTCGTACGTCGTCCTCATCCGCAGCCGCTGCGCCTCGAGCAGCTTCCCTTGGCGCTCGAGCTCGGCGAGCCTGTCGCCCAGCTCGACCTCGATCCCGTTGACGGCTCGCTCCATGCGCTCCGGCCCCGCGACGTAGTGGGTCGCGGGGAACACGAAGACCTCCTCGTGCTCGGCGATGACCTCCCCGGTGAGGGGGTGCAGCGTCATGACCTTCTCGATCTCGTCGCCGAACATCTCGACCCGGACGGCGAGCTCCTCGTAGACCGGGAACACCTCGACGGTGTCCCCGCGCACGCGGAAGGTGCCGCGGGTGAAGGCCAGGTCGTTTCGGGTGTACTGCACGTCGACGAGCTTGCGCAGCAGCTGGTCGCGCTCGACGACGTCGCCGACCGTCAGCTTGACCATCCGGTCGACGTACTCCTGCGGGGTGCCGAGGCCGTAGATGCACGACACCGACGCCACCACGATCACGTCGCGGCGGGTCAGCAGCGACATCGTCGCGGAGTGCCGGAGCCGCTCCACCTCCTCGTTCACCGAGGAGTCCTTCTCGATGTAGGTGTCCGTCTGCGGGACGTAGGCCTCGGGCTGGTAGTAGTCGTAGTAGGAGACGAAGTACTCCACCGCGTTGTGCGGGAGCAGCTCGCGGAACTCGTTGGCGAGCTGGGCGGCCAGCGTCTTGTTCGGGGCCATCACCAGGGTGGGCCGCTGGACCTGCTCGACCAGCCAGGCGGTCGTGGCGCTCTTGCCGGTGCCGGTGGCACCGAGCAGGACCACGTCGGGCACGTCGGCACGCAGCCGGCGGGTCATCTCCTCGATGGCGGCCGGCTGGTCACCGGCCGGCTCGTAGTCGCTGACCACCTGGAACGGCCGGGAGGCCCGCCGCAGGTTGGTGTCGAGCCGCGGCACGGTGGGCCGGGAGCCGTGGCCCCCGAGGATGGTCTGCGCCATGGGTCCACCGTACGTGGGGCCACCGACAGCCGGGCTAGTGCTTGGCGCGCGGGAACAGCGTGCGGGCCTGGCTCAGCGCCTTCCACTGCGGGCCGCCGGTCGTCTGCCAGGACCACAGCGAGACCGACCGGGCACCGTGCCGGCTGGCGGTCTGCAGGAACGCCTGGACGCTGCGGTACGGGTTCGGGTCGGGGGCCAGGTACGGCGCGTCGAGCCGCCCGTCGTACCCCTGCCCCACCGGCATGACGGGCTTGTGGAACCGGCGGAGGTAGGCCACCGAGGTGGCCGTCACCACGGCCGGCGACCGGTTGTACCAGTAGGCCATCGGCAGGATCGCGTCCGCGCGGGCGGCGGTCTGGGCATAGGGGTAGCGGCCGACCCGCTTCTCGCTGGGCCACGGCACGGTGGCGAGGACGGCCACGTCCTTCGGCAGCCAGCGGCGCAGCTCGTCGTAGTAGCGGACGACCGCGGCCGCCGAGATGGCGGTGCCCTCGGCGGCGGTCTCGATGTCCGGTGCGACGGCCGCGACCCGGGGGCAGCCGGCGCAGCGGTACCGGGCGACCGAGGCCAGCCGGCGCGCGTCCGCGACCGGGTTGCGCAGCGCCGCGAAGTCCCAGGCGATGACCCTGATGCCGGTGCCCTTGGTCGCCGGCAGCAGGGCCCGCAGCGTCGGCCCGCCGAACGCGCCCTTCTTGGTGCTGCCGGTCTGCACGAACACGTGGCTCAGCCCGGCGAGCCGGGCCCGGGCGACCACGGCCCGCGCGTTGCCGCACTCGCTGCGCGAGAAGTCGTGCAGCCACATGCCGGTCCCGGTGGGGAGCCAGCGGGTCACCTTGGCGGCGGGCTTGCGGACCGGCGCGGCCTTGCGC
>JBAVRG010000225.1:0-2814 GCA_049694795.1 Mycobacteriales bacterium
GGCCGGGACCGGCCGCCGCGGCACCTTGGTGCCGGGGCGCCCGATGCTGCCGTCGGGCATGACGACCGGCAGCGTCCCCGGCAGCGTCCCGCCCGGGCCCAGGACCGCCTTGCTGCCCTCGAGGCCGTACATGCCGTCCCAGATCTTGCGGGCGATCGGGGCCGCCGTGGTGCCACCGGTGCCGCCCTCGGGCACCATGACGACGGTGACGTACTTGCTGCCGTTGACAGGCGCGAACGACGCGAACCACGACGTCGGCGCCTTGCCGTTGACGTCCGCGGTGCCGGTCTTGCCGCCGACTGCCAGCTGACCGAGCGGGAAGCCGGCGAAGGCGCCCTTGGCCGTGCCGGGGGGCATCACGACGCCACCCAGCGCGCTGCGCATGTAGTCGAGGACCTGCGAGGGGACCGGCAGCCGGCCGGCCCTGACAGGCGGGATCACGGTGCTGGTGCGGCCGTCCGCCGACAGGAACCCCTTGGCGAGCTGCGGGCGGTACAGGGTGCCGCCGTTCACCATCGCCGCGTAGGCCATGGTGAGCTGCAGCGGCGTGACGAGAACGTCACCCTGGCCGATGACGAAGTTGGCGGCGTCACCGGCGTTGTAGCGGTAGCCGTCGGTGCAGAACTCCGCGTCGATCTGCTGCAGGTAGGTGCCCTTGGGCCGGCGCTTGGCACCCGCGCAGTAGTCCGCCTTGTGCTCCTGCCAGAACGTCTGCTTGAACTTGCGGTCGGTGATCAAGCCGCTGCGCTCGTCCGGCAGGTCGATGCCGGTGGCCTTGCCGAACCCCCACGCGCGCGCCTCCTGCGCGAAGACCTCGCGCGCGTGGCCGGTGTTCTTGCTGGCGCCGTCGCGCGACCACTGCTCGACCGCGAGCTTGTAGTAGACGGTGTCGCACGAGCGGATCAGCGTCTCGCGGAAGTCGAGCGTCGCGAACGACTCGCCCTCGAAGTTGTGCTTGACCGAGTTGCCGATCTTGAACTGCCCCGGGCACGGGTAGACGCGCGCGGTGAGCGGGTAGCCGGCGGCGACCGCGGCCGCCGTCGACACGATCTTGAAGGTCGAGCCGGGTGAGTACAGGCCCTGCACCGCGTTGCTGATGAGCGGCTGCCCGGGGGCGTTGAGCAGCGAGGTGTACTCGCGGCTCGAGATGCCTCCGACGAAGACCGTGGGGTCGTACGACGGGTAGCTGGCCATCGCGACCACCCGCCCGGTGCCTGCCTCGACCACGATCGCCGCGCCCTTGGGGGCCGGGTAGTTCTTGCCGCGGCTCCTGTCGAGCTGGGTGCGGGCCTGGGCGATGCCCTGCGCCAGCGCGGTCTCCGCGACCTTCTGCACCCCGGCGTCGATCGACAGCACCAGGTTGTCCCCCGCCGTGGCAGGGGTTGCGCCGAGGGTGCCGGTCACCGTGGAGTCCTTGTCGACCAGCAGCTTCTGCACGCCGTCCTTGCCGCGCAGCCGGTCGTCGTAGACCGCCTCGACGCCGGCGCGGCCGATGAGGGTGCCGGGTGCGAGGCCCTTGTACTTCGGCTTCTTCAGGTCGTCCTCGGACAGCGGGCCGAGGTAGCCGAGCACGTGCGCGGCCAGCGAGCCGCCGGGGTACTCGCGGACCGCTTCGTACTGCGCCTGCACGCCCGGGAAGTCCTCGGCGTGCTCCTCGATGGCGAGCACCCGGGACAGCTCGTCCGGCTTGTCGCTGGCGTACGACGCGACCGGGACCGGCTGGTAGGGCGAGCCGTTCCAGCACCCCGTCTTCTTGTTGGCCCGGGCGCCGTTCGCGAGCTTCTCCCCGCACGGGGTGATGAGCAGCGCGATCTGCGCGGGCGGGACGCCGATCACCCGCGAGAGCCGGGCCAGCACCTCCGCGCCGTGGTGCTTCTGGCTGCGCACGATCGAGCGGGTCACGGACACCACGAGGGCGGTGCGGTTGCCGACCAGCGCGACGCCGCGGTCGTCGAGCACCTGCCCGCGCGCGGCCGGCGTGACGACCTCACGGACCCGGTTGTCACTGGCCGCCTTGCGGTAGGCGGCACCCATCGCCACCTGCAGGTAGGCCAGGCGCCCCAGCAGCGTCAGCAGGATGGAGACGACCACCACCCGCAGCACCACGATCCGGAGCCGGGAGCGGTCGCTCACGAGAGCCTCACAGCGATGGTGTTCACAGGCGTCGCAACGGGTCGACGTCGAGCCGGCGCACCAGCCCCGCCACGAGAGGGACGACGAACGGGGTCAGGACCACATCGTAGGGGACCGAGCTGAGCGCGGACCTGACGACGGGCTGAAGGGTCACGCGCGGGTCACCGAGCAGGATCCCCTCGACGCTGAAGGACGCCAGCGCCGCGAGCGCACCCAGAGCGACCGCGCCGAACGGCTGCAGCGTGGACCGCTCGGTGTCGTCCTGGAGCATGCCGGTGACGTACCCGGCGAGGGCGTAGGCGAGGGCGAGCCGGCCCATCTCGTGGGCGCTGAGCGCGTCGGTGAGCAGGCCGGCGAAGAACCCCGTCACCATGCCCGACATCGGCCCCTCGGCGAGCGCGAAGGCGATGACGACGACCAGCACGAGGTCCGGCGCGGCACCCGGCAGCGGCAGCCGCCCCACGACCGTGACCTGCAGCAGCAGCGCGGTCACGACGGTCACGGCGCCGAGCAGGAAGCGCTGGCCGGTCACGGCGACCGGGTGACGGTCGGTACGACGCGGGGCGTGGCCGTCCCGGAGGGCCGGGACGTGCCCGTCGGTGCGGGGCCAGGGGTGCCGGTCGGCACGACCGGCGTCCTGGGTGCGGGCGGCGGCGCCGTCGGCACCGGTCCCTGCGGGAC
>JBAVRG010000226.1:0-6638 GCA_049694795.1 Mycobacteriales bacterium
GCCGGGTCGGCACGGCACGACCCTGCTTCGGGTGCGGGCAGGGAACGGCTGGCGGCACGTCGAGACGACCGGGGTCAACCTCCTGCACGACCCCGACGTGCGCGGGATCCTCTACATCACGCGGGACGTCGAGGAACGGGTGCGCGAGCGCGCCGAGCTGGCGCACGCGCTCGCCGGCCAGCTACTCGTGGCCGACCTGGGGCTGCTGGCCCTGACGAGCTCGGACGTCGACGCACTGCTGACGACGGCACTGCGTCAGGTCGGCGAGCTGCTGCACGCGCCGTCGATGTCGCTGGTCGAGCAGCTGCCCGACGGCCGGCTGCGATTCCGCCGGACGCTCGCGCTCGGCACCGGCAGCCGCGGATCCTGCGATGCGCTCGCGGTGGAGCTGCGGGGCCCCGGCGGAAGGCTGGGGGAGCTGACTGCCGAGGGCAGGGACCGGCCCTACGCCGCCGGCGACGAGGACGTGCTGCGCGGAGTCGCGAACGTGCTCGCGGGCGCGCTGCTGCGGGCCGAGCGCGAACGGCAGGCAGTCACCCATGCGCTGCACGACGCGCTGACCGGGCTGGCGACGCGGCGGCTGCTGCTGGAGCGGCTCGAGCGGGCCATTGCCCGCCCCGGCAGCAGGTGCGCCGTGCTGCTCGTCGACCTCGACCGGTTCAAGGCGGTCAACGACTCGTTCGGCCACGCGGCCGGGGACGAGGTGCTCCGCACGCTGGGGCCGCGGCTGGCGGCATGCGTCCGCCCGACCGACACCGTCGGACGCTACGGCGGGGACGAGTTCGTCATCCTGTGCGAGGAACCCGCCGACGAGCAGTCCGTCGCCCGGCTCGCGGAGCGGGTCCGGCGGGCCTGTGCCGAGCCCTTCCAGCTCAGCAACGGCGAGACGATCCTTCTCTCCGGCAGCATCGGCGTCGCCTGGTCCTCGGGGGCCGCCGACGACGCGCAGGAGCTGCTGCATGCCGCCGACCAGGCGATGTACCGGAGCAAGCGCGCGCACTGACGGGCCGTCCGACACGTACGCCCCGACCCGCCTGCCGATCACTCAGCGTGGTGCCCGGAGCACCCTTCGGGCGATCTGGTCACACGGTGTCACCGAGATGGTCCAGAAGGACCAGAACACTGGTCCATCAGGGCCATGGCCTGCGAGCATGGGCGGGATCCACCGTTCCTCCGTCTCGTCCACTTCCTTCCCCGGAGACGCGTCATGTCCGTGCTTGCGCTCGACGTCGGCCGCACCGACGACGTCGTCCAGCCGGCGCTCGAGGTCAAGAAGGTCCTGGCGGGGATGGCCGCTGTGCGGTTCGCCTACCAGCCGATCGTGGACCTCGACTCGGGAGCCGTCGTCGGCTACGAGGCGCTGGCGCGGTTCGGCACCACCCTGCGTTCACCGGTGCCCTACCTCGCCGCAGCGGACGAGCTCGGCCGGCGGGACGAGCTCGAGGCCCTGCTGCTGCAGCAGGCGATCGCCGAGCGGGCCCAGCTCCCGCCGCACTGCTTCGTCGCCGTGAACGTCACGCCCGGGCTGCTGAGCAGCCCGGCGGTCTGGTCCGCGCTGCGGGGCGTGCCCGACCTCGAAGGCGTGGTGCTCGAGCTCACCGAGCACAGCCCGGTCGACAACATGGCGGGGCTGCGGCGCCGGGTGGACGCGTTGCGCGAGTGCGGTGCGCTGCTCGCGCTCGACGACGTCGGAGCGGGCTGGTCCGGGCTGCAGCAGATCGCGGCGCTGCGGCCCGACGTCGTCAAGCTCGACCGCGCGCTCGTCCACGGGGTGCACGGCGACGAGGTGAAGCACGCGCTCGCCGAGCTGCTGCGCGACTTCACCGTGAAGGTCGGCGGTCGGCTGCTCGCCGAGGGGATCGAGCGGGAGGTCGACCTCGAGCTGCTCGCCAGCCTCGGTGTGCACCTCGCGCAGGGCTGGTTGCTGGGGCGTCCGCGGCTGTCCTGGCGGGACGTGCCGGAGTCGACGGCGCAGCTGCTGGCCCGGCCGCAGGTCCGCCAGGCGAACGACCTGTCCGCGCTGGTTCGCGAGGTGCCGGTGGTCACGCGCCCCGCTGCGCTCGGCTTCCTGCCCGACGGCCTGCCCGACCACGCGCTGCTGGTCGACGGCGAGCGCCGGGTGGAGGCGGTCTGGGTGCGCAACCTGGAGCAGAGCGGCCCGAGCGGGTGGTCGCGGACGCCCACCGTCGTCACGCTCGGCTCCGACCGTGCCGAGGTGCTCCGCCTGGCGATGGCCAGGCCGGGTGCGGCCCGGTTCGACCCGCTCGTCGTCGTCGACGCCGAGGAGAGGGTGCTCGGCCTGGTGCACCTGTCCGATCTCGTGATGGCTGTCGTCGACTCCCGCTGACCGTCAGGGCGTGACCGTCAGCGCGTCCAGCCACACGTTGCTGCCCCGGCTGCCGGCGCGGTGCGCCCCCACGACGACCAGCGTCACGGTGTGCCGGCTCGAGGTGCTCCAGACGCCGACCCGCACCTGGCGCCGCCACATCGTCGACGAGGTGTAGAGGTCGAGGCGGGCGGTTCGGCGGCCGTCGACGTACACGTCGAGGTAGCCGCCGGTCGAGGACGTCACGACCCCCAGAGTCGCGGTCCGGCCGGTCACCACCGCCGTAGCGGTGGACTTCGCCGTACCGGACTTGTGATGGGTGCCGCGGTAGTCGCCGGTGCCGCCCTCGCGGACCCAGCTGCCGGTGTAGCGGAAGACGTCCTGGTCGGCGGGGACCGTGAACCGGGTGCTGGCGGACGGCCCGGTGTTGCCGGCGACGTCGGTGGCGCGGACCGTCAGCGTGTAGGTGCGGGAGGGCACGAGGGACAGGGTGGTGCCGGTGGCCGCGGTGGTGGTGGACAGCACGGTGCCGCCGCCGATCTGGGCGACCGTGACGGCATAGTGCTCGACGCCCGAGCTGGGCGGCGGGTCGTGCCCGGCCCAGGTGAAGCGGGTCTGGCTGTTCAGCCCGGTGAGCAGGCGGGCCGCGACGGTCGTCGTCGGCGCGACGGTGTCGGCCGGCGCCACGGGGACCACGACGGGGGCGCCGGCCAGGACCGGGCCGAGCACGCTCCAGACCGGGACGCCCAGCCCGGTGGCCTGGTCGTAGCCGGGCCCGGCGGCGATGCCGTTGCTGCCGGTCGTGATGTCGCGGAAGGCCTCGGGGTGCGCGTACAGCGTGGGCAGGATGTTGCCGAACCCGCTGGTCCGTCCTGCTGCCGACAGCGCTGCGGCGGTGAGGCCCGCCCAGGTCGGGGCGCCGAGGGACGTGCCGCCGCCGAGCCACCAGCCGCCGTTGTAGATCCCCAGCCCGGTGGCCGGGTCGCCGACCGAGGCGACGTCCGGGACCAGCCGGGTGCTGCCGGGGAGCAGGCCGCTCTGCCACGTGGGCCGCGGGTAGGCCGCCGATGCGCCCCCACCGCCACCGTTGCCGGCGTACGACGTCCCCGGGTTGGTGGCGATGCTGCCCCAGGCCGACTCGGGGAGCCCGATCCTGGTGCCGCCGACCGCGACGACGTTCGGGTAGCTGGCGGGGAAGTCGACGGCCGGGGTGTTGTCGGGGGCGGTCAGGCTGGAGCAGTCGTAGATGCCGGCGTCGCCGGCTGCCGCGAACAAGGTCACGCCCGCTGCGAGCATCCGGTCGATGGCCAGGCCCATCTGCGCGCGGTAGTCGGAGGGGCTGCGGGTCTCGCACAGCCCCCAGGACGTCGAGGCGACCTGCAGCAGGCCGTTCGCACCGTCGACGGCCATCTGGTTGAAGGCGTCGATGCTGCCCTGGCCGTTGTTGGGGGCGAAGTACATCCGCTGCCTGGCGGCGGGGGCAACGGCGAGGATCGTCTCGGCGTCCATCGCGACCTCGAAGTCGCCGCCGCTGCCGTCGGCGGCCAGCGGGTTCGGCGGGTTGTCGACCGGCACCGTCGTGACCTGGCCCGGCGCGAGCGCCAGACCGGCGCTCGCGGCGTACGTCGTGAGGTCGCTGGGGTTCCAGCCGGTGAGGTTCAGCGTGCCGACGGTGATCCCCGCGCCCGTCGAGCCGGCCAGGGACATGCCGTACTGCGTGCGCAGCGTGGCGCTGGTCAGGCCCAACGGCACGGCGCGGGGGACGAGCAGCGGTCGCTCGTCGAGCCCGGTCACCGCGCTGACGTCGTGCAGCAGCGCAGGGGGGACGAGTGGCGGGCTGACGGCCCTGACCACGTCGCCGGCCGCGAGCCGGGTGCCGAACAGCGGCGCAAGCACGGCGGCCGGTCCTGCCAGCGTCACGGACCAGTCGTCGAGCCGCTGCACCCGCAGCCGGTGCGCGGCGGCGAAGCGCAGCACCGCGTCCCGGTGCACCGCGTCAGGGGCAAGTGCCCGCAGCGCAGTACGGCGGGCAGCCACCGCGCTGCGAGGGTGCGCCAGCCCGGCCTGGCCGAGGGCGTGCAGGCGCGCGGCCGCACCCGGTCGCTGGGCGAGTGCCAGGACCACGGCGCTCTGCGCCCGGGCTGGGGGAGCGGCTCCGGATGGGACAGCGGTCCCTCCGAGCGCGAGCACCACGGACGTAGCGAGTGCCGCGCGCGCCAGTCCGACCGGTCCCACAGGGGGTGTCTCGGCATGGACACGGGCGTCCTCGCCACCCCCGCGGGTGAGCCACGTCACCGGAAAACAACTTGTGCTTGTAGCCAACAAATAGTTTCCTGGTCGGCGTGGACAAGCACGCACGGCTCTGGGGTGAGTTCGCCTCGTTGCTGCGCGGGCTCAAGGACCTCAACGCCCACGTGCTCGAGACGGCGGGGGTGCGCTGCGAGATCGCCGGCGCCGCGGTGCTCGGACGGCTGGAGCTGCTCGGCCCGGTGCGCCTCACCAGCCTCGCCGAGTCCCTGGGGCTCGACCCGTCCTCGGTGAGCCGCCAGGTGAGCGCGCTCGAGCGCGCCGGCTGGGTGGCTCGTGAGAAGGACCCGCACGACCTGCGCGCGCAGCAGCTGCACCTCACCGACGCGGGGCAGGCCGTGGTGGCCGAGATCCGCAGGGCCCGCGCGGACGCGCTGAAGCGGCTCACCCCCGGCTGGAGTCCGGCCGACATCGACGACCTGACGGACCGACTGGCCCGTCTCAACACCGACCTCGCGGCGAACCGGCACCTGCTGGACGCCCGACAGGAGAGCGCATGACCACCGCCCAAGCCCCCGCGTCCCCGGGGCTGTCGCACCGCCAGATCCTCACGATCATGTCCGGCCTGCTGCTCGGGATGTTCCTGGCCTCGCTGGACCAGACCATCGTGTCCACGGCGATGCGCACGATCGCGGACCGCCTCGACGGGCAGACCGCGCAGGCGTGGGTGACGACGGCCTACCTCGTCACCTCGACGGTGAGCACGCCGCTCTACGGCAAGCTGTCCGACCTCTACGGCCGCAAGCCCTTCTACCTGTTCGCCATCGCGGCGTTCCTCGTCGGCTCGCTGCTGTGCGGGCAGGCCCACTCCATCTACGAGCTGGCGGCCTACCGCGCCATCCAGGGCCTCGGTGCCGGCGGTCTGCTCTCGCTGGCCTTCGCCATCATCGGCGACCTCGTGGCTCCCCGTGAGCGGGCGAAGTACCAGGCCTACTTCACGTCGGTCTTCGCCACCTCCAGCGTGCTCGGCCCGGTGCTGGGCGGCTTCTTCGCCGGTCAGCAGACGCTGCTGGGCATCGACGGCTGGCGCTGGATCTTCTTCATCAACCTGCCGCTCGGCATCCTGGCCTTCGTCGTGGTGCTCAAGAACCTCCAGCTGCCGCGGCACCGCACCGAGCGTCGCATCGACTACCTCGGTGCCGGCCTGCTGACGGCGACCACGGTCCCGCTGCTGCTGGTGGCCGAGAAGGGTCACGAGTGGGGCTGGACGTCCGGGCTGAGCCTGTCCCTGCTGGCCGTCTCGGCGGTGGCGCTGCTGGCGTTCCTGCCGCGCGAGCGCGCCATGGGGGAGGACGCCATCCTGCCACTGCGGATCTTCCGCGACCGGGTCTTCTCGGTCACCGTGGTGGTCGCGTTCCTCGTGGGCATGGTGATGTTCGGCGCTCTCGTGCTGATGCCCCTGTACCTGCAGATCGTCAAGGGCGAGTCGCCGACCACCGCCGGTCTCGAGATGGTGGCCTTCATGTTCGGACTGATGGGCTCGTCGCTCAGCGTGGGCCGGGCGATGCAGCGGACCGGGCGCTACAAGGTCTTCCCGATCTTCGGCACCGCCATCATGTTCGTCGCGACGCTGCTTTTCTCGACCCTGTCGTACGAGACGCCGATCCCGCGGGTGATGGCCTACATGGTCGTCATGGGCATCGGGCTCGGCCTGACGATGCAGATGCTCGTCATCGCCGTGCAGAACGCGCTGCCTCCCCAGGACATGGGCCTGTCGACGTCGTCGGTCACGTTCTTCCGGTCGATGGGCGGCACCCTCGGCGCCGCCGTCTCGCTCGGTGTGCTGTTCGGCACCGTCAGGGGCAACATCGAGGACCGGGTGCTGTCAGCCCACCTGTCGCTGCGCGACCTCGCCTCGCTCAAGGGGCTGTCGCTGGACAACACCGAGGGCTTCAGCAAGCTGTCGGAGCCGGCCCGCCGGGTGGTGCTGTCGGGCTTCGCGGACTCGATGGACACGGTGTTCCTCGTGGTCGCCGCCGTCGTGGTGCCCGCCTTCATCGGCACT
>JBAVRG010000227.1:0-5496 GCA_049694795.1 Mycobacteriales bacterium
CACCGCGGCCCACACCCCACGACGAAGGGCAACGACATGACCACGCTGGCAGTACGTCACACCGTGCAGGACTTCGACGTCTGGAAGGCCGCGTTCGACACGCACGCGGCCGCTCGCGCAGCACACGGTGCCACCGGGCACCGTGTGCTGCGCGATGGGCACGACATCCTCGTGCTCATCGACTTCGACACCAAGGAACAGGCCGGGGCCTTCACAGCTGACCCGTCCCTCAAGGAGGCGATGACCAACGCAGGTGTGACCAGCGTCCCGGACGTCACCATCCGCGAGGAGACCGAAGGGCTTCGCTACTGACCGAGAAGCGGGGGCGCCGGCCAGCCACTGCCGGCGCCTCCGCCAATGACGCCGTGGCCGCCGCGGTCCGCACCGGCGAGGCGTTCCTTGCCCTTGCGGACCGCCGCCTTCGCGCTTACGGCCTATCGGCCGGAGCCCGCCAAGTCCTGGCTGTGCTGGACGGCGACGGCGGCTCGCTGTCCCCCACGACGATCGCCGACCGGCTGATCATCACCACGGCGAGCATGACGTCAATGCTCGACACTCTGCAGCGCCGTGGGCTCGTGCAACGCACGCCTGACGTCAAGGACCGCCGGCGCGTGGTCGTCACGATCACCGTCGAAGGACGTCGGATCATCCGCCGCCTGCTCCCGGAGATGCTGGCGTTGCAGGACGAAGTCGCGGCCGCCCTGTCCCCGGATGACCGAGCCGAGCTCGTACGCCTGCTCAGCACCCTGCGCGCCGGCATCGCGGCAGCGGCCGAGACCGCCAACAGCACGTAGGGCGCCCCAGCCAGGGCGGACGGGCGACCTAGGCGTCCCGACAGCGCCCACCAGCACCGCATCCTCATCTGCCGCTGCGTGCGTGGACGTCGCCAGCGATCGGTAACGGCGCTTCCCAAGTCACGTGCGTCGCGAGCTACGGCTGGCTCCGAGCTGGCACTCCCGCCGCCTCTCATCGCGGCAGTGGCCTGAAGGCCGCCGGTGACACGAGAATCGTCAGGTGATCGAGACACCGGAGCTCCTGGTCGCCGACGCGGCAGCGTGGCACGCCTGGCTCGAAGGCAATCACGCGACATCACTCGGCGCACGGCTCGTGCTGGCGAAGAAGGGTGCGACTGAGCCGACGCGGCTGACTTACGACGAGGCCCTGCCCGAGGCCCTCTGCTATGGCTGGGTCGACGGCCACCTCACCCGGCGCGACAACCTGACCTACCGCGTCCGGTTCACGCCAAGGCGCTCGCGCAGCTCGTGGTCGAAGCGCAACGTCGAGACGGCTGAGCGGCTGATCGCCGACGGACGAATGCAGCCGGCCGGGCTCGCCGAAGTCGAGCGGGCGCAAGCCGACGGGCGGTGGGCGAGGGCGTACGGCGGCTCGGCGTCCATCGAGGTCCCGGACGACCTGCGTGACGCCCTGGCCGCGTCGCCACAGGCGCAGGCGATGTGGGACGTGCTGACCCGCACCAACAGGTACGCGGTGCTCTACCGGGTGCACGAGGCCAAGCGCTCAGAGACACGTGCCCGCCGGATCGCGCAGTACGTCGAGATGCTCGCGCGCGGCGATGCCCCGTACCCCCAACAGCGGAAGCCGCAGTAGGTCTTCGCGCACTCTTGCGCGCCGCCCGTTGAGTCGCCCCGGGATCAGTGGAGGCTGACTGACGCACTCATCTGCCGCTGAGGCTGTCATTGGCCAAGGACGCAGAACTCGTTGCCTTCGGGGTCGGCCAACACGACCCACGGTCGATCCCCCTGGCCGATGTCCACACGCCGTGCGCCATGAGAGACCAGACGAGCCACCTCGGCGTCCTGGTCATCAGGCCGGAAGTCGAGGTGCAGTCGGCTTTTGGCCTTCCTGCCCTCATCGAGCCGGACGAAGTCCAGCCCCGGGGTGCGATCCGGCTCCGGGCGGATCTCGAACTCGTCAGCAGAGGAGTGGACGACAACCCAACCAAGCGCGTCGGCCCACCACTGCCCCAAGGTCACTGGATCCACCGAGTGGACAATCACCTGTTCCCATTCCAAGGCCACCGGGCGAACTTAGGCCTGCGAGGGCTTCAGGGACAGGCATTCTCGTTGGGACAACCCGCTCGTCATGGACGACGCCACGTCACCGCAGTCGGCGCCACCGCCGTCAGGTGCTGCCCGATGGCGTCCAGGGCTGCAACCACGCAGTCGCGGGCCAGCCCTCGACGGCGGCCATCAAGGGGAAGGCGGTCGCACCGTCCACCTCCTCGCGGAGGAGGTCGGCGTGTCCGGCGTGCCGGGCGGTCTCCTGGATGAGGTGCAGGAGCACCCATCGCACCGACCAGGCCTCGACGTCCTGCGGGAACCACGGCACGCCTTGCGGTACGGGCACCGCGTCGTCGAGCCCTCGTCCACCGACGACCCGGTCGGTGCGGGCGGCGGCCTCGTCGTACAGCGCGAGGACGTCCTCGAGGGTCTGGTCCTCCCGGTGACGGAAGCCGTCGGAGTAGTCGGCCGCCTTGTCGCGTGGACGCTGCTCGACCATGTCCATCCAGGTCTGCTCGACGGAGCTGACGTGCTTGATCAGACCGCCGACGCTCAGGCCCCCGCGCAGTGGCGTGCTGCGTGCCTGGGCATCGCTGAGCCCGTGCGCGGTGATCCGCAGCACGAGCCGCATCTGCGCGAGGTAGGCCAGCAGCGCATCGCGCTCGTCGCTGACCGGTCGTACGAGTCCAGGCATGTCTGTTCCCGTCGGGACGTCAGCCGTGCAGGGCTCGGAACGCGTCGTACACCAGGAACGCGGGCCAGACGAGGGACTTCAGCACGGCCACGACGTGCTCCCCGAACCCCTCGGCCTGCTGCCAGCACCAGACGAGCGCCCCGATGAACCCCATCCCGTACACGGCGCCGCCGGCCGGCGCCGAGCCGGTCGCTCCTCGTCGCTGCTGACCGCTCACATCGCCTCCAGGTCGCACCAGAGCCTGGGTCGACCCTCTCACGGCAGGCTGCTCCCGCGCGTGCTTTCAGTGCGTCGGGCTCAGAGGACGGAGCCGTCGACCGAACCGAGGATGGCCTGCTCCTCCGGGAGCGCGGCCAGCGGCGGCGTCACGAACTTGTAGCCGACGTGCCGCACGGTGCCGATGAGCGACTCGTGCTCGGCGCCGAGCTTGGCCCGCAGCCGGCGCACGTGCACGTCGACGGTGCGGGTGCCGCCGTAGTAGTCGTAGCCCCACACCTCCTGCAGCAGCTGGGCGCGGGTGAAGACCCGGCCCGGGTGCTGCGCGAGGTACTTGAGGAGCTCGAACTCCTTGAACGTCAGGTCGAGTGCGCGTCCGCGCAGCCGGCAGGTGTACGTCCCCTCGTCGATGGTGAGGTCTCCGGCCCGCACCACGCCGGGCTCCGCGGTCGCGGCCTCGACGGTGGCGGCCCGTCCGGTGGCGAGGCGCAGCCGCGCGTCGACCTCCGCGGGGCCGGCGCTGTCGAGCAGTACGTCGTCGATGCCCCACTCGGCAGTGAGCGCCACGAGGCCACCCTCCGTGAGGATCGCGAAGACCGGGGCGCTGACTCCCGTCGTACGCAGGAGGCGGCAGAGCGAACGTGCCTGGACCAGGTCGCGACGGGCGTCGACGAGGATCGCGTCGGTGGCCTGCGAACCGGTGCCGTCGAGCAGGGCCGAGACCTCGAGGGGGGCCACGCGCACGCTGTGCGCGAGCAGTCCGAGGGCGGGCAGCACGTCGGCGGACGGCGTCATCGCGTTGGTGAGGAGCAAGAGCGTGGCCATGCGGCAGACCTCCTGGTCGGGGCAGGAGAGGCGCCGTTGCCTCGGTCGGACCTGATACAGGGTACTGGACCGTTGCACACTTGAGACGTGGACCTTGCTACCGCCGACGGCGTCCGGCTCCACGCCGTGCACCTGCCCGTCCCTGACGCGAGCACCGACGCGTGCGTGGTGCTGGCGCACGGCTTCACGAACTCCACGGCCGCCGCGTCCGTGCGCCGGGTCGCGCACGAGCTCTCGCAGCGGGTCGGCGTGCTGGCGTACGACGCCCGCGGGCACGGGCGGTCGGGCGGCCACAGCACCCTGGGCGACCGCGAGCCGTTGGACGTCGACGCCGCGGTGGCGGCGGCGCGGCGGCTGGGCTACCGGCGGGTCGTGACCTGCGGCTGGTCGATGGGCGGCTCGAACGTGCTGCGGCATGCGGCCCTGCGCGGCCGCGACGTCGCCGGGCACCTCGTGCGGCACGTCCCGGACGCGGTCGTCTCGGTCAGCGCGGTGTCGCGCTGGTACTACCGCGACACTCCTGCTATGCGGCGCGTGCACTTCGTGATCGAGCGCCGCTCCGGCCGGGCGATCGCCCGCGTGGCGCGACGCACGAGGATCTCGCCCACACCGTGGGACCCGGTGCCGCTGAGCCCGGTCGAGTGCGTCCCGCTCATCGCGCCGATCCCGCTGCTCCTGGTGCACGGTGACCAGGACTCCTACTTCCCGGTCGACCACCCGCAGGCCCTGCACGCCGCGTCGAACGGCGCCGCGCAGCTGTGGCTGGAGCGCGGCATGGGTCACGCGGAGAAGGCCGCCACCTCCGACCTCCTCGCGCGCCTGGCCGCCCACGTCACGGAGCTGGCGCCGCAGGACGAGGTAGCGACGTGATCGTGCGCTACTGGGCGGCGGCCAAGGCCGCGGCCGGTCTGGCGGAGGAGCAGGCCGACGCGACGACCCTGGCCGGGGTGCTCGAGCAGGTGCGGACGCGGCACGACGCCCGGCTCGGGGAGGTCCTCGCCCGCTGCAGCTTCGTCCTCGACGGCGACCCGGTGGGCACCCGCGCACACGAGTCGGTGGCGGTCGGACCGGACAGCGTCGTGGAGTGCCTGCCGCCCTTCGCCGGTGGCTGACGCACTGCCGCGCACGGTTCTGACAGGATCGTGACCGTGATGACCACTGAGCCGGCGAGCACCGGGCCGGCCCCGGATCCGGTCCGCACCAGTCCCACCAGCCGCCGCCCACCGCTGCTCGGTCAGGGCCTGGCGGCCGCGGCGGTCGCCGCCGGGCTGCTCGGTCTCGCCGTACTGGGGCACCTCGCGCTGCTCGGCGGCGTCGTGGTGGTGCAGCTGCTGGTGGTCCTCGGCTTCCTCGCGCTCGTGGAGGCGCCCGCCGCGGGCGGGGTGTTCCTCATCGGCCTCGGGGCGGCGGTGGCCGCCGACGTGGTCGTGGTCGCCGAGGACGGCCGGGTCGGTGGGCTGGCGGGGGTGGCTGCGCTGGCCTTCGTCGCCAGCCTGGTGCACCAGCTGTTCCGCCGGGTGCGCTCCCGGGTGACCGAGTCGCTCGCCGACTCGCTGGTCGTCGTCGTGCTCGTCTGCAGCGCGGTCTGCTGGCCGGCGGCGCTGCAGCACGAGAGCGGCACCTGGCCGGTGCGGATCTCCTTCGTCGCCGCCGGTCTCGCGCTGCTGGCCGGCCGGATCGGTGACCGGGTGGTGCAGCGGCCCGCCCTGGCCCTCGGCGCCACCCGCGCCTGGCCGGGGC
>JBAVRG010000228.1:0-4002 GCA_049694795.1 Mycobacteriales bacterium
GTCGAGGGCGCGCAGGTCGCGTCCGAGCCGGCGCAGCGCGCCCGGGTCGGCGCCACCCAGCGGCGACAGCAGCAGCTGCCGGGCGCCCTCGGCGGTGAGCGAGTCGGGGTCGGCCACGACCCGCAACGCCAGCAGCAGCGGTGCGACGGCCGGCTCCTGCGCGAGCGGCACCTCGTCGCCGGCCACCTCGAGAGGCACTCCCGCGGCGGTGAGCACCCGGCGCAGCAGCGGCACCGAGCGCGCCCCCGACCGCACCAGCACCGCCATCCGGGACCACGGGGTGCCGCGCTCGAGGTGCTCGCGGCGCAGCAGGTCCGCGATCGCGTCGGCCTCGGCCCCGACCGACGGGTGGGTGTGCACCTCGACCGCACCTGCCTGGGTGCCACGCCCCGGCTGCAACGCGCGGTGGGCGCGCAGCTGGTCGGTGGGCAGCCCCGGCGCGGGGATGCGCGCCGCCACCCGCCGCGACACCTCCAGCAGCTGGGACCCGGAGCGGCGGCAGGTGGTGAGCGCCCGCACGGGCGCCGGGTCCCCCGTCGCGGTCCGGAAGCGGTCGGGGAACTCGAGCAGGCCGGACACCTCCGCACCGCGGAAGGCGTAGATCGCCTGGTCCGGGTCGCCCACCACGACCAGGTCGCGGCCGCCGCCGGCGAGCGCCTGCAGCAGCCGCTCCTGCGCCGGGTCGGTGTCCTGGTACTCGTCGACGAACACCGCCCGGAACCGCCGCCGCAGCTCCTCCCCGACCGCAGGCTGCTCGGCCAGCAGCACCGCGCGGTGCACCAGCTCGGCGTAGTCGACGGCGCCCTGCGCGTCGAGCACGTCGAGGTACTCCCCGAAGAAGCCGGCCAGCGCGGCCCAGTCCGCCCGCCCCTCCCGCGCGGCGAGCGCGCCGAGCTGGTCGGGGTCGAGACCGACCTCACGGGCCCGTGACAGCAGCGCCCGCACCTCCTCGGCCAGCCCGCGGGTGGTGAGGGCGGCTCGCAGCGTCGGGGGCCACTGCCGGCCCAGGTCGAGCGAGCCACGGAGCAGCTCCCGCAACGCGACGTCCTGCTCCGGCCCGGACAGCAGCCGCAGCGGGTCGGAGTAGAGCCCCGTGGGCTGGTGCTCGCGCACCAGCGCGTAGCAGAACGCGTGGAAGGTCCACGCGGACGGGCCCGCGGTCGGGGTGCCCAGCCGGGCGGTGATCCGCTCGCGCAGCTCACCTGCCGCCTTGCGGCTGAAGGTGAGCACCAGCACCTGGTCCGCGGACAGCCCGCCCTCGACCTTGCGCGCGACCGCCTCGACCAGCGTCGTCGTCTTGCCCGTGCCCGGGCCCGCCAGGACCAGCAGCGGACCGCCCGGGTGGTCGAGGACGGCCTGCTGCGCCTCGTCGGGGACGAGCCGGGTGGCCGGCGCGGGTGCGGTGCGCACGAGCCGGTACGGCGAAGCGGTGCTCATCGCGGGCAAGCCAACCACGACGCACCGACAGTCCCCGCGCTGGTCAGGACCCGTCCCACCGGCACTCGCCGAGCACGACCTTCTCGCCGCGCACCGGACACCCCTCCGCGCGCAGCAGGTCCAGCGCCTTCTGCAGCAACGGCTCAGCCGGCCGGCCGCCGGCCTGCACCACCCGCTGCCAGGGCACCTCGTGGCCGTGCTTGGCCATCACCATGCCGACCGTCCGCGCGGAGCCCGCGCCGAGGAACTCGGCCACGTCGCCGTACGTCATGACCTTGCCCGGGGGGATGCGGGCCACCACGTCCAGGACCGACACGGCGTACGGCGTGGGACCGACCTCGCCGCCGGGGCGCACCGACAGGCCGGCCGACGACGAGGCCTGCGGGCGTCGGGGCACGCGCGGAGTCTAGGGACGGACAGGCCTTGGGAACGATCTACCGCTCAGGGGGATCCGGGACGGCGCGTCGGACACCACGAGCGGAAGATCGGCGACGGTGGTGGCGGTGCGGGACGATCGTCAGCCGACCCGGGTACGGCGAAGGCCGGCGTCCTCGGAGGACGCCGGCCTCGCCGTACCGGCTAGTAGGTGGGCAGCGAGGGGTCGACCTGCGCCTGCCAGGCGAGCACGCCGCCCTGCACGTGCACGCTGTTGGTGAGACCGGCTGCCTTGAGGGCGGCGAGCGCCTCGGCGGACCGGACGCCGCTCTTGCAGTGCAGGACGATCTGCTTGTCCTGCGGCAGCTGGGCGAGCGCCGAGCCGTTGAGGATGTCGCCCTTGGGGATGAGGACCGAGCCGGGGATCTTCACGATCTCGTACTCGGCGGGCTCGCGGACGTCGACGAGCACGAAGTCCTCGCCCGCGTCCATCTTCGCCTTCAGCTCGGTGGCGAGGATGGTCGACCCGGCGGCGGCCTCCTGGGCGGCCTCGGAGACGGTGCCGCAGAACGCCTCGTAGTCGATGAGCCCGGTGATGGTGGGCTCCTTGCCGCACAGCGGGCACTCCGGGTCCTTGCGGACCTTGATCTTGCGGTACTCCATCTCGAGGGCGTCGTAGACCATCAGCTTGCCGACGAGCGGCTCACCGATGCCCATGAGCAGCTTGATGGCCTCGTTGGTCTGGATCGACCCGATGGAGGCGCACAGCACACCCAGCACGCCACCCTCGGCGCAGCTCGGGACCATCCCCGGCGGCGGCGGCTCGGGGTAGAGGCAGCGGTAGCACGGCGCCTCACCACCGGGCGCGGTCGGCCAGAAGACCGATGCCTGGCCGTCGAAGCGGTAGATCGAGCCCCACACGTAGGGCTTGCCGAGGAAGAACGCCGCGTCGTTGACCATGTAACGGGTCGCGAAGTTGTCGGTGCCGTCCACGATCAGGTCGTACTGCGCGAAGATCTCCATGACGTTCGTGGAGTCGAGGCGCTCCTCGTGGAGGACGACGTTCACGAGCGGGTTGATCTCCTTGACGGAGTCGCGCGCGCTCTGCGCCTTCGGCCGGTCGATGTCGCTCTGGCCGTGGATGATCTGGCGCTGCAGGTTGCTCTCGTCGACGGTGTCGAAGTCGACGATGCCGAGCGTGCCGACACCCGCCGCGGCCAGGTACATCAGCGTCGGGGAGCCCAGGCCACCGGCGCCGACCGCGAGCACGCGGGCGTTCTTCAGGCGCTTCTGCCCCTGGGTCGTGACGTCGGGGATGATTAGGTGCCGGCTGTAGCGCATGACCTCTTCACGGGTCAGCTCGTCTGCGGGCTCGACCAGCGGCGGCAGGGACACGACTTCTCCTTCGTACGGCGTCTTCCACCTCAAGCGTCCCAGGTGGGCCCAGATTCCCTCCGGTGAGGTCTCCCACGTTTTCCTTTCGGCCCCTCCGGGGCATGGGTGAGGTGTCCGACGAACCCGTTCGACGAGACCGAGGAGGCACGCCATGAGCGCGACCGACAAGCTTCAGGACAAGGCCCAGGAGCTCGAGGGCAAGGCCAAGCAGACGGTCGGCGGTGCCACCGGCGACCACGACCTGCAGGCCGAGGGCGTCAAGGACGAGAAGTCCGGCCAGGTCAAGCAGGTCGGCGAGAAGGTGAAGGACGTCTTCTCGTAGGACGTCTCCTTCACCACAGCACGGGAGGGCCGGTACCCCTAGGGGTACCGGCCCTCCCGTGCGTCAGCCGCCCGGCCGCCA
The DNA here is from genome assembly GCA_049694795.1 of Mycobacteriales bacterium. Lineage (GTDB taxonomy): Bacteria > Actinomycetota > Actinomycetes > Mycobacteriales > SCTD01 > RYN-111. Next base: position 3,611 of record JBAVRG010000228.1, read on the forward strand.
CCAGGGCTTGCGCTTCGGCGGGGTCGCGGGAGGCGGCGGCTCGGCGGCCGAGGGTGCGGGCTGCGCCTGTCGCTCGGGCTGGGGCACGACCGGTCGAGGACGGGCGGCGGGCCGGTCGACCCGCACCGGCTCGATGTCCGCGTCGGCGAGATCGGGGGTGCGCTCGAGGACCGGCTCGACAGGCCTGGTGGCCGGCCGCGAACCGCCGTTCCCGCTCTCCGGCCGCTTCTTGGTGACCTTGCGGGCGGCCGGCCGCGGCGGCGGCGCCTCCGCAGCGGGCTCCGTCGAAGGCTCCGTCGAAGGCTCTGTCGAAGGCCCCGCCGGCTCGGGCTCGCCGGCCGGCGCCGGGGGGGCGACCGGTGCGTCAGCACGGGCCGGCGCCAGGCCGGTGG
>JBAVRG010000229.1:0-16581 GCA_049694795.1 Mycobacteriales bacterium
GCTGGGCGTCCTTCACGTCGTAGCTGCGCGACTCGAGCGTCACGCAGCCGGTGCTGCTGCCGAAGCCCTGCGCGGTGTAGGTGAGCACGACGTAGCCGTGCCGGGCCAGGAAGGTCGCGGACGACACCACCTCGCCGGCCGTCTTCGACAGCCCGAAGCCGTGCGTCATGAGGACCGCCGGCTGCGGGTGGGCGGCGGTGGCGTCGTCCGGGACGTAGAGCCGGGTGTCGATCGTGGTCTGGTGGGTGCCGGTCGGGCCGTCCAGCACCGGCACGAGGGCGTCACTGGTCGTGAAGGCGTGCGTGCCCTTCACGGGCGCGGGGGTGTCGGCGTGCGCGGGTGGGGCCGCCAGGAGCACGAGCAAGAGGACGAGGGCAGAGCGAGCGCGCACGTGTGTCTCCTGGGTTTCCGGCTGGGTGCCTGACTGCTTCGCCGTCCGGCGCGCCGTCCCTGCCGCGGGTGTGACCCGGGCCCGTGCACTGGGTCACACGAGTGAGGCGTGACCGAGCCCACGTCGAAACGGAACCGGGTCGGTGGCTACCCTCGTCCGAGCCTCATCCCTACAGGACAGGACCCACTCGTGGACCTCATGGAGTACCAGGCGAAGGAGCTCTTCGCCAAGCACGGAGTGCCGGTGTTCGCCGGCGAGACCGTCGACAACCCGGCCGACGCCCGTGCCGCCGCCGAGAAGATCGGCAAGCCCGTCATGGTCAAGGCCCAGGTCAAGGCCGGCGGCCGCGGCAAGGCCGGTGGCGTGAAGTACTGCCCGACCGCGGACGAGGCGGAGGCGCGCGCCGCCGACATCCTCAAGCTCGTGATCAAGGACCTGCCCGTCCACAAGGTCCTCGTGACCGAGGCGTCGGACATCGACAAGGAGTACTACGTCTCCTTCCTCCTGGACCGCGCCAACCGCACGTACCTCGCCATGGCGTCCGTCGAGGGCGGCATGGAGATCGAGGAGCTCGCGGTCGAGCGCCCCGAGGCCCTCGCGAGGATCCCGGTCGACGCCGTCGTCGGCTGCGACGCCGCCAAGGCCGCCGAGATCGCCGACGCCGCGGGCTTCCCGGCCGACGTCCGCGACCAGGTCATCTCCGTGCTGCAGCAGCTCTGGGAGGTGTTCGTCGAGGAGGAGGCCACGCTCGTCGAGGTCAACCCGCTCGTGCGCACCCCTGAGGGCCAGATCCTCGCCCTCGACGGCAAGGTCACGCTCGACGCCAACGCCGAGTTCCGCCACAAGGACGTCTTCGAGACCTACGCCGACCGCGTGGCCGAGGACGACCTCGAGGGCCGGGCCAAGGCCAAGGACCTCAACTACGTCAAGCTCGACGGCCAGGTCGGCATCATCGGCAACGGCGCGGGCCTGGTCATGAGCACCCTCGACGTGGTCGCGTACGCCGGTGAGGCGCACGGCGGCGTGAAGCCCGCCAACTTCCTCGACATCGGCGGTGGCGCGTCGGCGCAGGTGATGGCCGACGGCCTCGAGATCATCCTCTCCGACCCTGACGTGCGGTCGGTCTTCGTCAACGTCTTCGGCGGCATCACCGCCTGCGACGCGGTCGCCAACGGCATCGTGCAGGCGCTCGCCATGCTCGGTGACAAGGAGACCAAGCCGCTCGTGGTGCGGCTCGACGGCAACAACGTCGAGGAGGGCCGTCGCATCCTCGCGGAGGCGAACCACCCCCTCGTCACTGTGGTGGACACGATGGACGGCGCGGCCGACAAGGCCGCCGAGCTCGCGAACAAGGCGGCCTGACGATGGCGATCTTCCTCACCGAGAACAGCAAGGTCATCGTCCAGGGCATCACCGGCTCCGAGGGCACCAAGCACACCCGCCGGATGGTCGCCTCGGGCACCAACGTCGTCGGTGGCGTCAACCCGAAGAAGGCCGGGTCCGACGTGGACGGCATCCCGGTCTTCGCGACCGTCGCCGAGGCGATGGAGAAGACCGGCGCCGACGTGTCGGTCATCTTCGTGCCGCCGGCCTTCGCCAAGGCCGCGGTCGTCGAGGCCATCGACGCCGAGATCGGCCTGGCCGTGGTCATCACCGAGGGCATCCCCGTGCAGGACTCGGCGTGGTTCTGGCAGTACAACCTCGACAAGGGCGGCAAGACCCGCATCATCGGCCCGAACTGCCCCGGTCTCATCAGCCCCGGCAAGTCCAACGCCGGCATCATCCCGGCCACCATCGCGCCCACGTCGGGCAAGATCGGCCTGGTCAGCAAGAGCGGCACGCTGACATACCAGATGATGTACGAGCTGCGTGAGTACGGCTTCTCCACGGCCGTCGGCATCGGTGGCGACCCGGTCATCGGCACCACCCACATCGACTGCCTCGCGGCGTTCGAGGCCGACCCGGAGACCGCTGCGATCGTCATGATCGGCGAGATCGGCGGCGACGCCGAGGAGCGCGCGGCCGACTACATCAAGGCCCACGTGACCAAGCCGGTCGTCGGCTACGTCGCCGGGTTCACCGCCCCCGAGGGCAAGACGATGGGCCACGCCGGTGCCATCGTGTCCGGCTCGTCCGGCACCGCGCAGGCCAAGAAGGAGGCCCTCGAGGCCGCCGGCGTCAAGGTCGGGAAGACCCCGTCCGCGACCGCCGACCTCATGCGCGAGGTCATGAAGAGCCTCTGACCCCCTTGCGTCCGCTCACGGGCGGACGCAGCACCCCGGGTACGACGACGGCCCGCCCCTCTCGGGCGGGCCGTCGTCGTACCAGGGAGGGGGTGGTCGGCGTGGGAACGCGGATCAGGGTGGGACTGCTGGGACAGTCGGAGGTGCCATGACCCAGACCGTCGAGCGCCGACCGCTCCAGCGCCCCGCCCCGCCCGCCCGTCGGCCCGCACCGGATGTGCTCGGTCCAGGTGTGGCGGCCGCCGCGTGGGCGCTCGGTGCCGGCCTGGTCTCCGTCGCGATCCCCGTGCTGCTCGCCTGGGCGGCCGACGCCCGCTCGGGCTCGGGGGCCGCCGCCGCGACCCGGGCCGCCGGTCAGGTGTGGCTGGTCGCGCACGGCGTCGACCTGTCGGTGCCCGGCGGGGTGCTGGGGCTGACCCCGCTGGGGTTGGTCGCGCTGCCGCTGCTGCTGCTGCACCGCGCGGGGCGGCACAGCGCCCGCACCGCACCGGTGGCCGACCTCCGGCAGGCAGCCGGGCTGGTGCTGGCCCTGTCCTTCCCGTACGGCGTCGCCGCCGCGCTGGTCGCGGCCGCCGTCTCGACCCGGCAGGTGCAGCCCGCGCCGGTGCAGGCCCTGCTCTGGGCCACCGTGGTCGCGGTCCTCGGCGCGGGCAGCGGCGTGCTGCGCGAGGCCGGGCTGCTGCGGCAGGTCTCCCGGCTGCCGGCCCGGGCCCGCAGGCTGGCCGCCGGCACCTCGGGTGCGGTGGCGGTGCTGCTCGCGGGCGGGGCAGTGCTGGTCGGGCTCTCGCTGCTCGTGCACCTCGGCCGGGTCGGCACCCTCGCCGGGGCCACCGCCCCCGGCCTGGTCGGTGGTACCGCGCTGCTGCTGCTCAGCCTGTCGCTGGTGCCCAACGCCGCGGTCTGGGGGGCGAGCTGGCTCGCGGGTCCCGGGTTCGCCGTCGGCGCCGGCACCGGCGTGGGGCCGTTCGGGACCACCCTGGGGCCGGTGCCGGCCCTGCCGCTGCTCGCGGCCCTTCCCTCGGGTGGCGTGCCCACCTGGCTCGGGGTGGCGGCGCTCGCCGTCCCGGTCGCGGCCGGGGTCGTCGCCGGGCTGCTCGTGAGCCGTCGCCTGCCTGCCACGTCGGTGCGCGCCGGTGCGCTCGAGGCGGCAGCGGCCGGGCCCTGCGCGGGAGCTGCCGTGGCGCTGCTGGCCTGGTTGTCCGGCGGGCCGGTCGGTGGTGGTCGGCTGGTCGCTGTCGGCCCCTCGCCGTGGCAGGTGGGCCTGGCAGTCGCCCTCGAGGTCACGCTGCCGGCGGCGGCGACAGCGGCCGTCGTGGTGCACCGCAGGCGCTGACCGGCCTTCAGGAGCGCCGAGCAGGAACGACGAGGGCCCGGTCGACCCCGCCCACGGCGGGTCGACCGGGCCCTCGGTGCGTGGTGTCAGGCCTTGACGACGACCGTCGAGAGGATCTTGTCGGCGAAGGTCTGCTTCTTGGCGTCCCAGAGCGGCCAGAGGAAGCCCAGGTAGCAGGGGAGGGCGTCCAGGATGTGCAGGAAGTAGCGCCCGATGCCGAGGCCGCCACCGACGACCTGACCGTCCTGGGCGCGCAGCAGCCGGGTGCCGGCGATCTTCTTGCCGGTGGACTGGCCGGTCTGGCCGGCCTGGTAGGCGTTGTAGAGCGCCCAGGCCAGCGCCGCGAGGTAGAGCAGCGCGCCCAGCCCGGTGCTGCCGCGGTAGATGAGGCCGGCGATCAGCGACGGCCCGAACCAGTCGATGAAGGCGCTCTGGACACGCAGGCCCCAGCTGGCCAGCTCGGGCATGGCGCCGTACCCGGGCGGCGGGGCGGCCGGCTGGCCGTAGCCGGGCGGCGGGGGCGGCGGTGTGGATCCCGGCGGGGGGTTGAACGGGTCCTCAGGAGTGGTCATCGTTCCTCCGTGTCGGGTGGCTGTCGGGTGGCTGTCGGGCTGAGGCGATCAGGGGCAGGTCACAGGAACCGGTGGAGCTGCCACAGCTCACCGGCGGTGAGCGCAGCGAGGAGCAACGCGGTGCGGTACCGCCCGACCGTCCGGGTGACGGCCGCGGGTGCCAGCGGGAACAGCGCGAAGGTAGCCGCCCCGAGCACGGCAAGCGGGGAGGCTGCCAGCGCCGCGAGCACCCTGCCGTGCCCGAGGCGCACGAACGCCGTGGTGCTCCCGCACAGCGGGCAGGGCAGGCCGGTGGTGGCGCGCAGCAGGCACAGCGTCGCCGGACGGCCCCGCGGGTGCAGGCCGGCCAGGGCGACCGCCGCCCCCAGCAGCAGCACCAGGCGGCCCGCGGCAGGCAGCGGACGCGGTCGGGAGGGACCTGCGGCCAGGAGCACACGGCGATGCTTCTTGGCGTTCGGCGACCGGTCAAGCGCCAGCGCCGGGCCGCTAGAGTCGTGCCCCTCACCCGCTCGTTCCCGGAGAACCCCCTGTCCGCCTCCTCGCCCGACAACCCGGCCGCGCGCCTGGTCGTCCTCGTCTCGGGGAGCGGCACCACCCTCCAGGCCCTGCTCGACGCCGCCACCGACCCCGCCTGGGGCGCGCAGGTCGTGGCCGTCGGCGCGGATCGTGAGGGCACCCTGGGGGAGCAGCGGGCCAAGGACCGTGGCATCCCGACGTTCGTGCTGAAGGTCGGCGACTTCCCGAGCCGCGCGGCGTGGGACGCCGCGCTCGCGGAGGCCGTGGCCGGCTACGAGCCGACCCTGGTCGTCAGCGCAGGCTTCATGAAGCTGGTCAGCCAGGCCTTCCTGGACCGCTTCACCATGCTCAACACCCACCCGGCGCTGCTGCCGAGCTTCCCCGGCATGCACGGTGCCCACGACGCCCTCGAGCACGGCGTGAAGGTCACCGGCTGCACGCTGTTCCTCGTCGACGCAGGCGTCGACACCGGGCCGATCGTGGCCCAGGCCGCCGTCCCCGTCCTCGACGACGACGACGAGGCCACCCTGCACGAGCGCATCAAGGTCGCGGAGCGAGAGACCCTCGTGGACGCGGTCGGGCGCATGGCCCGAGAGGGCTTCACCGTCACCGGACGAAGGGTCACCATCCCATGAGCTCGACGATCGCCATCAAGCGCGCGCTGGTCAGCGTCTACGACAAGACCGGGCTCGAGGAGCTCGGTCGGGGCCTCGCCAAGGCCGGCGTCGAGATCGTCTCGACCGGCTCGACGGCCGCGCGGCTGCGCGACGCCGGGGTGGAGGTCACCAGCGTCGACGCCCTCACCGGCTTCCCCGAGTGCCTCGACGGGCGCGTCAAGACGCTGCACCCGCGGGTGCACGCCGGGATCCTCGCCGACCGCCGGCTGCCCGACCACGTCCAGCAGCTCGCGGACCTCGGCGTCGAGCCGTTCGACCTGGTCGTCGTCAACCTCTACCCGTTCACCGACACGGTGGCCTCCGGCGCGGCGCCCGACGAGTGCGTGGAGCAGATCGACATCGGTGGCCCCACGATGGTCCGCGCGGCCGCCAAGAACCACCCGAGCGTCGCCGTCGTGGTCGACCCGGCGTCGTACGGCGAGGTGCTCGAGGCCGTCGACGCGGGTGGCTTCACGTTCCAGCAGCGCCGGCGGCTGGCCGCGCTCGCCTTCCAGCACACCGCCACCTACGACGTGGCGGTCGCCTCGTGGTTCCTGGGCAGCTACGACGGCTCGGACGCCGTCGACGGCTTCCCGGGCTGGACCGGGGCCACCTGGGACCGCGCGGCCGTGCTCCGGTACGGCGAGAACCCGCACCAGAAGGCGGCGCTGTACACGAACGGCCGGGGCGGCCTGGCGAGCGCCGAGCAGCTGCACGGCAAGGAGATGTCCTACAACAACTACGTCGACGGCGACGCCGCCTGGCGGGCCGCGCACGACCACGGCGACCAGCCGACCGTCGCGATCATCAAGCACGCCAACCCGTGCGGCATCGCGGTGGGCGCGACCGTCGAAGAGGCGCACCTCAAGGCGCACGAGTGCGACCCCGTGTCGGCGTTCGGCGGCGTCATCGCCACCAACGTGCCGGTGTCGCTGGCCATGGCCGAGAAGGTCAGTGAGATCTTCACCGAGGTCGTCGTCGCGCCGGGGTACGAGCCCGGTGCCGTCGAGCTGCTGAGCAAGAAGCCGTCGATCCGGCTCCTCACCGTGGCCTCCGCCGCGCTCGACCCGGTGGAGCTCCGGCCGGTCTCCGGCGGGCTGCTCATGCAGGTCGCGGACCGGCTGCAGGCCGAGGGCGACGACCCGGCCGCCTGGACGCTGGCGTGCGGCGAGCCGGCCTCCGGCGAGGTGCTGGCCGACCTCGCGTTCGCGTGGCGGTCGGTGCGCGCGGTGAAGTCCAACGCGATCCTGCTCGCCTCCGGTGGCGCCACCGTCGGGGTCGGCATGGGCCAGGTCAACCGGGTCGACTCGTGCAAGCTCGCCGTCTCGCGGGCCGGGGCGCGGGCGGCCGGTGCGGTGGCGGCCTCCGACGCCTTCTTCCCCTTCCCGGACGGCCCGGCCGTTCTCCTCGAGGCCGGGGTGAAGGCGATCGTGCAGCCCGGTGGCTCGGTGCGCGACGAGGAGACCGTCGCCGCCTGCCAGGCCGCGGGCGTGACGATGTACTTCACCGGCACCCGGCACTTCTTCCACTAGCGGGCGGGCGCCCGCGGCGCGGCTGCCTCAGGGGCGGGAGCGCAGGGCCACCAGCAGCAGGGCGCCGACCACCATGACGACGGTGCCGACCGCGCCCAGCACGTTGCGCCGCAGGCGTGCGCGGTCGTCGTGCCACCAGGTCGCCGTGGGCAGGGGCCGGCCGCTCGGGTCCAGGCCCTGCTGGCGCAGCGCCCGCTCGCGCAGCGAGCTGCGCAGGAACGCCCCCACGGCGGCCATGACCACGGTCACGGTGAGCAGCCGGTCGGTGCTCCCGCCCACGGCTGCGGCGAGCGCGCTGCCGATCAGCAGCACCGCGGCGATCGCGGGCGCGCCGGCCCGCAGCAGCCATCCGGGCCGCAGGATGTCGTCGAGGACCCAGTCCTTGTGGGCCGGGCCCAGCCTCCAGCCGAGGAACCGGTAGGCGAGCAGGGGCAGCGCGGGCGGACGGGGCACGCGCCGACACTAGGCTCTCCGGGCATGAGCGCACGCCTGCTGCCTGGAGCCCCGGTCGCCGAGGCCGTCTTCGCCGACCTGGTGCCGCGGATCGCGCGGCTGAAGGCCGCCGGCCACACCCCCGGACTGGGCACCGTGCTGGTGGGCGACGACTCCGCGAGCGCCGGCTACGTCGGCATGAAGATGGCCAAGGCCGAGGAGCTGGGCTTCGCCAGCCCGCACGAGCGGCTCCCGCAGCACGCCACGACGGCCGACGTCGTCGCCGCGATCCGGCGCCTCAACGACGACCCGGCCTGCGACGCCATGCTGGTGCAGCACCCGACCCCGCCCCAGGTCGACTTCGAGGCGGCGCTGCTGGAGATGGACCCGGACAAGGACGTCGACGGGCTGCACCCGGTCAACATGGGCCGCCTCGCGCTGTCGATGCCGGGGCCGGTGCCGTGCACCCCCGCCGGCATCGAGGCGCTGCTGGCCTTCCACGAGATCCCGATCGCGGGCCGTGAGGTCTGCATCCTGGGACGCGGCACCACGCTCGGCCGACCGCTCGCGCTGCTGCTGACCCAGAAGCGGCCCACCGCCAACGCCGCGGTCACCGTCGTCCACACCGGCGTGCCCAACTGGGCCGACTACACGCGCCGCGCCGAGATCGTGATCGCCGCGGCGGGGGTGCCGGGCATCCTGCAGCCCGAGCACATCAGCCCCGGCGCGGTCGTCGTCGGTGGCGGCGTGCGCTACGAGGGCAAGCGGCTGCTGCCGGACGTCGACGAGGCCTGCAACGAGGTGGCCGGCGCCATCACGCCGCGCGTCGGCGGGGTGGGCCCCACGACGGTGGCGATGCTCTTCAAGAACTGCGTCGAAGCGGCCGAGCGGCGCGCCGGCCTGGCCTGACCCGGTCCCCCACAGCGCAGGGGGGACCGGGTCAGGCTCGTCAGCCGGCGCGGCTCACGTCGGCCTCGACGTCCGTGGGCAGCGGGCGCACGACCCCGGCGCTGATGACCTCGTTGGCCAGCCGGGCCCGTCGGTTGACGCCCTCGCCGATGCGGAACTTCTGGTAGAGCCGCAGCAGGTGCTGCTTCACCGCGGCCTCCGTGACGACGAGCTCGTCGGCGATGTCGTGGGCCGTCGCCGGGGCGACGAAGGCGTCCTGCTGCAGCGCCGGACGGCAGAGCGCGGTCAGGACCTCGAGCTCGCGCCGGGTGAGGTCCGGGGCCGACAGCCGGCGCACCGCCAGCGTGTCGTCCGGCACCGCGATGCCCGCGAGCCCCCCCACCCTCGTACGGCAGGACCCGAAGGACAGGACGTCGCCGTCCAGCAGGACCCGCCGACCGACCGGCCTGCCGTTGACCCTGGTGCCGTTCACCGACAGCCCGAGGTCCGAGACGTAGACGTGCGGGCCGCGCCGGGTGATCTCGGCGTGGAGACGCGAGACGGTCGGGTCCTCAAGGGCGATGTCGACCCCCTCGCCACGACCGACGGTGGTCAGTGTGGCGGCGAGAGGGAAGGTCTGACTGGTCTCCTCCACGCGCAGGTGTGGCGTGTCCACGGAGCTTCCTCCCAGGTCGTGGTCGATTGTCCTTCCAGAGCCCCTACCCCTCCTCCCAGTAGTCACACGCCGTACTGTCGACAGCGCGTGAGACGAGTGAGGAGGGCCACGTGACCGACCTGCGGCCGACGCTCGACCCCACCCACCTGGCCGTCTCCCGCTGGCCCGTGGGCTGGCGTCCGGCGACGCTCCCTGAGGGCTTCTTCGGGCTCGTGGAGGACGAGCACGAGGTCACGCTGGTGTGCTCCGAGGCGGCGCTCGCCGCGTACGACGGCGCTCTGGCGGTCGAGGTGGGCTGGCGTCGCGTGACCTTCGCCGGGCCGCTGCCGTGGGAGCAGGTCGGGTTCCTCGCGGACGTGGCCGGCCGGCTGGCAGGTGCCCAGATCCCGTTCACCTCGATGGCCGGGTTCACGACCGACCACGTGCTGGTCCGGGCCGTCCAGGCCGACCTCGCGGTCGCGGTGCTGCGCGGCGAGCAGCCGCCGCCCGCCCGACCGGGGACGACGAACCCGTGAGCCCCACCAAGGAGCTGCCGCTGCTGTCCGTGCTGGCCGTCGTCGCCGCCGGGCTGTTCGGGATCGGGGTGCTGCACGTCTGGCGGGTGGGCTCGGCCGTGGTCGGGCTCGGCCTGCTGCTCGGGGCGGTGCTGCGGCTCACGCTGCCCGCCCGGCAGGCCGGGCTGCTGGTGGTGCGCTCACGAGCTGTGGACGCCGCGGTGCTGCTCGTCCTCGGCTTCGGCCTGGTCGTGCTGGCCAACACCATCCCGACGACCCTCTGAGCCGACCTCCTAGGCTGTCGGGCAACCCGAGATCTCCAGGAGCCCAGGCATGGCCAGCAGCACCCCCGTCAACGTCACCGTCACCGGAGCCGCCGGGCAGATCGGCTACGCCCTGCTGTTCCGCATCGCGTCGGGCCACCTGCTGGGCCCGGACACGCCGGTGCGCCTGCGCCTGCTCGAGATCACGCCGGCGCTGAAGGCCGCCGAGGGCACCGCGATGGAGCTCGACGACTGCGCCTTCCCGCTGCTGGCCGGCATCGACATCACCGACGACCTGAAGACCGCCTTCGACGGCGCCAACGTCGGGCTGCTCGTCGGGGCCCGGCCGCGCACCGCCGGCATGGAGCGCGGCGACCTGCTGCAGGCCAACGGCGGCATCTTCGGTCCGCAGGGCAAGGCCATCAACGACCACGCCGCCGACGACATCAAGGTCCTCGTGGTCGGCAACCCGGCCAACACCAACGCGCTCATCGCGCAGCAGCACGCGCCGGACGTCCCGGCCGACCGCTTCACCGCGATGACGCGCCTGGACCACAACCGGGCCCTCAGCCAGCTGTCCAGCAAGCTCGACGTCCCCGTCACCGCCATCGAGCAGATGACGATCTGGGGCAACCACTCCGCGACGCAGTACCCGGACCTCTACACGACCAAGGTGGGCGGCCGCAGCGCCGCCGAGCAGGTCGACGAGGCGTGGCTGAAGGACACGTTCATCCCGACCGTCGCCAAGCGCGGCGCGGCGATCATCGAGGCGCGCGGGGCGAGCAGCGCGGCGTCCGCCGCCAACGCCGCCATCGACCACGTCTACGACTGGGTCAACGGCACCGACTGGACCTCCTCCAGCGTCGTCTCCGACGGCTCGTACGGCGTCCCCGAGGGCCTGATCAGCTCCTTCCCGTGCCGCGCCGTCGACGGCACGTGGGAGATCATCCAGGGCGTCGAGATCAACGACTTCTCGCGCAGCAAGATCGACGCGTCGGTCGCCGAGCTCGGCGAGGAGCGCGACGCCGTACGCGAGCTGGGCCTCATCTGATGAAGGTCATCTACACCTACACCGACGAGGCGCCCGCGCTCGCGACGCACTCCCTGCTGCCCGTGCTGCAGGCGTACGCCGGCAAGGCCGGGGTCGACATCGAGACGCGTGACATCTCGCTGGCGGCCCGCGTGCTGGCCGCGTTCGACCTCGCGCCCGACGCGCTCGCCGAGCTCGGCGCGCTGGCGAAGACGCCCGAGGCGAACATCATCAAGCTGCCCAACGTGAGCGCCTCGATCCCGCAGCTCAAGGCCGCGATCAAGGAGCTCCAGGACGCCGGCTTCGCCGTCCCCGACTACCCGGAGGACCCGCAGACCGATGCGGACCGCGCCACCAGGTCCTCCTACGACGCGGTGAAGGGCAGCGCCGTCAACCCGGTGCTGCGCGAGGGCAACTCCGACCGCCGGGCGCCGCTCTCGGTCAAGGGCTACGCCAAGAAGCACCCGCACTCGATGGGCGCCTGGTCGCCGGACACGAAGTCCCACGTCGCGACGATGGCGGACGGCGACTTCCGGCACTCCGAGACGTCGGTCACGCTGCCCGAGGCCACCACGCTGCGCATCGAGCACGTGGCCGAGGACGGCACCGTGACCGTCCTCAAGGACGCGCTGAAGGTCCAGGCCGGGGAGATCGTTGACGCGGCGGTCATGCGCAAGGCGGCGCTCGAGGCGTTCCTGGCCCGTGAGATCGCCGACGCCAAGGCCCAGGGCGTGCTGTTCTCGGTGCACCTGAAGGCCACGATGATGAAGGTCTCGGACCCGATCATCTTCGGCCACGTCGTGAAGCAGTTCTTCACGGACGTCTTCGCCCAGTACGGCGACGCCCTCGCGTCCGTGGGCGCCGACCCGAACGACGGCCTCGCCAGCGTGCTGGCAGCTCTCGAGAAGCTGCCCGCCGACACCCGTGAGGCCATCGAGAAGGCCATCAGCGCGACCTACGACACCGGTCCGGCGCTCGCCATGGTCGACTCCAGCAAGGGCATCACGAACCTGCACGTGCCGAGCGACGTCATCATCGACGCGTCGATGCCGGCCGCGATCCGCTCCTCCGGGCAGATGTGGAACGCCGACGACCAGCAGCAGGACACCAAGTACGTCATCCCCGACTCCTCCTACGCCCCGCTCTACAAGGAGACGGTCGACTTCTGCCGCGAGCACGGCGCGTTCGACCCCACCACGATGGGGACCACCCCGAACGTCGGCCTGATGGCGCAGAAGGCCGAGGAGTACGGCAGCCACGACAAGACCTTCGAGATCGCCGCCGACGGCACGGTCCGGGTCGTCGACGGCGCCGGCACGGTGCTGCTGCAGCACGACGTGGCCGAGGGCGACATCTGGCGTGCCTGCCAGACCAAGGACGCCCCGATCCGCGACTGGGTGAAGCTGGCCGTCTCCCGCGCCCGCGCCACCGGCGCCCCGGCGGTGTTCTGGCTGGACGAGACCCGCGGCCACGACGCCGAGGTGCTCAAGAAGGTCCGCGCCTACCTCGCCGAGGAGGACACCACCGGCCTCACGATCGAGGTCATGGACGTCGCCGCGGCCACGCGCTACACCCTCGAGCGCGCCAAGCGCGGCGAGGACACCATCTCGGTCACCGGCAACGTGCTGCGCGACTACCTCACCGACCTGTTCCCGATCCTCGAGCTGGGCACCAGCGCGAAGATGCTCTCGATCGTGCCGCTCATGGACGGCGGGGGCCTGTTCGAGACCGGGGCCGGCGGCTCGGCGCCCAAGCACGTGCAGCAGCTGGTGAAGGAGAACCACCTGCGCTGGGACTCCCTCGGCGAGTTCCTCGCCCTGTCAGTGTCCTTCGAGTTCCTGGCCGACAAGACCGGCAACCCGCGTGCCGCGCTGCTCGGCAAGACCCTCGACCAGGCCACCGCGCGGGTGCTCGAGGAGGGCCGCTCGCCCGGCCGCAAGGTGCACCAGCTCGACAACCGCGGCAGCCACTTCTACCTCGCTCTCTACTGGGCGCAGGCCCTGGCCACGCAGACCGAGGACGCCGCCGTGGCGGCGCTGTTCACCCCGCTGGCGGAGCGGCTCGCGGCCGACGAGGCGACCATCGTCAGCGAGCTCGACGCGGTCCAGGGCTCGCCCGCGGACCTCGGTGGCTACTACTACGTCGACAAGGCCAAGACCGACGCGGTGATGCGCCCGAGCGCGACGTTCAACGCCGCCCTCGCGGAGTTCTAGGCACGACCCCGGTACGGCGGCCCGGCTCCCCACGGGGACCGGGCCGCCGCCGTGCCCGGGGGTCTCGCCGTACCCGGATAGGCTCTGGCCGTGGACCATCCTCCGAGTAGGTCGGCGCGTCTCCGGGCAGGGGGCGCGCCGTGACCGACGTGCTGGTCAGCGTCGCGCTGATCCTGTTCCTGATCCTGCTGGGCGGGGTCTTCGTCGCGAGCGAGATCGCGCTGGTCTCGTTGCGGGAGAGCCAGATCCGGGGGATGTCCGACGCCGGCAAGCGGGGTCGGCGGGTGGCCTCGCTGTCGGCGAACCCGAACCGCTTCCTGGCCGCCGTGCAGATCGGCGTGACGGCCGCCGGCTTCCTGTCCGCGGCGTTCGGCGAGGCCCGGCTGTCGAGCCACCTCGCGCCCAAGCTCGAGGACGCGGGTCTGTCGAAGGGCGTGGCCGAGGTCCTGTCGCTGGTGCTCATCACGCTGGCGATCTCCTACGTCGCGATCACGGTCGGGGAGCTGACGCCCAAGCGACTCGCGCTGCAGCGGCCCCAGGGGACCGCGCTGCTGCTCGCCCCCCTCGTGGACCGCTTCGCCCGCATCAGCCGGCCGGTCATCTGGTTCCTGTCGAAGACCACTGACGTCCTGGTGCGGCTGCTCGGGGGTGACCCGACCGCGTCGCGCGACGCCATCTCGGAGGAGGAGCTGCGCGGCCTGGTCGCGGCGCACGAGTCGCTCACCAAGGACGAGCGCAAGCTCATCGACGAGGTGTTCGCGGCGGGTGAGCGGCAGCTGCGCGAGGTGATGATCCCGCGCACCGAGGTGGAGTTCCTCGACAGCTCGATGACCGTCGCGCGCGCCTCCAAGGTGACGTCCACCGCGCCGCACTCGCGCTACCCGGTGGCCCGTGGCAACCAGGACGACGTGCTCGGCTTCGTGCACGTGCGCGACCTGCTGCTGCCGGCCGCGCAGGCCCGGACCACCAAGATCGCGGACGTGACCCGCGAGGTGAAGCTGCTGCCCGGCACCAAGCGGGTGCTGCCGGCGCTGTCGGAGATGCGGCGCGAGGGGCACCACCTCGCGATCGTCGTCGACGAGTACGGCGGCACCGCCGGCATCGTGACGCTCGAGGACCTCATCGAGGAGGTCGTCGGCGACATCCGTGACGAGTACGACGTCCCCGGCGACGAGGCGCTGCGCTTCCGCGGCGGCGAGGTCGAGGCCGACGGGCTGCTCAACCTCGACGAGGTCCTGGAGCAGACCGGGGTGCGCCTGCCGGAGGGGCCCTACGAGACGCTGGCCGGCTTCGTCATGGCCACCCTCGGCCACCTGCCGCGCACCGGCGAGGCCGTCGAGGCCGACGGCCACCGCCTCGAGGTGACCGAGCTCGACGGCCGGCGGGTGAGCCGGGTCCGGGTCACCCCTATCGTTGCCGACAACGCGTCCGAAGCGTCCTGAAGGAGCCCTCCATGGCAGGCAAGATCAGCGTCCGGTACGACGTGCCGGCAGACGTCGAGACGGCCTACGCCGCGATCTCCGGGGAGGGGTGGGCGCCGGCCAAGGCAGCCGCCCTCGAGGACGGCAGCAAGCAGGTGTCGCGCGATGTCGGGGAGGGCGGCGCGGTGACGCTCGTCGTCAGCCGCAACCTGCCGGACGGCATCCCGGGCTTCCTCACCAAGTTCCTGCCGGCCGACGGCCGCGTGACCCAGACCGACGTGTGGGGACCGGCCCGGGACGGCGTGCGCTCGGGCACCTGGCGGGCCGACACCCCCGGTTCGCCGGCGAAGGTGGAGGGGACGATGCGGCTCGAGCCGACGCCTTCAGGCTGTGTCTACGTCGTCGAGGGCACCGCCAAGGTCTCCATCCCCCTGGTGGGCGGCAAGGCCGAGGGCGTCGTCGTCGGCATGACCGAGAAGATCACAGCGAAGGAGGCCGAGGTCCTTCGGGGCCTGGTCTCCTGATGGGCACCCGCTTCCTTCGCAGCGTCGCGAGCGAGGTCGACGTCGAGACCGTCTTCGCGGTGCTCAGCGGCGAGCACTGGGCCGACCAGAAGGCCCGGTACCTCGGCGACGGCAGCCGGTTGCTGCGGCGGGAGGTGACCCCTGAGGGCGGCGTGACGCTCGTCATGTCCCGCGAGCTGCCGTCGGGCGTGCCCGCGTTCCTGCAGAGGTTCCTGCCCGCGGACCGGCGCGTCACGACCACCGACGTGTGGGGACCGCTCCAGGACGGCGCCAGGCGCGGCACCTGGAAGGCCGAGATCGCCGGTGCGCCCGCGAAGCTGTCCGGCACCATGCGGATCGACCCCACGCCCGAGGGGAACCAGCACACCATCGAGGGCGAGGTGAAGGTCTCGGTGCCGCTGATCGGCGGCAAGACCGAGTCGTTCATCGCCGAGCAGGTGGTGCGGCTCGCCGACGCCGAGGCCGAGGTCGTCCGCAAGATCCTCTCCTGACCGGTGCGTCTGCTCGTCAGCGCCGGGCAGGGGTGCGCCCGAGCGGACGCAAGGAGAGGACAGCCTCGCCGACGAGCGCCCGCACGAGGGGCGCGGTGATGAGCCCGCGGCCCAGACCCACCTCGACCAGCGCGTCCATCGCGGCGGCGGACCGGTCCGCCGCGCGCACCCCCGCCTCGAGCACCCGTGGCTGCGCGACCAGCCGGGCCAGCACCGTGGTGTGCCGCAGGTGCCGCCCCAGCTCGCGGTGCAGGTCCCGCCGGTAGGTCGCACCCGCGTCGCCGGCCGAGACCGCCGCCCGGCCTGCCAGCCGGCCCGACAGCAGCGCGTAGAAGATCCCCTCCCCGGTCAACGGGTTGACCAGCGACGCCGCGTCGCCGGCGAGCAGGACCCGGCCGTCCGGCAGCCGCGGACGGCCCGTCGACAGCGGCAGGTGGTGGGCGCGCAGCGCCGTCGCGCCAGCCGCCTCGGGCAGCAGCTCCACCAGGCGCTGGTGCAGCGCCTCCCGACCCCGGCCCGCGGCCCGCAGGCTCGGCAGCAGCAGCCCGAAGCCGACGTTCGCCGTCCCGTCGCCGGCGTCGAACCGCCACGCGTACGCCGGCCAGTCGCGCCCGTCCATGACGATCAGCTGCTCCGGTTCGCCGCCGGGGGAGGCCACGTAGCCGCGGACCGCGACGGCGACCGTGCCGGGCTCCTGGCGCGGGACGGCCAGCTGCCGCCGTACCGGTCCGTGGGCACCGTCCGCCCCCACGACGCACCTCGCCTCGAAGCGGTCGTCCAGCAGCACGCTGCCCGCGCGCACCTCCAGCGTGCGGACGCGGTGCCGGACCAGCTCAGCGCCGCGGGCCACCGCGGCGGCCACCAGGCGGGCGTCCAGGACGCTGCGGGGGACCACGACGTCCGGGC
>JBAVRG010000230.1:0-4918 GCA_049694795.1 Mycobacteriales bacterium
GGAGCCGCGCGGCGACCTGGCCGGGGAGCTCGCGGCGGCGCTCTGACGCGCTGGGCGCTGGGGAGCGGGGCGCGGCGGGTGCTCCTGCCGCGCCCCGTCCCCCCCAACAGGGCGGCCCAGAGGCGCCACCCGCCCAGGACAAGGCGGAACGCCGGTGCTCACGGTCCGTGGCCGCAGGATCTTGCACGTGGTCGGCGCCTCGACGTCAAGCCTTGTGTCGGGAAGGCGTCAGAACACGTCCTCCTCGAGCAGCTCCTCCAGCCAGCCCGGGGCTGCTTCGGCGTGCTCACCGGGGTCGGGCACACCGGTGAGCGCGCGCTGCCACGCGCGGGAGCGCCCGACCTTGCCGACGCGGGTGGCGAGCAGGCACAGCAGCTCCAGCTCGGTCCGGCTGTGGGTGTCGGTCCACGGCTCGAGGTAGGCGTCGCGCAGGCGCACCAGCTCCGGCGCGCCCGGAGCGAGCTCCCAGCGTCGCGCTGCTGAGCGCAGCGTGACGAGCAGGGTCGCGAACGGGAAGGCCAGTACGGCGTCGCCCCAGTCGTAGACGACCCCGCTGGCGAACACGTTGTTGTCGTGCAGGTCGTCGTGCTGCAGGGTCGGCACCACCCCTGAGCCGGCCAGCTCGTCGCACCAGCCGGCGAACCGGGGCTGGAGCGCCTCGAGCTCGGCCCGTGGTCCGACGGGCAGCTCGCGCAGCAGCGCCTCCAGCAGCGCGGGCATGCACTGCGGCCGCTGGTCCTCGGCCCCGGGCAGCGCCCGGTGCTCGACGGCGCGCTGCAGCGCGGCGTAGCCCTGCAGCACCGGCTCCCAGCGGTGCAGGTCAGGGTCGCGGTCGAGCGCCGAGCGCAGCGTCGGTCCGCCGTCGGGCAGCAGCAGCCAGCCACGCTCGACGTCGACCTTGAGCGCAGTGAGCAGCTGCGGGGCGCCATAGGCGTTCAGGGCACGCAGCAGACGGGCCTCGAACGCGGTGCCGGAGCCGCCCGCCTTGAACCACACCACGCCGTCGGCGGTGG
The DNA here is from genome assembly GCA_049694795.1 of Mycobacteriales bacterium. Lineage (GTDB taxonomy): Bacteria > Actinomycetota > Actinomycetes > Mycobacteriales > SCTD01 > RYN-111. The sequence goes on from JBAVRG010000230.1 coordinate 1,014, forward strand.
GGATGCGCAGCGCGGTCGACCAGGGGCGCAGGTGCGGCTGGGTGACCGGTCCGACGGGGGTCACGTCGGCCCACGCGAGCGCCTCCGCGTGCCAGGTGGGGGAGGTCCAGTCGGTCACCCGCCCATCCAACACGGCGAGCCGCCCCGACGGGACCGCTCGCCCGGTTACCCTGGACGCGCCGCCCTTCCCCTCCCGCGGCCCGCTGTCCGCCGTACGGAGTCTGTGTTGTCTGAAGGTCCGGCCCTCGCGCCGCTCAAGGTCCAGGTCATCGGCTACACCCACTTCGAGCCGCCGGCGGACGTGCCGTGGGAGACCGACGTCGACGGCGGCCAGGCGCTCGCGGAGTTCGCCGGCCGGGCCTGCTACCAGAGCTGGAGCAAGCCCAACCCGGCGACGGCGACCAACGCCGGCTACCTCGCGCACATCCTCGAGGTCGGGCACCTGTCGGTGCTCGAGCACGGCAGCGTGAGCTTCTACCTGTCCGGCGTCTCGCGCTCGCTCACCCACGAGCTGATCCGGCACCGGCACTTCTCCTACAGCCAGCTGTCGCAGCGCTACGTCCCCGAGCGCGACGCGGCGATGGTCGAGCCCGGTGTCATCGCCGAGGACCCCGAGCTGCACGCGCTGTTCCTCGAGGCCGCCGAGGCCTCGCTGGCCTCCTACACCAAGCTCCTCGAGGGCCTGGAGAAGAAGTTCGCCGACGTCGAGAACGTCACGGCCAGGCGCAAGCAGGCCCGCCAGGCCGCCCGCAGCGTGCTGCCCAACGCCACCGAGACCCGCATCGTGGTGACCGGCAACTACCGCGCGATGCGGCACTTCGTCGCGATGCGCGCCTCCGAGCACGCCGACGTCGAGATCCGCGAGCTCGCGATCGCGATGCTGCGCGAGCTGCAGCGGGTCGCCCCGAACGTCTTCAACGACTTCACGATCTCCACCCTGTCCGACGGCTCGGAAGTCGCGAGCAGTCCGCTCGTGGCTGAGGGATGATCGACCGCATGACCGCTCCGCCGTTCGGCCGCGTCCTCACCGCGATGGTGACCCCGTTCACCCCGGACGGCGACGTCGACTACACGCGCGCCGGCGAGCTGGCCGAGCGGCTGGTCGACGAGGGCAACGACGGCCTGGTCATCTCCGGCACGACGGGCGAGGCGCCGACCACGCACCGTGCCGAGAAGGCCGACCTGCTGCGTGCTGTCGTGGATGCCGTCGGCGGTCGGGCGCACGTCGTCGCGGGTGTCGGCAGCAACGACACGACGCACGCCATGGCGATGGCCGAGGACGCGGCCAAGGTCGGCGCGACCGGGCTGCTGCTCGTGACGCCGTACTACAACAAGCCCCCGCAGGCCGGGGTGATCGCGCACATGACCAAGGTGGCGGAGTCGACCGACCTGCCGGTGATGATCTACGACATCCCCGGCCGGACCGGCCTGGCCCTCGCCGAGCGGACGATCGTCGAGCTGGCGCAGCACCCGCGGATCGTCGCCGTGAAGGACGCCAAGCTCGACCTCGAGTCCACGTCGCACGTGCTGCGCGAGACCGACCTCGCCTACTACTCGGGCCAGGACGCGGTCACCCTGCCGCTCATGGCCATCGGCGCGGTGGGCGTCGTGGGGACGTCCACGCACGTCGTCGCGGGTCGGACCCAGCAGATGATCGAGGCGTTCCTCGCCGGCGACCTCGCGAAGGCGCGCGAGCTGCACGAGGCGATGCTCCCGATCTACACCGGCATCTTCCGCACCCAGGGCACGATCCTCGTGAAGGCGGCGCTGAGCATCCTCGGCTTCCCCGTCGGAGGAGTCCGCCTGCCGCTCGTCGAGGCCACGCCCGACGAGGTCGCGCAGCTCACCACTGACCTGAAAGCAGCTGCCGTCCTGTGAGCCACCCGCACCCGGAGCTCGGGCCGCCCCCGCCGCTCGCCGACGGCGCACTGCGCATCGTGGCGCTCGGCGGGCTCGGTGAGATCGGCCGCAACATGACGGTCTTCGAGTTCGACGACAAGCTGCTCGTCGTCGACTGCGGCGTGCTGTTCCCCGAGGACGAGCAGCCGGGCATCGACCTGATCCTGCCGGACTTCAGCTACATCCGGGACCGGCTCGACGACGTCGTCGCGGTGGTGCTCACGCACGGCCACGAGGACCACATCGGGGGCATCCCGTTCCTGCTGCGCGAGCGGCGCGACATCCCGATCATCGGCAGCCGCTTCACGCTCGCGCTGCTGCAGGCCAAGCTGCGCGAGCACCGCGTCGAGCCGGTGGTCGACGAGGTCGTCGAGGGCGACCGGATGGCGGTCGGGCCGTTCGAGCTCGAGTTCTTCGCCGTCAACCACTCCATCCCGGACGCGCTCGCCGTGGCGATCCGCACCGACGCCGGCCTGGTGCTGCACACCGGCGACTTCAAGATGGACCAGCTGCCCGTCGACGGCCGCCTCACCGACCTCGGCGGCTTCGCGCGCCTGGGCAGCGAGGGCGTCGACCTGCTGCTGTCGGACTCCACCAACGCCGAGGTGCCCGGCTTCGTCACCTCCGAGCGCGAGATCGGCCCGGTCGTCGACGAGGTCGTGCGCAACGCCACCCGGCGCGTGATCGTGGCGTGCTTCGCCTCCCACGTGCACCGGGTCCAGCAGGTGCTCGACGCGGCCGAGAAGCACGGCCGCAAGGTCGCCTTCATCGGCCGCTCGATGGTGCGCAACATGGGGGTGGCCTCGGACCTCGGCCTGCTGCGCATCCCGCCGGGCATCGTCGTGGAGATGAAGGAGGTCGAGCGCCTCGAGCCGCACCGCGTGCTGCTGGTCTCGACCGGCTCCCAGGGCGAGCCGCTGTCGGCGCTGTCGCGGATGGCCAACCGGTCGCACCACCAGGTGCGGATCGAGCCCGACGACACCGTCGTGCTGGCCTCCTCGCTCATCCCGGGCAACGAGAACGCCGTCTACCGCGTCATCAACGGCCTGTCCCGCTGGGGCGCGCATGTCGTGCACAAGGGCGTCGCGAAGGTGCACGTGTCGGGCCACGCGCCGGCCGGCGAGCTGCTCTACCTGCTCAACGCCGTCAAGCCCTCCAACCTGATGCCGGTGCACGGCGAGTGGCGGCACCTGCGGGCGCACGCCGAGCTGGGCCGCCTCACCGGGGTCGACAACGTCGTGCTCGCCGAGGACGGCGTGGTGGTCGACCTCGTCGACGGGCGCGCGGCCGTGGTCGGCACCGTCCCGTGCGGCTACGTCTACGTCGACGGCCTCGAGGTCGGCGACGTGGGGGAGTCGACGCTGAAGGACCGGCGCATCCTCGGCGAGGAGGGCTTCATCTCCCTCACCCTCGCGGTCGACTCCGTCACGGGGAAGATCGCCGGCGCCCCGCAGATCGGTGCCCGCGGCTTCACCGAGGACCCGAAGGCCTTCGACGACGTGCTCCCGCTGCTCGAGGCCGAGCTCGACCGGGCCGCGCTGGAGGGCGTGTCCGACCCGCACCAGCTCGGTCAGCAGGTACGGCGGGTGCTGGGCCGCTGGGTCGCCGACACCTACCGTCGCCGCCCCATGATCATCCCGGTCGTCCTCGAGGTCTGACGGGGCGCCCCGCCCGACCCTGCACGCCCGCGTCCCGCCGTACTCGTCTGCCTCTTCCGCCGCGATCTTCCGCGCGTGGGGGCCGGCAGCGGCGAGTCGCGCACGCGGAGCGGAAGATCGCGGGCGACAAGCCGTGCGGCGTGTCGCGGCTGGGACGGGTGTGACAGGTGGTACTGCGCAGGTAGCGTCCGATCATGGCCACACGTACGTCCGCACGCCCGAGCACGAAGAAGGCGCCCGCCAAGAAGGCGGCCGCCCGCTCGAGCAGCCGCAAGCCGGCCGCCCGCAAGCCCGCAGCCCGTCGCGCACCGGCCCGCAAGCCCGCGCGCAAAGGTCCCGGTCCGCTCG